>CAJAKX010000379.1 GCA_903940425.1 uncultured Opitutia bacterium | reverse complement strand
GGCGGACCTCGCCGAGGTGCAGCGGCAGATCGACCAGTTTACTGCCGAGATTGCCGCCGCGAAGAACCCCGACACGCTCATCCGGCTTAATTCCGAAATGCGACTCGGTCTGGTCCCGCCGCGCGAGGAGCAGAGCGAACACGTGGCGGTCGATGTCGGGCAGCGGCTCGCGGCGAAGCGCAACCAGGATCTTTTCAACGTCGAGGTTCAACCGGTTGTATTCCGCCGCGCAGGGACGCGCTGAAGGCCATGTCGAGAGGTTTCGCGTCGAACTACCGCATCGTTTTCCTCGCCACGGGCATCTTCTTTTGCTTCGGCGGCGTCGCCGCGCGCCTGGTCGACCTGCATGTGTGGCAGCGCGATGAACTGCTGAAATACGTCGAGCAGGCGCGCCGGTCCTTTGTCGTCGAAAACGCCCGCCGCGGCAACATCTGCGACGCGAACGACGTGATCCTCGCCACGAGCCGCACGCTCATCGACATCGGGCTGGACCCGCACATGCTCCGTCCGGAGGACGAAGCCCGCTGGCCGGACCTGGCGCGGCTGCTGGGCCTCACGGTGATCGATATTCGCGCCGCCGCAGCCCGCCGTTCCCCCGAGGCGGCGGAGGAGGGTGGCCGCGAAGCCAGGCCCGTGCAGTGGGTCAAGCTCGCGGAAGGCATCGACGAGAACGTCTTCGATGAGGTGAAGAAGCTGCAGATCCGCGGCGTCTATGGCAACCGCATCTACCGCCGGTTCTATCCCCACAACTCGATGGCCGCGCATCTCATCGGCTACGTCAACAAGCAGAACGTGCCCGCGGCCGGCGTCGAGCATTACATGGATTTCTTCCTGCGCGGCCAGGACGGCTGGCGCGAATCGGAGCGCAATGGCCGCCGTCAGGAGCAGGCGCAGTTCCAGACCCGCGAGGTGCCGCCAGTCGACGGCTACGATGTGCTGCTGTCCATCGACACCTACGTGCAGCACCTCATCGAGGAGGAATTGCAGCACCTCGCGGAAAAATATTCGCCGCAGAAGGCCACCATCATCGTCAGCGACGCGCACACAGGCTTCATCCTCGGCCTCGCCAACTACCCGACATTCAACCTCAACGAGTTCAACAAGGCGCCGCTCGACGCCCTGCGCAATTATGCGGTGACCGACGTGCTGGAGCCTGGCTCGACGTTCAAGATCGTGGCGGCAAGCGCCGCGTTGAACGAGGGACTGGTCACGCCGAACAGCGCCTTCGACGTCGGTTCAACCGAGGTGGAGTATCACGGCCGTCATCTGCGCCTGCCCAAGGATGATCATCCCTATCAGGACCTCACGGTAGCGGGGATCATCAGCCACTCCAGCAATCGGGGTGCGGCCCACCTGGCCATGCTGCTGGGCGACCAGCGGTTTTATGATTATACCCGTGCCTTCGGTTTTGGTGAGAAGACGGGCTTCCCCTTCGGCGGAGAGGTCGACGGCCTGCTCGCTCCGCCGAAGAACTGGGACGGACTGACCATCACCCGCATGCCGATGGGCCAGGCCATCGCCGCCACGCCGATGCAGATCCATTATGCCATGGCCACCATCGCCAACGGGGGAGTGCTCCAGCATCCGCAGCTTTTCCGGCAGGTGCGCGATGAGAACGACAAAATCGTCTTCGGCCTGGCAGATCTGCCGCACCGGCGGGTCATCACCGAGCGGACGGCGCAGACCATGGCGCGCCTGCTCATGGGGGTCGCCACGCCCGACGGCACGGCGCCCGAAGCCGCCATTCCGGACTTCGAGGTCGCCGGCAAAACCGGCACCAGCCAGAAGGTCATCGACGGGAAATACTCGACCACGCACCACATCGCCTCGTTCGTCGGCTTCCTTCCGGCGAGCCGTCCGCGCGTGGTCATCTCGGTGATCGTCGATGATGCCCAGATGCCCGGCGGGGGGGTCGCCTACGGCCGGGTCGTGGCCGCGCCGTCGTTCCACGATATTGCCATGCGGCTCATCCAGTACCTCGACATCAAGCCCGTCACCGAATTTCCCCGCAACCGCCTCGCCCTGCAAGGAGACCGCTGGTGATCGCCTACCTTCCTCAAAATTACACCCTCATCCATGCCTTTCGCCCGCGCCCGCGTGGATTAACCCAGGCCGGCCGGCCCGTCCGCCGCCGGATCTTCAAAATGGCCCCCAAACTCCAGGACTTTTTCCCCGCTGACGAGGTCGGCGCCGTCAAGGGCGGCCTCGATCGTCCCATCTCGGGCCTCACGATGGACAGCCGCCGCGTGGTGCCGGGCAGCCTGTTCTTCGCCCTGCCCGGCCTGCGCACCGACGGCGCGGCCTTCATTGACGAGGCCATCAACCGCGGCGCCGTGGCCGTGGTCACCCAGAAGCCGGTCACGCTGCCGCACAGCAAGGTCACCTTCATCCAGGTGGCCGACGCCCGCGCGACGCTCGCCCGCGTGGCCCAGCGCTACTACCGGTTTCCCGACCGCGAGCTCGAGGTGGTGGGCGTCACGGGCACGAACGGCAAGACCACCGTCACCCATCTCATCAAGCACCTGCTCAACGGCGACCAGCGCGTCGGCCTCATCGGCACGGTCAGTTACGACTTGGGCACGCGCACAGTGCCGTCCTACAAGACCACGCCCGAGTCGCTCGATATTTTCGGCATGCTCGCCCAGATGCGCGATGCCGGCTGCCGCCAGGCGGTCATGGAGGTGAGTTCGCACGGCATCGACCAGCAGCGCGTGCGCGGCCTGCATTTCAGCGCGGTTGTTTTCACCAATCTCACGCGGGACCACCTCGACTATCACAAGTCGCTGGACGCCTACTTCGAGGTGAAGTCGCGGCTTTTTGCCGGCGGCACCGGTGCGCCGCCCCGCGTCGCCGTCATCAACCTCGACGATCCGTACGGCCGGCAGCTGGCGGAAAAAATCCCACCCGGCGTGAGGCTGGTCACCTTCGGGGAAAATCCCGCCGCCGCCGTGCGCGCGGAGGCGGTCAACCTCGAGTTCAAGCGCACCACCTTCCGCTGCGTCTGGCCCGGCAGCGCCGCCGACGTCGAGAGCCCGCTCATCGGCCGCTACAATGTCAGCAATCTCCTGGCCGCGCTCGCCACGTGTTGCGCCCTCGGGGGCGATGTGGCCGCGCTCCTGCCCAAGTTGCGCTCGTTCAAAAGCGTCGCCGGCCGCATGGAGCGCATCGAGGAGGGCCAGCCTTTCAACGTGCTGGTGGACTACGCGCACACCGACGACGCGCTGCATAACGCCCTCGGCATGCTCCGCGCCGTCACGCCCGGCCGCCTGCTCGTCGTCTTCGGCTGCGGCGGAAACCGCGACCGCACCAAGCGTCCCCTCATGACGCGCGCCGTGCAGGCGCTGGCCGATTTCGCGTGGGCCACGGCCGACAACCCGCGCAGCGAGCCGCTCGCGCAGATCTTCGCGGACATGAAGCAGGGCGTCGCCACGCCCGGCAAGATCACCTTCATCGACGAACGCCGCCGGGCCATCAGCCTCGCCTTGGACGCCGCCCGGCCGGGCGACTGCCTGCTCATCGCGGGCAAGGGCCACGAGTCCTACCAGGAGTTCGCCGACACAGTCATCCCGTTCGACGACCGGCAGGTGGTGCGGGAGCTGATCGCGGTCAAGCAGATCAAGGAAGGATGAACCGCAGCGGAATCTAGTCATGCCGGTGTTTTCTCCAGACCAACTTGCCGCCTGGTCCCGCGGACGCTGGACCACCGTCCCGGCCGCAGCCATCACCGGCTTCAGCACCGACACCCGCACCCTCCGGCCGGGCCAGCTGTTTGTGGCGCTGAAAACCGACCGGCGCGACGGGCACGAATTTCTCGCCGCGGCGCAGGCCGCGGGTGCCGCGGGCGCCATGGTCAGCCGCGCCGACTCCGCGTTGACGCTGCCGCAACTGGTGGTGGCGGACCCGCTCGGCGCTTTCCAGCTGATCGCCCGCGAACACCGCCGCTTGTTTCCCGGCCCGGTCATCGGCATCTCCGGCAGCGTCGGCAAGACTTCCACCAAGGATCTCGTCGCCTTGCTGCTCGGCGGCGAGCCCGCCGTGCTCGCCACCGAGGGCAATCTCAACAACCACATCGGCGTGCCGCTGACGCTTACGAGGCTGGATCCCGCGGTGCATCGCTTTGCGGTCGTCGAAGCCGGGGTCAGCGCGCCCGGCGAGATGAGGCCGCTGGCCGGCATGATCGAACCGGATCTGGCGATCATCACGCTGGTCGCCCCGGCGCATCTGCTGGAGCTGGGCGATGCCGATGGCGTTGCCCGGGAGAAGGCCGCGCTGCCCGCCGCCGTGCGGCCGGCCGGGATTGCGATTTTCCCGCGGCCGTGCCTCCAGTTCGAGGCCTTCCGCGCCCTCGATGTCCGTACGATGATCGTCGAGCCGGCCGAGGTGGTGCGGCCCTCCGAGCCGCCGAAGGACAAGGTCTACTTTGCCATCACCCAGCGGAACAACACGACCGCCCTGGCCATCGCCTACGGGCCGCCCCCGCCGCTCACCTTCACGATGCAGCGGGTGTCCGCCGGCATGGCGCAGAACGCCGTGCTCGCCATCTGCGCCGCGCTCTGGCTCGGGGTGGCGCCCGGGGTCATCCAGCAGCGCCTGACGGCTTGGCGGCCCGCGAGGTGGCGGGGCGAACTGCGCCGCGAAGGCGGCCGGCTGCTCTACCTCGATTGCTACAATGCCAATCCCGCCTCGATGGCGGACGCGCTGGACAATTTTGCGTCGCTGGCGCCCGCCGGCCCGCCGCGCGCCTATGTGCTCGGCTGCATGGAGGAACTCGGACCGCGGGCCGCGGAGTATCACCGCCGGCTCGGCCGCACGCTGCACCTGCGTCCGGGCGACCGGCTGTTCATCCTCGGCGACCAGGCCGCGGCGCTGCGCGACGGCCTGCTCGAGAACGGCAACGCGGCGGAGCAGATCGAGGTGGTCGCCGACCTGGCGCCGGTGGCGGCGTTTCTCGCCGGATTCCGCGGCGCGGTGTTCCTGAAGGGCAGCCGGCGGTATCAACTGGAACGGGCGCTGGCCACGGGCGCGCCGCAGGAGACGGTCGCATGCTGAGCTATCTCTCCCAGTACGAGGACGTGTTCGGTCCGCTGCGCCTGCTGCGGGCCGTGACCTTTCGCACCCTGATGGCGGCGGGCACGGCGTCGGTCATCGGCTTTCTCATCGGCCCCTGGCTCATCACGCAGCTCCGCGCGCTCAAGTTCGGCCAGCACTACGACGACGACCGCACCGGCGACCTCGCGCAACGGTTCGACAAGAAAAACACGCCGACCATGGGTGGCCTGCTGATCTTTTTCTCGGTCTTCGGCAGCACGTTCCTCTGGGCCCAGCCCAACATCTGGGTGGCGGTGAGCATGTTTGTGTTTGCGGGGCTCACCGCCGTGGGTTTTCGCGACGACTATCTGAAGGTCGTGCGCAAGAATCGGGACGGCATCTCCTCCTGGGAAAAGATCCTCTGGCAGACGCTGATCACCGTCATCGCGCTCGCCGCGCTCATCTGGCACCCGACCAGTGCCCAGAAAATCCGCGAGCTATGGGTGCCGTTCTACAAGGAGCCGGTGCTGGTATTCGCGGGAAGCTTTGGGGTGATCGCGCTTTTCGCGCTGGTTTTTTTCTGGATCGTCGGCTTCAGCAACGCGATCAACCTGACGGATGGACTCGATGGTCTGGCGATCGGATGCACGATCACCGTCGCCTTGGTTTATGGCATCATGGCCTACGTGGCAGGACGGGTGGACACCTCCCACTACCTGTTGATCAGTTACGTTCCGGGCACGAACGAGCTGACGGTCATCTGCGGCGCGCTGGTCGGGGCGGGCATGGCCTTCCTCTGGTACAATTCCTATCCGGCCGAGGTGTTCATGGGCGACACCGGCTCGCTGGCCATTGGCGGCCTTATCGGCGTGCTGGCCTTCATGGTGCAGCAGCCGCTCACGCTGATCATCGTCGGCGGCGTGTTCGTCATGGAGGCGGGGTCGGTCATCATCCAGATCGGTTTTTTCAAAGTCACCAAACACCGCTTCGGCGAGGGCCGGCGCTTCTTTCTCATGGCGCCGATCCATCACCATTTTCAAAAGCGCGGCTGGCCGGAGACCAAGGTGGTGCTGCGCTTCTGGATTCTCTCGCTCATGTGCGCCCTCGCGGGCCTTGGCACCCTCAAACTCCGTTGATGTTATCCCATGCTCTCCTCCACCATCTCCCTCGCTCCCTTCGAATCGTTTCGCCCCGCCGCGGTCGGCGACTATGCTGACGGCAATCCCTCCATGACGCTGGTTCCACCCGATTTTCTGGTGCCGCTGCTCGCGCACCCCGTCGCCATTCTCGGCGGCGGCGTGAGCGGCCAGGCCGTGCGCGAATTGCTCGCGCTGCTCGGCGCCCGGGAGGAGATTTTCGACGAGCAACACGGCATCGGGACGGCGCGGGGCTTCACGCCGGCCGAGGCCAGGCGGCATCCCCTCGTGGTCTTCAGCCCCGGCTTCTCCCCGGGGCACGCCTGGCTGCAGACCGCGCGCGCCGCCGGCTGCACCTGCCTCGGCGAGCTCGACTTCGCGTCGCTTCTCTGGCGCGGCCGGCTCATTGCCATCACCGGCACCAACGGCAAGACCACGCTCACCGAGTTTCTCACCCACGCGCTCACGGCGTCGGGCGAGGATGCCTACGCGGTCGGCAATGTCGGGTTCCCGTTCAGCCGTCTCGTCACCTTCAAGCGCGCTCCGGGCGAGGATGCGGTCGCCCTCTGCGAGGTGAGTTCATTTCAGGCCGAGACGCTGCGGCATTTCCGGGCGGACGCCACGCTGTGGACCAATTTTGCGGAGGATCATCTCGAACGGCATCCGGACCTCGCGGCCTATTTCGCGGCGAAATGGAATCTTTTCGAGCGCACCCGCGACGGCGCGGTGTTTGCCGGAACCAGCGTGCAGCGGTTTGCACGCGAGTTTGGGCGGAAGCTGCCGCCGGAGGCCGGCGTGTCCAGCGAAGGCGCCGCGCCTGATCCGCAGCTTGAAGGCACCATTTTCGCCCGGTATCCGCAGCGCGAGAACTTCCTGCTGGCCCGGGCCTGGTGGCGGCACGAGGGGCGCCCGGAATCCGCGCTCTACGCCGCGGCCCGCACCTTCACCCTCGGCCGGCACCGGCTCACCCGGATCGGCGAGCTCCACGGGGTGTCGTTCTGGAATGATTCCAAGGCGACGAACTTCCATGCGGTCGAGGCCGCACTGGCCACCTTTGCCGCGCCGGTGCATCTCATTGCCGGCGGCCGGGCCAAGGGCGGCGATCTCCTGGCGTTCATCCAGCGCATTGCCGGCCGGACCAAGCATGTCTGGCTCATTGGCGAGACGCGGACCGTGCTGGCCACCTTTTGCGCCGCCCACCAAGTCCCGCATACCGTGTGCGGCACACTGGAGAAGGCGGTGCACGGGGCCAATGCCGCCGCGCGGCCGGGCGATCACATCGTCCTCAGTCCTGGGTTCGCCAGCTTCGACATGTTCCGCGGCTACGCCGACCGTGGCAACCAGTTTGAAAAGCTGGTGAGCAACTTGGGAGCAACTTCCACTTTTCAGTAGCCATTCCGCCCTTCATCGACCCATAATCCAGCCCACCGCCACTGCCCATGAATATTCTGAAGATCCTTGGTATCGTCGTGGCCATCCACGTCGTCGCCTTCTTTCTCATGTTTGTTAATCCTGGCTGCCGTTCCACCAGCCAGGGCTCCACGCCGGTCGCCACTGACACGACCCCGGCGGGCGACGCCGGCACCGGCGCCGCGTCGGCGCTCAATCCGGCCACCGCGCCCGCCGATTCCGCTTCCGCGGTTTCCGTCAACATTCCCTCGTCGGCGGTCGTGCGTTACAGCCCGACCCGGCCCGGCACCCCGGCCGCCGCGGCGCTGGAAAGCGCGCCGCCGGCCGACGTCACTCCCGCCACCATGTATGCGGTGGCGGCCGGCGACAGCCTCTGGAAGATCGCGAAGAAACACGGCACTACCGTCGCCGAGCTCGAGAAGGCCAACAAGCTGACCAGCAACTCGCGGCTCAGCGTCGGCCAGAAGCTCCTCATCCCCGGCAAGACCCCGGCCGGCGCGGCCACCGCCCCAGGCGGCGCCGACACCGGCATGGCAGCCACCTACGCCGTCAAACCCGGCGACACGCTTGCCATCATCGCCCGGCATGCGGGCACCACGACCGCCGAGTTGAAACGTGTCAATGGCCTCAAGAGCGACTACGTACGGGTTGGTCAGGAACTCAAGCTGCCGTCGGGTTCCGCCCCCGCCACGGGTGAGACGATCGCTCCTCCGCCGGCCGCTCCGTCCAGCATTTCCACGGCGCCGGTCAAGAAGCCGGATGGCTCCGTGATCCACGTCGTCAAGCCCGGTGAAACGCTCGGCGCGATCGCGCGAAAGTATCAGGTGAAAGTCTCCGATCTCGCCGTCGCGAACAACATCGCTGATCCGAAGAAGATCCGCCCGGGTCAGGAACTCGTGATCCCCGGCTTCACGGCTGTGGGTGGGGCCGCCCCGGCTGCCCCGGCGACCGCGCCGGCCGCCAGCCCGTCCGCCACGACAATACCCGCCATCTCGGTGCCGGCGGCGCCCACGACGCCACCACCACCGCCGCCTGACCAGGATCTCGACGCCGGCCTGAAGCCGCAGAGCAACGTCCCGGTCATCAAGGTCGATGACACGGGCGCGGCGAAGACTCCGTAAGGTTTTCCCTTCCATCGTGTCTTTCAAGGCGCCGCGAGCCTCTCCTCACCCGGTCCGGGAAAAGAGAGGAGGCCCCGCGGCGCTGCCTATGCCGTCAGCACTGATCCGCCTTTCACCTTCGATGCCCTCTGAACCCTTGGAAAAACCGCGCTGGGTCCCGGTCATCAATCCCGCGACCATCATCCTCGTCTGCGTCCTCGGTCTTTCCATCCTCGGTCTTACCGTCCTGTTCAGCGCGAGCGTGTCGCTCAAGATCGATCCCTATTTCTACCTCACCAAGCAGCTCATCTGGTTCGTGCTCGCCGCCGTGGCCTGTTTTGCCGTCAGCCGTGTGGATCTGGAGGATGCGCGACGCCATGTGTGGGTTTTCGCGGCCGTGTGCCTCGTCGGGCTGGCCCTCGTGCTGCTCCCCGGCATCGGCATCGAGGTGAAAGGCAGCCGCCGCTGGCTCGGGTTTGGGCCGGCGCGACTGCAGATTTCAGAGTTTGCCAAGCTCGCGATGATCTTCGGACTGGCGCATTACCTCGCGCTTAACCAGACACGCATCCACGAATTCGTCCGCGGCTTCATGGCGCCGCTGGCCTGGATCAGCCTCTTCGCCGGACTTGTTTTGCTGGAGCCTGATTTCGGCACCGCGGCGCTCACCTTCGCCATCGGCGTCACGCTCCTGTTCCTTGCCGGCGGCCGGCTGCGCTATCTTCTTTCGGCGTTTCTGGGCGCGGCCGGCGTCCTCACGCTCGCGGTCCTCCACAATCCCAACCGGCTGGCCCGCTTCACGGCGTTTCTCGACGTCGAGGGCAACAAGAGCAGCGGCACCTATCAGCTCTGGCAGGCGATCCTGGCCTTTGCGGCCGGCGGCGTGGATGGCGTCGGCCTCGGCCAGGGCCGCCAGCAGAACAGCTTCCTGCCCGAGGTGCACACCGACTTCATCTTCGCGGTCATCGGCGAGGAGCTGGGCCTCGTGTTCACCATCGGCGTGGTGGTGCTTTTTGCGGTGATCTTCGCGGTGGGACTTCTCCATCTGCGCAAGGCGCCTAACCTTTTCCAGTTTCTGCTCGTGGCCGGCAGCCTGCTGCTCATCAGCCTGCAGGCGCTCATCAACCTCGGCGTCGTCACGGGCTGCCTGCCGACCAAGGGCATGTCGCTGCCGTTCATCAGCGCGGGCGGGTCGAATCTGCTGCTGATGGGCATTCTGGTCGGGATTTTCCTCAACACCCAGCGCGCCTGGACCAGGCCGGCGCTCATGCGCCGGGAACGCAGCCTGAAGGAGGTCATGGCGTGAGGGGCGGCGTGGCGGAGACGGCCGGCTGAAAGGATCCACATCATGAGCCGTTTTCTCATCGCATGCGGAGGCACGGGCGGGCACCTCTCGCCGGGCATCGCGCTGGCGGAGGGGCTCAATGCGCGCGGGCACGAGACCATGCTCCTCATCAGCCACCGGAAGGTCGACGCGCGTCTCATCGGAAAATACCCGCATCTCCATTTCGAGCGCATTCCCGGCGCGCCGTTCACGCTTCATCCCGCCGGCCTCGTGCGTTTCATCTGGTGGCAGGCGGCGGCGTTTTTGTACAGCGCCCGCATCATCCGGTCGTGGCGGCCTGATGTCATCGTCGGGTTTGGCGGTTTCACCACGGCGGGCATCATCGTGGTGGCGGCGCTGTTTCGCCGGCCCGTCGCGCTGCATGAGGCGAACCGCGTACCCGGCCGCGCCATCCGGCTGCTCGGGGGACTCGCGCGGCGCCTGTACCTCCCGCCGGGCGTCCGCCTGACGGGCGTGCGCATGGCCGGCGTGCGTCATGCCGGACTGCCGGTGCGCCGGGAGATCGTCCGTCTCCCGCGTGAGGCCGCGCAGGCCCGGCTCGGATTCGATCCGTCACAAAAGGTCCTCGTCATCTTCGGCGGCAGTCAGGGGGCCTCGTCGCTCAACCGCTGGGTGCGCGAGCGCCTTGAGCGTTTGGCGGGCGAGGGCATCCAGGTCTGCTGCGTCACCGGCCTCGGCAAGGGCGGGGACGAGGTGCGCGAACTGCGCGCGAACTCGGGCCAGCCGGTCAAGGCGGTCTTCATGTCCTTCTGCGACGACGTGGCCACGTTGCTCTCGGCGGCCGACCTGGTCGTGTCGCGCGCCGGGGCGGGCACCATCGCCGAACTCATCCGCTGTGCGACCCCCGCCATCCTCGTGCCGTTCCCGCAGGCCGCCGACAACCACCAGTGGGCCAATGCGCGCTTCTTCGAGCGGCAGGGCGGCGGCATCGTCATCGACCAGCAATACCTCGCCGACCTCGATCGCGAGGTGCGCGACGTCATCTTCAACGACTGGCTGCTCCGCAAGTTCCGCGCGAACCTGCAGCGGATGGACCGGGCCAACATGCTGGACCTCATCCTCGACGATCTCGAGGGACTGGCGTCCCCCGCCTCCGCCCGGCCGGCGGAAGGCGCGTCGTCGCCGCCGTCACCGGCGGAATCCCAGAAGCGAGCCGCATGAGACCCTTGCCGCTGCCACGACCCTTCGACCGTGATGTCCGCGCCCTGCATCTCGTCGGCGTCGGTGGAACGGGCATGGCTCCGCTGGCCCTCTACCTGCGGCAGACGGGCTTCACGGTGAGTGGCGAGGATGACGCGCTCCCGCCCGCGGTGCGCGCTTGGCTGGAACCGGCGGGCGTGACGGTCACCGGGTCGGGCGACGTGCCCGAGGCCTGCGACCTGGTCGTGCATTCGTCCGCCATCCCCGCCGGCCACCCGGCGCGGGTGCGCGCCGCGGCGCGCGGCCTGCCGCTGGTGCGACGGGGCGAGATGCTGGCCGAGATCCTCCGGGGCAGCAAACTCGTCGCTGTCGTGGGTGCGCACGGCAAGACGACCACCACGGGCATGCTCATCACTGCGCTGCGCCGGGCCGGTTTTCCCTGCGGCTGGCTGCTGGGCGGCCTTTTCAACGACGACGTCGTGCCGCCCGGCCGCCGCGGTTCAAGCGACTGGGTCGTGGCCGAGATCGACGAGAGCGACGGCACCATCGATCGCTTTTCACCCGAAATCACCGTTTTGGTGAGCCTCGACTGGGATCATCCCGATTATTACGAGCGGGTCGAACAACTGGAGGAGACCTTCCGCCATCTGGTCGCCCGCACCCGGCAGGCGGTGGTGTTCGACCCGGCCTGCGCCATGTCGGTGCGGGCGGTGGCGGGCGCCAAGGCCGGCACGTTCACCTTTGGTGCGAACGGACATTACCGCTCGCGCGTGGTGCGCGAAGCGGAGAGCCACCTCGTGCTCCGGCTGGATGCCGGTTTTCCCTCTCTGGAGATGCCCGTCCGTGCCCGGGGCGCCTTCAATGCCCTCAACGCCACCGCGGCGCTGGCCGCG
>CAJAKX010000378.1 GCA_903940425.1 uncultured Opitutia bacterium | reverse complement strand
GTTACGGCCGACCACGGCGGCAGATGCGCGGCCAGGGCATTGGTCGAGGTGACCTCGGCAAACTCGTGCAGCGTCCAGCCGTCGATGGCGCGGACGTCGAGTTCCGGAATCGTGGCGAGGTCGTTAAGCATGGTGGCGGGCTTCTCAGCGGACCTTGTGGGAGAGGTAGATTTCCCGGCGACCTTCGGCGGACCAGGCGTGCTGGGCTCCATAGTCGGGGTGCACGGCGACAATGCGGTGCGGAACCCTGATGACGATCGCGACCGCGGCGGCAATGGCGGCGACGACACCCTCGTCGAGGGCCTCCGCGCCGGCCGTCACCGGTCGAGCCGGTTGCGCGGGGGCGGACGGGAGGGCGCGTTGCTCGAGGATGCGCACCGTTCGGCTGAGACGGTTCACCACCAGCCAGAGGTAGGTCAGCGCCCCCAGCAGGATGAGCAGTCCCAGTGTTTGGTAGTTCATTTCAGGAAAGCGACCGGGCAGGGCGGCATCAGGCCATGACCATCAGCACCGCACCCTCCTCGACGGCATCGCCGGGGTTGACCTGCACCGTGGAGACACGGCCCGTTTTCGGTGCATAGATGTAGGTGTTCATCTTCATGGCCTCGAGGGTCATGACCCGCTGGCCTTCGTTGACATCCTGGCCCGGTTTCACGTCGACCGACATGACCTTGCCGACGAGCGGGCTCTTGACGGCGCCGGCCACGGCGGCCGGTTTGGCTGGAGCGGGCGGGGTGACGGGCGCCACCACCGGCGCGGAGGCGATATGGGACGCGACGGGAGCAACGACGGGCAGGGCACCGGACTCGATGCCCTCGTCGAGGATTTCAACCGTCACTTCATACACTTTGCCATCAACCGTGACTCGCAATTTTTTCATCATGAAGGCGGAGGGAAGAGGACGGCGCGATTACAGGGGAATGTTGCCGTGTTTCTTGGGCGGCCGCGTTTCGCGTTTCGAGAGGGTGTTGCGCAGGGCCATCGCCAGCACGCCGCGCGTCTGCGCGGGCTCGATGATGTCGGTGATCATCGCCTTGGCCGCGGCCTCGTAGGGCGAGGCGAACTTCTCGCGATACTCGGCGGCGAGTTCCTTCTCCCGGGCCTTGGGATCGCTGGCGGTGCTGATTTCGCGCTTGAAGAGGATCTTGACCGCCCCCTCGGCGCCCATGACGGCGATCTCGGCCGAGGGCCAGGCATAAACGATGTCTGCGCCCATGTCGCGGCTGCACATGGCAAGGTAGGCGCCGCCGTAAGCCTTGCGCATGATGAAGGTCAGCTTCGGCACGGTGGACGCGGCGTAGGCGAAGAGCATCTTCGCGCCGTGGCGGATGATGCCGCCGCGCTCCTGCGCGACGCCCGGCAGGAAGCCGGGGACGTCCACCAGCGTGACGATGGGAATGTTGAAGACGTTGCAAAAACGGATGAAGCGGGCGCCCTTGTCGGACGCGTCGATGTCGAGCGCGCCGGCCTTTTGGGCGGGATTGTTGGCCACAAAGCCGGCCACGACGCCCTGCACGCGGCCGAAGCCCACCACGAGGTTCTTCGCAAAGTCGCGATGCACCTCGAGGAAATCGCCCTCGTCCACCAGCCGCCCGATGACGTCATGCACGTCGAAGGGCGCCTTGGGATCCTCGGGCACGAGCTGGTTCAGTTCCGGATCGGGCGACATGTCCACCAGCGGGGTGGGGCTATGCGGCGGATCCACCACGTTGTTGGAGGGCAGGAAGGAAAGCAGCTTGCGGGCGATCTGCAGGGCGTGGGTGTCGTTTTCGGCGAGGAAATGCACGTTGCCGCTCACCGTGGCGTGGGCCGCCGCGCCGCCCACCTCTTCCATCGTGGTGCTCTGGCCGGTGGCCGCCTTGATGACCTCCGGGCCGCAGATGAACATGCTGGCGTTCTTCTGCGTCATGATGAGGAAGTCGGACAGGGCCGGCGAATAGGCCGCACCGCCCGCGCATGGTCCGGCAATGACGGAAATCTGCGGCACTAGGCCGGAGAGCTCGACGTTGCGGAAGAACACCTGGCCGTAGCCGGAGAGCGAGTCGTCGCCCTCCTGGATGCGCGCGCCGCCCGAGTCGTTGATGCCGATCAGCGGAATGCCCGACTTCTGCGCGTAATCCATGAGGTCGCAGATCTTCTTGGAATGGATGCGGCCGAGTGCGCCGCCGCCGACGGTGAAGTCCTGGCTGAAGGCCGCAACCGGCCGGCCGTCGACATAGCCGACGCCGGTGATGACGCCGTCGCCGGGCATGGATTTGCCCTCCATGCCGAAGTCATGGCAGTCATGCTGGGCGTGCAGGCCCCATTCCATGAACGTGTTTTCCTGGAAGAGGACGGCGAGACGCTCGCGGGCGGTCAGGAGGCCCATCTTGCGGCGCTCGGCGAGCTTGTCCTCGCCGCCCGCGGCGTAGGCAGTGCGGCGTTTTTGCTCGAGGTTGCTGAGCAGGGTGGGGGAAATGGGCATGGCGAAGTTGACAGTGGCACCGGCCTAGGCCGGCTTCGAGGCGCAAAGTTCGGTCAGCACCCCGTGCGTCGACTTGGGATGCAGGAAGGCGACGAGCTTGCCCGCTGCGCCTTCAAAGGGCTTTTCATGGATCAGACGCATGCCGGCGCCGGCGGCCTGCGCCAGCTGGTCCGTGATATTGTCCGTGCGAAACGCGATATGATGGATGCCTTCCCCGCGGTCGGCCAGAAATTTGGCGATCGGGCTCTCGGGCGAGGTCGGTTCAAGCAGTTCCAAATGGACGCCACCGACATCGAAGAACGCAGTGCGCACCTTCTGGGACGGAACCTCCTCGCGGTGCTCGCAGCGCAACCCAAGCGCTTTTTCATAAACGGGTACAGTCTCGTCAAGCGAGCGGACCGCGATGCCTAGGTGATCGATTTGCTTAATCATTTCTTATAGGTATAGCTCTGGCGATACGCAGTATGCCGAAGTGCGAGGATTAGCTCTGCGCATATTTTGGCAAAGTGCCCTCATCGCTTGGTCTTTCGGCGGTTCAGCGTTGCCAAGATGATTTCACAAGCTGATGCACTGCGCCGAAAATGCGGGCAACCGCGCCTCGCGATTCATCCCGTTAATGACAGCCACGGATCAACTCGAAAAATCCCCTCCCTCTTTTCCACCAGCGACTTATGCGGACTGGCGCGCGGCCGTTGAGCAGGAGCTCAAGGGCGTACCGCTCGAGAAAAAACTCGTGACGCGCACGCCGGAAGGCATCGACGTGCAGCCGCTCTACCGCCGGGAGGACGCGGCGGCGCTGAAGCTCACGGCCGCGCCCGGCGAACCGCCCTACCTGCGTGGCGCCCGGCGGCCCGATGAACGCGGGAGGCGCTGGGAGGCGTGCACCGAGCCTTCGGAGTATGAATTTTCGCCGCTGCCGGCGCTGGCACTGGCCATGACGCGTCCAGGAAAAGATGCGCCGGTGCGGGCCGATCCGCTGGGCTGGCTGTTGAGCCACGGCTCGCTGCCCATGCCCCTGGCGCTCTGCTTCGACGATGCGGCGGAGGGCATGCGGGAGGCCGAAAAAGCCGGCCTGTCCGCCCGCATCGTGGGCATCGGCGCGCATCTCTGGCATGAAGGCGGCGCCACCGCCGTGCAGGAGCTGGCCTTCGCGCTCGCCACCGGCGCCGAATACTGGCGCCGGCTGCTGGACCGCGCCGTGGCGCCCGCGCAGATCGCCGCGCACACCCACCTTGGTTTTGCAGTCGGCGTGGATTTCTTCATGGAAATCGCCAAGCTGCGCGCCGCCCGCGTGCTCTGGGCGAAGATGACCGGAGCCTTTGGCGCCGACGCCGGCGCGCAAAAGGTGTTCATCGCCGCGCGCACGGCCGCATGGGACAAGACGCTCTACGATCCCCACGTCAATTTGCTCCGCGTCACCACCCAGGCGCTTTCCGCCGTCGTCGGCGGAGCCGATGCGATTGACATTCGTCCCTATGACGAGGTCACCGGCGAGCCCACCGAGCTGGGCGAGCGCATGTCGCGCAACCTGCACGCCATCCTCGCCGAGGAGTTTTCGTTCGAGCACCAGATCGACCCCGCCGGCGGCGCCTGGTACGTGGAGGTGCTCACCGAGCAGCTGGCGCGCAAGGCCTGGACGCTTTTTCAGGAGGTGGAGTCGCGCGGCGGCATGGCGCAGGCCGTGCTCGCCGGTTTCCCGCAGTCACTCGTGGCCAAGGCGGCCGAGGACAAGCAGGCGCTGGTCGACACGCGCCGCCACCCGATCCTCGGCACCACGGCGCAGCCCAATCTGCGGGAGGAGCCGCGGAACGCACCCCGGGCGGGGGCGGTCGACCGCGCGCGGCGCAAATCCGTGCCGAAATCCATCAAGAGTTTCTCCGCCCTCCAGACTGCGGCCGCGAAGCGCACCACGCTGCCCACGCTGCGCATCGCCTGGACGCAGAAACGTGAGGCTGGTCCGACCGCGCCCGCCCTCCGGCCGTTCCGCGCCGCCGGAGGCTTCGAAACCGTGCGCCGCACCGGGGACGATTTTCTGACACGCACCGGCAAACGGGCCCGGGTTTTTCTGGCCAGAATGGGTCCGCCGAAGCAGCACAAGGCGCGGGCCGACTTCGCCGCGGGCTTTTTCGCCATCGCCGGCTTCGAGATCGATGGCCGGAAGAGCTTCGCCACCGCCGAGGAGGCGGCCGGCGCCGCTACGGCCTCCGGCGCAGCCATCGCCGTGCTCTGCTCGACGGACGACACTTATCCGCAGCTGGCGCCGGTTTTCGCCCGGCGCATCAAGGCCGCCCGGCCCGCGCTCGTCGTGGTCCTCGCCGGCCATCCAGGCGGGCGGGAGCAGGAGTTCCGCGCCGCCGGTTTCGATGAATTCATCCACCTTCGCTCCAACGTCCGGGCGACCCTCGCCCAGCTGCAGCGCCTCGCCGGCGTCCTCCCATGAAAGCCCACCCGGATTTCACCAGGATTTCCTTCGACGATCCCGCGGCGCCCGTCGCGCCGGCCAGCCCCGCCGCGGAGACGGCCCCGTGGATGACCATTGAACAGATTGCCGTGAAGCCCGTCCACACCGCGGCCGACCTCGCGACCGTCGGACAGCCGCTCGATTCGATGCCGGGCTTCCCGCCGTTCCTGCGCGGGCCGTACCCGACGATGTATGTCACGCGGCCGTGGACGGTGCGCCAGTATGCCGGCTTCTCGACCGCCGCCGAGAGCAACGCCTTCTACCGCCGCAATCTCGCCGCGGGCCAGATGGGCCTTTCGGTTGCCTTCGACCTCCCGACGCACCGCGGCTACGACTCCGACCATCCGCGCGTCGTGGGCGACGTCGGCAAGGCCGGTGTGGCGATCGACTCGATCCTGGACATGAAGCAGCTTTTCGACGGGATCCCGCTGCGCGAGGTCTCGGTGTCGATGACGATGAACGGCGCAGTCATCCCGATCATGGCGTTCTACATCGCCGCCGCGCTGGAGCAGGGCGCGAAGCTCCCGGAGCTGGCGGGCACGATCCAGAACGACATCCTCAAGGAGTTCATGGTGCGCAACACCTACATCTACCCGCCCGGGCCCTCGCTGCGCATCATCGCCGACATCTTCGCCTACTGCGCGAAGCACATGCCCAAGTTCAACTGCATCTCGATCTCCGGCTACCACATGCAGGAGGCGGGCGCCACGGCCGACCTGGAGCTGGCCTACACGCTGGCCGACGGCCTCGAATATCTGCGCACCGGCGTGCAGGCCGGCATCGACATCGATGCGTTCGCCCCGCGCCTGAGCTTCTTCTGGGGCATCGGCAAAAATTTCTTCATGGAGATCGCCAAGCTGCGCGCCGCCCGCGTGCTCTGGGCGGAGATGGTCGCCCGGTTCAGCCCGCAAAACCCCAAGTCGCTCGCGCTCCGCACGCACTCGCAGACCTCCGGCTGGAGCCTCACCGCGCAGGATCCCTTCAACAACGTCGCCCGCACCTGCCTCGAGGCGCTGGCCGCCGCCGGCGGCCAGACGCAGTCGCTCCACACCAACTCGCTCGACGAGGCGATGGCGCTGCCCACCGATTTCTCGGCCCGCATCGCGCGCAACACCCAGCTTTACCTCCAGCAGGAGACCGGCATCTGCCGCACGGTCGATCCGTGGGCCGGTTCGTACTACGTCGAGTATCTCACCGGCGCGCTCATTCAAAGGGCGCGCCAGCATCTGGCGGAGGTCGAATCGCTCGGCGGCATGGCCCGGGCCATCGAGACCGGCCTGCCCAAGATGCGCATCGAGGAGGCGGCCGCGCGTCGCCAGGCCGCCATCGATTCGGGCAAGGAGACCATCATCGGCGTCAACCAGGCCATGCTCGAACAGGAGGCGCCCCTCGACATCCTCGAGGTGGACAACACCGCCGTGCGCGAGGCGCAGATCAAGCGCCTCCATGAGCTCAAGGCCTCCC
>CAJAKX010000377.1 GCA_903940425.1 uncultured Opitutia bacterium | reverse complement strand
GAATGTGCGCGCGGAAGCATGGGCCGCTGTGGTGGTGCTTTCCCTGGCGACGATCGCTGCGATCTTACTGGCGGCGCGGTTACGTGGAAGCCTGTCTTGGAGCGACGCCGCGTTTCCTCTGCTGCTGCTGAGCCCGATCCATTGGGAGACCATGACGTATACGCCGAATCTGGCTCATTCGATCCTGCCCCTTTTGTTCACTTTCCTGCTTGCGTACGCATGGGGCCCGGCAGGCCCGACAACACGGATCCTCGGGGTGGGTGTTTTCGGCACGCTTACCCTGTTCACCGGCTATGGCTCTTGCGGCGCACCCGTGACCGTCGGTCTTGCGCTGTTGGTGTTGTTGCGACCGGGAAAAGGAGAAGCACAGGTGGATCGCCGCCAGGCGGCGGTGATTCTTCTCATTCTGGGCGTCGCGGCGGCCATTTTTGCGCGTGGATATCACTGGGACCGGGGCACGCCGGGCTGGCGCTTTCCGGTAACGAACTGGTGGGATTACGGCCGGTTCGGAGCGTTGATGTTCTCAAGTCTGCTCGGATGGCGGGCGCTTTCGATCGCTTCCACAGCAGTCGGGGCCATAATGCTTGGCTTGGTCGTGGCCGCCTTCCTCGCAGGTGCGGTTATGATCTGGCGGCGGAGCGCGACCGCTCGATCACGAGCCGTGTGGATTCTAACGGGCACTTCGCTGATGTACGCGGCGTTAACGGCGGTAGGGCGCCTGCCCGTGACTTTGCAGGCCGCCTTCATGTGGCGGTATATCACATTGATGATGCCGGCCGTTTGCGGACTCGCCCTCGCCGTAGAGGGTTGGGCGATTGCGCGAGGAATCAAATTCCGGCTTGGCTTTGCCGTTGGCTGGATGGCCCTGGCTTGCGTGGTCTGGAGCAATTTCAGGCCAGAAGATTATGCCGCCACTGTGGCAAAAGGGAAGAATCTCTGGGTCGCGAGCTACCTGCAGACGCGAGATCTGGATGCCGCGAACAAAGCATCGAATTTCTGGGTCTATTCTCCAGCACCCGATTCACCGGTCATCGCCGCGCGGCTCCGCTGGCTGGAACAGCGGCATCTGTCGTTTTTCCGGAAACCGCCCAACGAGTGATAAGGGGGACCGCCGACAGCCTCGACTGCGAATGATTGCATACTGCGGTGTTCATCGTTGCCGGTTTCTGGTGAAAGAGGAGCCCGGCCGGTTTGGGTGGCAGTCCATCATTACTGTGGTCGCACCCGGGGGGAACCCGTGAGCCTTGTCCGGAAGCGAGCCAGCGTTTCCCATGCTCCGAACGCCAGCCGATATTTCCAACGCACCAGCGCCGAGCCGCGCGGGTTGAAATGCTTGAGATACACGTCGCGGTTGGCATCAAAGATCGCCCGGGCCATTCGTTCGTAGTCCCTCGCCACGCTCATCCCCTTCAGGTGGATGATCTGCACCCGGCCGTCGTAGACGATCCGATAACCGGCGCGCGCCACCCGGATGCACAGATCGAGGTCGTCGCCATACATGAAGAAGGCTTCGTCAAACAAACCGACCCGCTCGAGCACCTCGCGCCGGATCATCATGAAGGCCCCATTGATCGCACCGACGTCGTAGGTGCCATTCTCGGACAAGTGCGTCAGATTGTAGCCGGCAAAGAGCCTCGTCTTCGGAAACGCCGCGGCCAGGCCGCTCGCCCGGCAGAAGCCATCCCACAGCGTTGGGATCGAGCGCCGGCACGCCAAATCCATCGAGCCGTCGGCCTGCACAAGCTTCGGTGAGATGAGCCCGATATTCGGCTCCGTATGCAACCGCCGCACGCAATGCTCCAGCGCCTCCGCGTTGCTGATGGTGTCGGGATTGAGAAACACCACCAATTCTCCCGACGACCGGCCGTAGCCCAGGTTGTTGGCGCGCCCGAAGCCGAGGTTGGCGCCCGGCGCAAGATAACGCACCCATGGAAAATTCCGCTGCACTATTTCCGTCGTTCCGTCACCCGGCGAATTGTCCACCACGATCACCTCGACCGCCCCGCCGGCGATCTCCCGTGGCAACGAGGCCAGGCACGGCCCGATCTCCTCGCGCGACTGGTAGGCGACGATGATGATGGAGAGCAAGGGAGTCATACCAGCAGGCCGCTTTATTCGAACCAGCCGGGCGGACACTCACCAAGCCGGCCGCGCAGTCCATCAATAGTGCCACGAATCATGGCTTGGAGTTTGGTCATCTTCCGCTCTTCCACGGCAAGCACTCGTACGAGCAGGAGCCCGGCGGTCACCAGATCGAAGAGGAGCCAATGGACGTGTTTCAATCCGTGCCGTCGGATCATCGCAAGGCGGTTTCGTGCGATGTAGTAATGGCGGCGCGGTGAATGATTCGTCGGCACGAACGTCAGGCCGCACCACCGCCGTCGATCCCGCGCGCCGAAAGAGTGCGCCAGCCGCGCGGCGGAACTCACCGCGATCAGACGTCCCGCCGCCCGGCAGCGCAGGCAATAGTCGGTGTCCACGTAGTCGATGAAGAATTCCTCGGCAAACGGCCCCACGACGGCGAAGTCCGCCAGCCGGAAAAGAGATCCCGAAGTGATCGCCATGGTTACCGAAGGCAGATCGCGGCCCCGCAAAGGCGTTTTGGTGAAGGCCCCCGGCAGCCACGGATGCGGGCACAACCACCGATGCTCCCGCCCGCCCTCGATCGTCTCACAGATATTGGCCCCGACCACCGCCACCCGGGAGGCTTCCGGGTGCGTCCGCCATGTTGCGAACAATGCCTGGCTGAAATCTGGTCCCGGTTGGCTGTCTTGATCGAAGGCCAGCACCCAGGAGAATCCCTGCTCCGCCGCCCGCCGCATGCCTTGGTTGAGCGCAGCGGCCAGTCCAACGTTCCCGGCATTGGCCATGACTTCAATACTGGCCATCGATCTCAACGATTCGCGCCAGTCCGCCTCTGATCCGTTGTCGACCACAATCACTCTGCCGCATTCCCGCACCATCGCGCGAAGGTTCTCCCTCACGGTGTCGTTCGGGTGAAAGATCACCACCAACCCGCAGAGCGGCGAGTTTTCCGCCGGAGACAGATTTTCAGGCATGAAGCAAAGTCTCCACGGTCGCGAGAATCTCGCCGATCCATTTTCCGGCCATAAACTCCGCCGCGATCCGCTCGCGCAATCGCCGCCCCCGGCGCCTCGCCTCCTCCGGATGGTTGAGCAGATCGGCCACCGCCGCCGCCATGGCCGAGGCGTTCAGTTCCGCCACCATGGATTCGGCGTCCAACAAATCGGCCGGGCCCCGCGCGGCGGCGAAGCAAAGAACCGGACGGCCGAGGGCGCCGGCTTCGAGTGCCACCCGGCTGAAACTTTCCACCCGTGAGGTCACCGCCACGATCTCACTCGCCGCAAAATATAATTCCGGGTCCCGCACGGCCCCGCCGAAGCGCATCAGGTGACCGAGGTTTTTGCGCCGGGCCTCGGCACGCACCCTGCGCGCGAGGGCAGGATCGCTGTCGCCTCCCAGCCATAGGAAAGCGACGGGCGGCATAATCTGGTGCGCCAGCAATCCCGCCATTTCGACAAAAAGATCGGGTCCCTTCAGCCAATCGATGTGCCCGCAGGCCGTGATGAGGCGGGTGCCGGGTGGCAATTGCAGGCGTTGACAGACCTCGTTGCGCGCGGTGGCCAGATCAATGGCCGGAGGCAGCTCGGCCAAAAAATTAGGCACCCGGGTCACCCGTTCGCGCGGCACACCCAAGACAATGAGGTCACTGACGACCGCCCGGGAAACGGCAAAAAAATGGTCCGTGTATTTCAGCGTGGCGGCTAGATCAGCGCGCGAGTTGAAACGCCGCAACGAGTAGTCCAGCTCGTGCACGTGGGTCACCACCGGACAGCCCAGGGTGCGCAAGGCGGGCAGCAGCCGGCCATTGGTCGCGGAGTTGGCGTAGACCAATCGGATTTTCTGCCGGCGCCATTCCTCCATCATGCGGCCCAGTCGCCGTGGCTGCAAAATCGGCTTGTCCACCAGACGGTCGAATAGCTTGGAAACCAAGCCAGTCCCTTCCGCTCGCGGACCAGTCAGTCTTTGGACTGGACCCAGGCTTGCAAATTCCTCCGTCAGCGGACCTCCGCGACCCAGAAGGATCTCGCACGACCAGGTTGGATCGCTCGCCGCCCGGACCCCCCGCAGCAACTCCAGCAACATCCGCGGCGCGCCGGAGTTCGACGCCTCGTGAGCAACCACCAGCCAATGTTCATTCGTTTTCCGGACACCAGTTGCGCGCATCGGCAAAGGGAATGGTTCGCTCAAAACGTTATGTCTTTCAGTCGCCACAAGCCCAACGCCTTGTCGGCATAGGCTCCTCCATTCTCTGTGCAACCCTCGACACAGGACTTGATGGGGGCAGGAAGGAAGAAGGGCGCAATCTGCAGGTTCAGCGGGCGCCAGATGGCGCCGCCCAAGTCCCGATTCCTTACCCGGGAGGTAAACGTCGTCGTCAACACGTATGTCGCCCCGCTGCGTTGGAAATTTCTCAAGCAACTCCTGATCTGGCGGTAGTCGAGGTGAACCCAACAGTCCCGGCAGAAGATCAGATCCGCCGGCGGCAAGTCGTCGACGCAAAGGTTGGCCACGACAAACCTCATCTTTCGATCGGCGAATCGGGATCGGTTGGCTTGGATCAGCTCCGCCACCACGTCGGTTCCGGTATAATCGATCTTCTCCCAATCCAATTCGGCGATCCAGTGGCCATCGCCGCATGGCGCATCCAAAAATCGTTTCACGCCAAGTTCTGCGAGCAGTTGCGGCAGTTCCTGCCGCAACCGTTCGGTCTGCGCCAATGAGGCGCCCGTGCCCGATCGCGATTCGGTTCCCCCAAAAGTATTCTCTTCGTATATTCTCTTGAACCGCTCTTCCACCTTAAAGCCACTGTTTCCGGTAAGCTTCTTGATGAAGGCAACGACACGGGAAAAGCTCATGGGGAAGATGCGATCAGGGCTCGACTGCTGGATCCGACGGCTTGCTGATACGACGCACGAAAATCGCTGCCAGCCACACCCTTAAAAGACGACAGCCCGAAAGAATCCATGCCCGCCACAGACGAAGTTGGTAACGCCGGATAACATCGCCTTGTTCACGGACTAATTTCTTCCTGAATTCTATCTGCTGGCTGATGCCGTCGCGTGCGAACACCGCGAACGGCACCGACAGCACATCCACCGGCACGTCGGCTGAAAGCGCGCGTAACCACCACTCGTAGTCCATGACGATGGAATAAGTCGCGTCGAACACGCCAAACCGCTCGAACAATCGTCGCCGAACGACCGTCGATGGATGAGGAATCCAAGCATGAAGGGGCGGCCACCGCATGTTCGGTGGCAGATGCGGCCGGGGCTCAGCCTCCTCTTCATATATCGTGCCGCCTACCATTACGTCCGCCGTTGTCCTCCCCAGGAGAGTGAGCAAAAACTCCGGAGTGAGCCGCGCATCCACCCGGTCACCTCCGTTGAGAAACCAAACCCATTCGCCCTTGGCGGCCTGCAAACCCTCATTGAAGGCAGCGGCGATGCCGTGTGACTGCTGCCGGGCCACCCGAACAACCGGATTTCCTACAGCGGCCGGCGGTACACTGGCGTCGATGACGATTTGTTCGACCGCCGGGCCCTCCAGCCATGCCGCCGTGCTGGCCAACGTCCGTTCGAGGCCCGCGGGGTCATCTTTGGTGACCGTAACGATGCTCAGCCTCGGACCATTCATCATGCGCTCCATCTATATCCGCTACGTCGCGTGGTCAAAGCATCCGGTGCGCAACGCCAATGCGATACGCTCGGACGCAATTGCGATGTCCGTCATCCAAACCTCGCATACAGCGCCCATTAGCTGGGTGGTATTCGTCGTGTCGCATGGAAAATGACCCTATTGCGTTCGGACACACCAAGGCGCTTAATGACGGTGAATCCATGTGCTTTCAGTCGGAGTTCGATTTCTTCCGCGGGTTCATGTCCTTCGAAGACTACCTCTGGAAATCGCGCGATATAGCGCCACAAACGCTCTTTGTCGCGCAACCAATACGTCAAGGACAAAGCACTCACCAAATCTCCTGTTCCCAAGCTACTCTCCCAATCTGCGTCTTGATCGAAATCAATCTGACGGAAAATCACTTCCGCGCCAAAAAGCGCAGCCGTTTTTGCGGCCGCATCAAGTATCCGCTGATTATGATCGGCCGCCACAACAGTCTCGGCCCCCGAAAGACACGCATGGATGGCAAGCAAACCAAGATTACATCCCAGCTCCACTACTCGCTTTCCTCGAAACGAAACCTCACGCGAAATCGTTTCCCAGCGTAGAGCCCAAGGACGTTCACCCGGGAAATGCATTCCGGCCAGATCGAAAGAGTAATAGGCTACTTCAGAGCCCGGACTATTGGCACCAGAAGCCGCCGCCTCTCGCCAACACTCCGCCAATCGTTGCAGGCGGACATCACCTCTGGCCACTGCCCGGGCATAAAGGTTATCGGTCAGGCGGCCTTCGTTGAACCGCCTCCGTCCTAACCGACTGCGTACCCATTGAACGCATCTGAACAACGGCGCGATCAAACCCAATTCGCCAAAACGATCCCAAATCGTGAATTGAGCCGCTCGCGATGCACAAGGGAAACCCCACATATCCCGTAGAAAGCATCGAACTGGGTGTGAGATAACCGCCTGATCGAAATCCAGGAGAACTATTCTCCCGGCTTTATTGCTGCCGGCATTAGTGGTCGTCAGGTCGCCATGGGAAACACCCGCGCGATTTAGACGCCAAACCGCACGCACCAAAGCGAAAAGCCCCGTGATCGTTTCCTTCGCAGGAGAAACGATGGGATCGTACACAGCAGGAGGCTCAATGGCCGTCATTTCCAAAGCTTCCCATTCGGGTTCATAAAAATAGCGCGCTGCCACCGGAATCCCACAGAACGTCTCACCCCGCAGATTCAACCGGCGAAGCAGATGAAACTCGTCTTCCAATGTGCCCGGCCGGTTCGAGATTGACGCCGGCGTCAACCGCCGAACCTTCAAAATCCGCGCTCCTAAACGATAGATACGGACATCGCTCGAGAGAGAACTAACGTGAATTAGACGTGCTTCCACTCCTAGCCAACCGGTGATCTTGGCCCGCCACAATTCTGATTCTGTCATATAATTCATATAGCTTTGTCTAGCACTTGCCTCTTCACCCATGCCTTCACCGCCCCCGTTGAAACCAAAATATCCCAGCAAGCGATCCCAACCGCACGAATCCTCGCCGAGGCCATGCCATGAGTGCAGTATTTTTTCGCGCCACATAACACATCGCCTTGAAGTGTTCCGCAACAGGGGCTCTGGACAAACCGGCGGGATTCACCCGATAAGCCACCCCGCTGGCTCCGGTGTATCGAAAGCAGGCAGACTATGAAAGGCGGCAGGACCAGTGGCTTCATCTGTGCCGGAGATAACGCCAGCCCAACAATGGCAGCAACAATGCACGGGTCTGCATCGCGGCCGTTGCGCGCACCGCCGGGTGAAAATACGACGCCCCCCAAGTCGCGAGCGCGTAGGAGATGACCGTCGCCCATGCCGCGCCCAAGCCGCCCCAGCGCGGAATGAAAAGAAGATTGAGGAGGATGTTCGCCACGGCTCCGGCGAG
>CAJAKX010000376.1 GCA_903940425.1 uncultured Opitutia bacterium | reverse complement strand
GGGATGACGCGGGCCGGATCCGCGTTCTGGTGGAAAAATTCCGGCCGGTCGGTCATCACGGCGAAGGCCAGTCCGCGGCGGCGCGCTTCGCGCAAGACGGCCGTGCAAAGGAGATCGTCACCCAGACTGCGCGGGCCGAACAGGAGAACGCGCGCCGGCCGGCCGTGACGCAGCAATCCCCGGCTGGCGGCAATCAGCCCTCCCAGGCGGCGGTTCAGCGCAGACATGGTGGTGGAGGCCTCAACCCTGGCCTTCGCCGTGCGGCCGCGAACCGGTGGATTCACGGGCGGGTAGCCAGGAAATTGGAGAGTGCATGCGCAGTGTGTTCGTGCCGGTCCAGAATCTGCAGCGTGAACCCGGCTTCGTGCACGAGGGCATACAGGTTGGCGGGCTGGCGCGTGGTGAGAAAGTCGTTGGGAGCTTCGAAGACGATCACGCGGAGGCCCGCCGCCTTCAGCTGCGGTCCGAAACCGCGCAGCACCTCTGTCTCCGCCCCCTCGACATCGACAATCATCGCGGTGGGCGGCGGCGCGAGGCCGCGGCCGATGACCTTCGCGGCGGAATAGGTGGCGACCATGAAGCGCTGATCGTAGGCGAACTGGGCGACCGGATGCAGGGTGGACATGCCCGGATTGCCCGACGCATTCGCAGAAAAGGGAAGCATGGTCGTGCGATCCGCCAGCGCGTAGGTATGCAGGTCGAGTGTGAGGCCGTTCAGCTCGCAGTTCTCCAGGATGCGCGCCGCCATGGCGGGCGAGGGCTCAAAGGCCACGATCTGGGTTTCCGGATGCAGCCATTTGGCCGTCAAGGCGTGCAGACCGAAGTTGGCGCCGACCACCCAAAGCACCGCGCCCGGACCAAGGGCGGGCCGTACCGCCTCGAGCACCTCGGACTCATAGAAACCTTCGCTGATCACATGGGTGTCCACGCTGTCCCATGGTGTTAGGAAGAACTGACTGCCGTAGCGCGTGACAACGCGAAGGCTGCGCCGGCTGGGGATCGGTTTGAGCAGGTCGTAAAGACGAATGAACCCCCGCCAGTTGCGCCGGCGAAACAGTGTCAGCAGGCGGTCGCGCCATCCAGGCGGCCGGCCGGGACCGGGAATCAGGGGATCACGCATCGATGGTTGGCATCAGGCGACGTAACTCGGATTGGAAGCGGACTTCCGCAGAGACCGGCCGGGGCGGTGGCGGCGGGAGTGGCAGCGCGGCCTGGATGAGGGCATGAAAACCGGCGGGATCGTCGTAGACATGCACGCCGGATGTCCCGTACTGGTCGCGCGCGGCGTTGCCGTTAGCAATGACCGGAACGCCCGCCAGCAGCGCCTCCGGAATCCGCGTGACCGCGCCAGCCCCGCCGAAGGTGTGGATCAGCATGGCTGAGCAGGTGGTGAGGTGTTGCGTCAGCTCCTCCCAAGTCACGCCACCGAGAATGCGCACACCAGGGACAGCGAAGCCGGCCAGCCGAGCTTCGGTCTGTGGACCGATCACGACCACGCCCGCCGCCGGCCAGCCGACCGCGCGCAACTGCTCCAGTTGCCAGCGCATGCCACGCTCGGTCGCAGGATTGAAGGCACTGCCGACAAGGAGCAGCGGACCGGCGATACTGCCATCAGCCTGGACCTGTGCAACGCGAGCGCTGCGGATCTTGCTGCAGGCGTCCGCCAGCGCCGGATCAGGGTGGAATGGAAGGTAATGCGGACCGAGTCCGCGCGCTTCGAGCAGCCAGCGCTCTTCCTTGGAGATGGTGAAGATCGCATCCGCCAGGTGCAGGCGGCGGATTTCCATGGCCAGACCGGTGATGACGTCGTGGCCCGGGTCGGCGAAGGCGGCTTCGCTGACGAGCGATTCCAGATTGTGCGGCAGCGCCACGATGCGGTAGCCCGCCGCCCGCGCGAGCGTGGGCAGAATCGAATCGTAGGTCGTCTCCCATAACAGGACCCGCGCCCCGCGGTGCCGTGCCAGGGCGTCACGGTAGAAGAGCGAGCGATACCCGAGGAGGCCGGCGCCGGCGTCGTCGACTGAGGCGTGGTGCCCCAGACGCCAGCGGACCAACATTCCCGCAAGGCGGGCGCGCCACCGGGCGGTGCCCGATGGCGGCTGCATGTCCGCGACGGTGAAACCGCCCGCTTCGCACAGCGCGCGGATCTGGGCGCTGCGCTTCTCGCCACCCGTGCCGTACGGGTTGCTGGCAAAGCGCGTCCAGCGCAACAGAGCTCTAGATTGGTGATCGGCTTCCATCGGATGAATCGAATGCCGGCCTCCAGCTTCCGAGCATCAGCAAACCAACCAAGGCCGTCAGTCCAGCAAGTGAGACGTAGTTGGCTACATGCTGTGAGATCGGCAACGGCCAATCAGGCTGTCGCCGGGACAGGAAAAGCGTGGCAGCCGGGGCTTCGATCGCTGGCAGACGATCAAACGGATGCAAACCGACGATTGCCGGGGACACGAACGCCACCGGATGATTCAGATTGTATGGTTGTTTGTGACCGGGCGGTTGCACCGGACCAGGACTCAGTTGAGTACGGAAATCCGGTCCACCGTAACCGTAGCCGAAAATTGAATCGTACGGGTGCCAGCTGCTGGCGCCATTGCGGAAGCTGTCAGCATCTTTTACATCGGCAATCTGAACGATGGGCGACCAGCGTTCCCCGGTTCGCTCGGTGCGGGACCATGTTTCCATAATGCCGGTGGCGTCAAAGCTGAGTCCAAACATGAGGCGGCGGAAGGGCACCAGTCCGGCGACGATGCCGAGGACGAGGACGGACGCGAGTAAACGCTGGTGTGACTGCTTCTGGATTTTCCTGAGGACAACCTCGGCGCCCAAGGCGGCGACGAGTATGATGGGCAGGACGAAGGCGGAAGCAAAGCGGTAGTTGGCCTGAAGGGATCTCAGAAAAGGGAGTGGTTTGATCCACGGCCACAGGAGACCACGACCCAGCGAAAACTCAACTGCCAGCCAGATCGCCACTGCCGCCGCGCCGGCCATCAACCAGCATTGGCGCCGGCCGGCGAGCCGGGCGCGGTGCCAGGCGGCGGCCATCCCGAAGGGCAGGAAAATCAGTGCGAGGGGAGAGATCCCCATATCACAATCGTCTGGTCCGACCAGGCGGGCATAAAGCCTGGCAGCGTCAACCATGCCGAAGCGGTGCAGCCATTGGGCGGGTTGCCAGGCAAAGAATTGGGCGGGCAGGGAGGCTAGAGCTGCCGTGAAGGTGGGGGCCGGCTGGTGGTAGTCGGCGAGACGGGGGAACTGTTGAAGGAACAGGGACACGGCACAGAGCTTGGCGGCGCAAATTACAACCGTCAGAACGGCCGCGAGCGCGAGCCGGCGCATGCCGGTCCCGAACGGGAAACGCCGGTAATCGTACCAGCCGAGGCCGGTGGCGAGCACGAGGGCGGTCAGACCATAGACGACAATGATCGTATAACCGCCGGTCATGATCATGTAACTGGCCGCCAAGGCGCCCAAGGCTACGGTGGACGCCGCCGGTGTGCGGCGGTCCAGGCAGAACGGCAGCACGCTCACGAGCGGGAAGCTCGCATCCCCCATATGGCCACTGAATGCCTGATGGTAGTTGTAGTTGGAGGTGGCAAAAAGCGCGGCCGCGATCAACGCCGCGGACGGTGACCATGCGAGACGCTCTTCGGCGAACTTGTAGACGAGGAGAAAACCGAAGCTGAGGGGGATGACAAAGTTCAGGACCACGGCGGTCCATAGGTCCGTAAAACCGAGCAACGCCTGCGCGAGCATGAATTGGGTATGATTGGGATTGGCGAAGGCCGGCAATCCGCCGCCGAAGGATGGGGTCCACCACTGAATGGATATTCCATTGCAGAGGTAATGCAGGTGGACGTCGAATAGGCGCGGCATGAAATAACACTGATCGATTCCAACATACGGCCACGGCAGGTTCATTAGGTGCACCGTAAAAAGGACGATAACCGCGAGAACGCCAACGGCGGCCGCCTTGGCAGGAAGCGCCGCTCGGGTGATGGCGGCTGGAACGGGTGTAGGACTATCCATGGGCATCGTCAGTCATCCTTGGTCCCAGCATAAACAAACCTGCGCTTTGCAATCATCGTTCTGTTGAACTGGCACCGACACTTTGCGAGTCCACGAGGAGCCGCGTGGGCGAACGAGACGGAATCACGAGCCAACGTTCGGCGCGAAGGGAGCGGTGCCGCAATTTTGACGGAGGTCAAGATGGGTTAGTGTCACCTTGGCTTGTCTTTCCCCTTTGCGGCGCGCCTCGTGAATCCGGCGTTCGATCGGTTGGAGTGAACGTTTCAAGCGGAACTCCCGTAGGCGGCCAAGCAGACCGGCGGGGGGTGGCGGGGGAGGGTTTCCCCGGAGCGTCATGAGCAGCACGGTGGAACGCGCATGCCCCTCGATCAGCCGGAGCAGATAGTCTTCCTCAACGCGGTGGCGCGGCATGAGGTGGGTCAGGGCCAGTTCGCGAAACATCCCCGTGGCGTAGCCAAGATCAATGGCGGTGAGTCCGAGGTCGAAGTCTTCGCACCCGTTCAACTGGGCTCCGGTGCGCCCCAGCAGCTTGCGCCGGGGATCGTTGCGCACATTGGCCGCATAGTGGCGGGCCACGGCGGTGCGCACACACAGCCCCGCGCCGGCGGGCATGGCGGCATAATCATAAGCCCGGTCGGACCAATAGTCCCGCGGGGCGGTGTGCACAGCGAGGTAGGACAGATAGGGTGCGAACTCCGGCGGCGGCGGCTGCTCCCATTCCGGGGTGTACGACCCGCAACCCCAGACCGCGATGCGCGGGTGGCGTTCGACCTGCGCCAGGGCGCATTCGAGATAATCGGGTGCGAGCAGGTTGTCGTCATCGACGAACACGAGAAGTTCACCGCGGGCCTCCGCGATGCCGCGCAGGCGCGCCGGCGTGAGCCCGAGCTCCGATTCCAGGAGGACGCGCGCGGCGGGATGCCAGCGCAGGTCTGCCAGGTCCGCCACGGGAGGCTGCGAGGCGTTGTCCACGACCAGCAGTTCCCAGGCGGAGACCGGCAGGGTCTGGCCTTGCAGGGCCGACAAGGTGCGGGAGAGAAAATCCCGCCGCGGATTGTGCGTGCAGAGGATGACGCTGAGCGCGGGCGGATTCATAGTTTGCAGGCCTCCATTACCAGCGTCTCGTAATCGTTGGCCATCCGACCAATCACCTTTTGGTGGATTTCCAATCCTCGCAATTGCGGATCATCGCTCTCGCCGGGGGCACACCGCTGTACGCCGGTGAAGCCGGCCCGCCGCAGCAGATGATCGAGGGTTGGTTCGTCGAGAAGAAACTGGTGGCCGTGGTCATGAAAGAGGCTGTTGATCACAACGACCGCAGGTGGCAGATCCGCTGGATGCCGTCCATAGGGCACGGCCCAGCGAAGGTATTCCGCCTGCGGTTGGGTGTCCGGGCTGGCGTACAAGCGGAGGACGCGATCCAGATCCGGCGTGGCGAGGCGGATGCGGCCGTCCGGCTTGAGCACGCGAAAACACTCCGACAACATGCGGCGCGCGCCATCGAGTGGAAGATGCTCGATCATGTGCTCGGAGAAGATGCAGTCGAAGACGCCGGTCGGCAGCGGGAAGGGGCGGGTGGCGTTGAGACGGACGGTTGGCCAGCGCTCGGGATGCAGGTCGGTGTTGAGCCAGCCGGGCAGGCCCGCGCCGCCGGCGCCCAAATGGAGTTTGTGCGGCCCGGGCCGGCGAAGGTAGCGGCGCATGAATGGCGCGGCGCCCCAGTTCAGCGCAAGGGAACGGCCAGCATGGTAGAGGCTTTGGATCAAACGCCCGATTCCGGGCACGCGGAAAAGGCGGGCGGCGGCGGCAGAGGTGTTCATGTCGTGACCCCCGCGCTTTCCGCCGTGCCGATGATCGCGGTTTCGACCGGCAACGGACGCGCCGGCGGGGATGACAGGAGCGCGCGGACAGCGGCGGCGACCTGCTCCGCCGTAATCTCGTCCATGCAGCGGCGGTTGAAGTCACAGGAATTCCAGCGCCAGCAGGGCGCGCAGGGCACCGGTGTGAAGATATTCCGGTTGGCGCTGTAGCCGCTCTGATCGGGGTGCTCGCGGCCGCCATAAACGATGACGGCGGGGCACTCGACGGCTCTCGCCAGGTGCATCAAGAGTCCCACCAGGCCCACGAAGGCGACCGCGCCGGCAAGCAGCGCCGCGCATTCCCGCAGGCTCGTGCGTCCCCGCAGATCCTCGGCGCCCTGCAGAAGAGGATCGGATGCCAATCCGATCTGGACCACCTGACATTCCCGCCGTAACACATCCGCCACCACCTGAAATCTCTCCGGGAACCATTCCTTGTTGGCGATGACGAGCGAGGCGGAGCGGCGCGAGGATTGGATGACAATGTAAGGCGTGGGGCGCCGGGCGGCGCTGCGTTCCGCCTCGGTGAGGTTCAAGTAGGGGCGAAGGGACACTGCGCCGGTGACGGCGGCAAGCCGGCACATTTCGGCCAGCAGGTGCCGCGGCGGCGGCACGTCGATATCCGGAGGGAGGCGCCGCTCGATGTAAACGAGCTGGTCCACCCGCCGCCCCAGGCGCCGCAATCCCGCCATGTGGTCGTGGCGCACCGGCAGGAGATGATCGACGTCGGGTGAATGCGCGAACAACTCGGGTTGGCTCGTCATCACGCCGAGATCGCGCCCGCCGCGCGCGCGGAGTTCGTGCAGGACCGTGGAGAGCAGCAACTCATCGCCGACGCCGTCGCCACCGAAGTAAACCAGTCTGCGGACGCCGCGATAAGTACGCGTCAGCCTCACGTCGTGCGGCAGCCAGTAGATCCTGCGCCAGACGCGGCGCGGCCAGCTCGTCGAATCAACCATGAGGCAGAGAGGGGTAGGCCCCTACAATCTTCCTAGAGTAAATGTCGATAGGCGAATTTTCGGGTGTGCTCAAGGGAAGGCCGCCAAGAGAACATTTCCGGGTATCGCGGCCCTGACAAGGGCCTGATCAGATCTTAGACAGGACGATGGATCCTGACTTGTCCGGCATGGGAACGGCGGCAACGGCTTGGCTTCGACGAAAATCATCCACCGCGATGCGC
>CAJAKX010000375.1 GCA_903940425.1 uncultured Opitutia bacterium | reverse complement strand
GGTTTTCGGCGTCGCAAAAGGCCCACACGCGGAAAAGCGGTGGCTGGGCCAGCGCCCAGGCGGAAACATAACGCACGGCCTCGGTCATCAACCCCCGGCCCCAGTACGCGCGGCCGAGCACATAGCCGAGCGCGGCGCCATGGAGACCAAGGCCCACCCCAATGGAGCCAATCGGCTCGTCGGTGCCGCGCAGGCAGAGCATCCAGCCGTAATGTCCGCCACCTTCTCCCGTTTCCCACATGCGCCCGACGCCTTGCAGGAATTTCCGCAGCGGTTCGACTTCGGTGTAGTAGCGCCACGAGAGATACCGGGTGACCACGGGATCGCTGGCATAAGCGGCGAACACCGCCTCGGCGTCCTCAACGCGGGGCAGCCGCGCCACGAGGCGTTCGGTCGTGAAGGTTTCAGGTGGACGGAGCATGGGGTTGTAACGGTTTGTGGCGGCAGCCGGCCGGCAGCATGCGGGCATTATTCCGGGGCGATCTTGTCGTGCAGCGCTTGCGCCCAGCCGGTGATCAGCTTTCTCTGCGCCGCAGTCAGCCGTGCTGCAGGATACATCCAGGTGTAGGTGCGCAACGGCATGTCGCCCTGCTCAACCTGGTCAACGATGGCGTCGAGCTTGCGCGCGGCCCGCTTGGCGCTGTAGGCGCCGAACTCGGAAAAATTTAGCTCGCCCCGGGCCTCGTTGATGTGGTGGGCCAGCCACCATCCCACCGGCTGCACATTCGCATACCATGGATAACGGGTGCGGTTCGAGTGGCAGTCGTAACAGGCGTCCGCGAGGACGGTCTGCACGTCCGGAGGCACGGCGAACCGCGAGGTGATGTCGTCCGGACCCCCGACGGGCCCGAGATTTCGCACCGGGTGGAAAAACTGGATGGCGGCCAGAACCAGGACGAGACCCACTCCGCAGACTCGAAAAGGTTTCTTCACGGGTGGGATGTGGGCAGATTTCTCCCGGGAAACGACCGCGACCACCGCTTAATCAAGCTTCTCGTCCAGCAGGGCGAAGAGGGTCTTTTCGTCGATGCGCTCCTGTTTCATCGAATCGCGCTCGCGCAGGGTGAAGGTGCCATTGGCGAGCGTGTCGAAGTCGATCGTCACGCACCACGGCGTACCGATCTCATCCTGCCGGCGGTAGCGGCGGCCGATGGCGCCGGACTGGTCGTAGAACACGACATATTTGCGCTGGAGTTTCGCATGGAGCTGCTCGGCCACCGCGACGAGTTCGGGCTTGTTCTTCACCAGCGGGAGCACCGCGACCTTGATCGGGGCCAGACGCGGGCTAAGGCGCAGCACCACGCGTTTCTCCAACTTGCCCTTCTCGTCCGGCGCCTCGTCCTCGGCGTAGCCGGCGCAAAGCGCGGCGAGCAGGATCCGGTCGACGCCAACCGAGGGTTCGACGACGTGCGGCACGTATTTCCTCTTCGCGGCCTCGTCGAAATACTCCATCGACTTGCCGCTGAACTGCTGGTGCTGCGTGAGGTCGAAGTCGCCGCGCGCGGCGAATCCGCACAGCTCCTGCACGCCGAAGGGAAACTTGAACATGATGTCGACCGTGCCCTTCGAGTAGTGCGAGAGCTTCTCCTTCGGGTGGG
>CAJAKX010000374.1 GCA_903940425.1 uncultured Opitutia bacterium | reverse complement strand
TCCTGCAGCACGCGCCGACGCCCGATGATTTCCTGCTTTGCCACGACTTTTGCGTCATAGCGATTGGGAAAGGGGAGCCGAGGGCGAAGTGGCTCGCGGCTGCCAGCATGGATCGCTTTCTCGTGAGCGTCGGGCGACCGCAGAGATTTGGCACCCAATACGGAGCCGCGAGGCCGGGTTTTCCCGTGCGGATGTCTCCGATCGACACCTCGGTCACTGACCGGCTGCGCATGGAGCTTGGGGTGCCCCCGCTGGCGGAGCTGAAGCAAAAGGAGGCCAAGATGGACGCACTGTTTGGACAATCCAATCAGCCACCAAAGCCGCCGATCGCGCAAACGCCCGCTGCGGTCACGCCTCCAGCCGCGGAGCCCGCGCGCCCGCCGCCAGTCTCGGCCGGCAACGGTCTCGCCAACATCCCCTTTGTGCTGGGGCCAAAGAAATTCAAGACGGGCGACTCCATTGTCATCGAACAGGTGCTGGCAAACTCAACGAATCTGGCCGCCGGCGACCGGGTGGTGGTGCGGGGCCAGTATCTTCTGGCGAGCAAGGAGAACGCGACGCTGCTCCTGGTGCTGACCCAGACCGGGGGGGCCGTTAAGGAGAACGTTTCCCCCACGCAGATGATGAAGCTGGAAAGAGGCACCGGTTCGTTTGAGCTGGCTTATGAAGTGAAGCACACCGGCGTCCTGCATCTCACCTACTATGGCCTCGCCGATGGAAAACCTTTTGGCGGCATCTATTTCGGCACCAAGCCGCAAATGGACGGAATCAAGGATTGGACGCTCTCCGACTACGAAAAGTAAGTCCTCATCATTTATGATCCCCAAAACCATATTAGTCCTCGGCGCCCTCGCGCTGATCTTCATGATGTCCCTGTCCGGCTTTACGGTCATCTCCGACGGGGAGACCGGTATCGTCTCCAACCGTTTCATGGCGCCCGACCTGCCCACCGGCAGGATCGTCGCCCTCGACGGCGAAAAGGGACCCCAGGCCACCATCCTCGGGCCGGGATGGCATTGGGTCACCCCCGGCGCCAAGAGCGTCACCAAAGAGCCCGTCGTCACCATCCCGAACGGCCAGGTCGGCCTGATCGAGGCCTTCGAAGGCAAGCCCATGCCGCAGGGCATGACCTTCGCTCCGGCCTGGGACGACCTCACCTATCTGGATGCCGAGAAGTTTCTTGGCGCGTGGCTCAAGCCCGCCAATGACGCCCATGCGGCCAAACATGGCTACAAAGGCGTGCAGCTCACCGTCCTGCCCCCCGGCGTGTACCGCTACAACACCGCGCTGTTCCGCATCACCCCCCGGCCCGCGCTCATCATCCGGCAGGGCGAAGTCGCGGTCATCAAGGACAACACGGGCAATGCGTACACCGGAAACGCCGAGACCATCAACGGCAACCGCCTGGTGCCCCGCGGCTACTCCGGAATCTGGAACGTCGCGCTCACCCCCGACACCTACTACCTGAATCCCCTCGCGTACTCCGCCATCCTGGTGAAGACGACCCAGCGCGTTTACACCTACCAGAAGACGCAGCACGACGATAACAGCATCAACATCCGCAGCCAGGATGGGTTCACCATTGCCGTGGATGTCCGCGTCGTCGTGGTCGTGACTCCCGAGAACGCCCCCAAGCTCGTCGCCCTCCACGGCGACCCGGATCTCGTCGTCAAAAACCTCCAGGAGGACGAGACCCTCGAAAACCTCGAGGCGCAGGGCGTCCTCCCGGTCGTGCGCGCCGAAGTCCGCAACATTGGCGAAAAGCTCAACGCGCTCGACCTCATCAACCAGCGTTCCGAAAAGGAAAGCGACCTGAGAAACCGGGTGAAAGCCAAGCTCGAAAGCGGCTTCCTCAACGTGTCGGCCTTCTACCTGGCCAATGTCGACCTGACGGTCACCGAGGCCGGCAAGAAGCTCCTGCAGACCCAGACCGACAAGAAAATCGCCGAGGAACAGAAGGCCACCTACAACCAGCAGATGCAGGCCGAGGAAACCCGCAAGAATCTCGTCAACGCGGAAACCACGGCCAACACCGAAAAGCAGCTGGTGGAGGCGCAACGCAGCAACGCCATCAACGAACAGGCCGGCAAGGCCCAGCTCGTCCTCGCCGACTACCAGCGGCAGGCCTACGAGAAAATCATCCAGGCGCTCGGCGTCGAGAACGCCGCCCGCCTGGAGATCATCCGCCTCGCCGGGGAGAAGAACGTGATCATCACCCCCCAGGTCTTCCTCGGCAACGACCCGATGACCGCGGTCGCCGGCGCCCTGCTCACCCCCAAGAAGTAGCTCCTCACCCTCGCAGGGTGGATAACCTCCGCCCTGCGCGCCGCCGTGCCGTTCTGCCGGCCATTCTGCTGTACAGCAGAACGGCGGCGGCTCGGTTCTTTCTCCAGGAGAAGACTGCAAGGTTCAAATGTGCGCCTGACCCCGTTCTGCCATTCTCCGGCCTGCCTACCTAAATTAGAGTGTTTAAAAGGTTCGAATCCGGCCGGCCTGCTGGCAGCGTTTGCTCCATCAGGTATGCTGTGATCGCGACCCCGACAGCGCCACTGGGTGGAGAACGGACCTCTTGGTCCGGGGGAGGGGATGCCTGCGCGCGTGGATGCCGCTGCTCACCTCCTGATAGTTAACCCATCAACACCATGCCAAGCGTAACGGATCTCCTAAAACTGGTGGAGCGCATTAACGAATGGATAAGAAAGCACAAGGGGGC
>CAJAKX010000373.1 GCA_903940425.1 uncultured Opitutia bacterium | reverse complement strand
GGGCCAGCCGAGCTGACGCAGCAGTGGCTGGGCAAACTGTTCAAACGTGTCGGAGACGATGATCACCTGCACCTGCGCGCGCAGCGTGTTGAGGAACTCGACAGCGCCCGGCAGCGGCGACAGCGGGCCGATGATGCCCTGAATCCGCGAGAGCGTGACGCCGTGCCGGTCGAGAATCTCGATGCGGCCGCGCATCAGCTTGTCGTAATCCGGTTCGTCGCGCGTGGTACGCCGTAATTCGGCGATGCCAGTGTGCTCGGCGACGGCGATCCAGATCTCCGGCGTGAGGACGCCTTCCATGTCGAGGGTGACGATGCTTTGCTGCACGATCGCGGAGTGGACCGAAAGTTGGCGGCGCTGGCAAGCCGCGACCGCTTCCGCCGGGGAGGGTCGGCCGGGATGCATTAACGCCGGTCGTCACGCTGCGGAAAATCTCAGAGGTACTGTGCCAGCAGCGGCGCCAGCTGGCGCCGCGTTGTCGCCGGCCACAGCTTTTTGTCGGTCATGATCGCATTCTGCAGCGCGTGGTGGCACGGCCAGTCCGGCTTGGCGGGAATCCGTGGGATGACGTGGGCGATGATTTTCCGGGCCATCCCGGCGTTGCGATGCAGGTGCTCGACCACCATCTCGGTCGTCACATGGGCTTCACCCGCCTTCCAGCAATCGTAGTCGGTGACCATGGCCATGGTGGCATACGCGACCTCGGCCTCGCGGGCGCACTTGGCCTCGCCGAGGTTGGTCATGCCGATGACATCGTAACCGAGCCGGTGGTTGGTCAGTGATTCCGCCCGCGTGCTGAAGGCGGGACCGTCAATGCACACGTAGGTGCCGCGGTCATGCGCCCGCGCTTTCACCGCCCGTGCGCTCCGCAGCAGCAAGCGGCGCAGTTCCTCGCAGATCGGGTCGGCCAGGGCGACGTGGGCCACGATGCCCCGGCCGAAAAAAGTGTGCTCCAACGACTTCTTCGTCCGGTCCAGGAACTGGTCGATCATCACCACGTCGCAGGGGCGGTAGCGCGCCTGCAGCGAACCCACGGCGCTGACGCTGATGATCCAGTCCACCCCCAGCTTTTTCATGGCCCAGAGGTTGGCCCGGTGGTTCAACTCGCTCGGCAGGATGCGATGCCCGCGGCCGTGCCGCGGCAGGAACACGACGTCGCGTCCGGCCATCGTGCCGGTCAGCAGGTCGTCCGAGGGCGGACCGAAGGGGGTCTTCACGCGCACCCAGGTCTGGCCCGCGAATCCCTCGAGGTTGTAGAGGCCGGTGCCTCCGATGATGCCGATGCGATGGTGATTCATGTCCGTTTCTCCGATCGGCAAAGGTTAGCGAAGAGACTTCGCGCTGTAAAATCCCGTTTTCAAGGCCCGTCGATCCGCGCGCGAGACCGGACCGCCGCGCCCACGGTGGGCAGCCGGGCGGTGCGGGCGCAGGAATTCGCGACGCATGCGATATTGCAGGGTCGCTGCCGGCAGTCCCGGAAAGCCTACTTCGCCCAGGTGTCCCTCAGCGTGAGGGTGCGGTTGAAGACAAGCCTCCGGATTCCGGACTTGGGATTGGTGATTTCCGACTCCGGATCCAGCGCGAAGTAACCGAGGCGCTCGAATTGGTAGTGTTCGTCCGGCTTCGCCTGCGCGAGGCCGGGCTCCAGCCTCGCGGTCACGACCTCGAGCGAGCGCGGGTTGATGAACTGCTTGAAGTCGCCCCTGGCCGCGCCGGAGCTTTCAGTGGAGGCGGGCGCCGCGTCGGGCTCGGCCACGGTGAAGAGGCGGTCGTAGAGGCGCACCTCGGCCTCGACGCACTGCGTGGCGCTGACCCAGTGGATGGTGCCCTTGACCTTCCGGCCGGCGTTCGGGCCGCCGGTGCGCGAATCCAGGTCGGCGGTGCAGCGCAACTCGACGACGCGGCCCGCGGCGTCCTTGACCACTTCGTCGCACTTGATGATGCAGGCGTACTTGAGGCGCACTTCGCCGTCCGGGCGCAGGCGGAAATACTTCGGCGGCGGCGTCTCCATGAAGTCGTCGCTCTCGATGAACAGCTCGCGCGTCAGCGGCACCTCACGCGTGCCGGCGCCCGCGTCCTCCGGGTGGTTGACGGCGGCGCACGCGATCGTCCCGCCGGCGGGGAGGTTGGTCAGCACGACCTTCACCGGCCGCAGCACCGCGAGGCGGCGGCGGGCGGTCTGGTTGAGGTCGTCGCGGATGGCGTGCTCGAGCACGGCCACGTCGGTGAGGCTGTTGAACTTGGTGACGCCGACCCCGATCACGAACCGGCGCAGTGCGCTCGCAGGCACGCCGCGGCGCCGGAAGCCGCAGATGGTGGGCATGCGCGGATCGTCCCAGCCCGCGACGAGCTTCTCCTGCACGAGCTGCAGCAGCTTGCGCTTGCTCATGACGGTGTAGGTGACGTTGAGGCGCGCGAACTCATACTGGTGCGGGCGTGGCCGCGGCAGGTCGAGGTTTTCGAGAATCCAGTCGTAGAGCGGACGGTGGACCTCGAACTCGAGCGTGCAGACGCTGTGGGTGACTCCCTCGAGGTAGTCGCTCAGGCAGTGCGCGAAGTCGTACATCGGGTAAATGCACCAGATGTTCCCGGTATGGTGGTGCTCGGCGTGCCGGATGCGGTAGAGCATGGGGTCGCGCAGCCAGATGTTGGGCGAGGCCATGTCGATCTTCGCGCGGAGCGTGCGCGCACCGTCGGGGAACATGCCCATCTTCATGCGATGGAAGAGGTCGAGGTTTTCCGCGACCGTGCGTTCGCGGTAGGGGCTCTCCTTGCCGGGCCGGTCGGGCGGGCCCCGGTAGCTCTCGACCTCCTCCGGCTTGAGGTCGCAGACGTAGGCCTTGCCCTGGCGGATGAGCGTGACGGCGTAGGCGTAAAGCTGGTCGAAGTAGTCGCTGGCGTGGAAGGGCTCGAGCGCGCTCCCGGATTGCGGATCGCGGATTTCGGAAAGCGCGGGCGGGCCGACCACCGCGGGGAGGTAGAAGTCGGGCTTGCCGCCGACCAACTGCGTCTCCGGTGTCTTGCCCTTGGGCTTGAAGCCGAGACAGTGGTCAGCCCAGCCGCCGATCAGCCAGCGCACGTCCGCAACGATGGATGCGACGTACTCGACGTCCTCCTTGATCGGGTTGGTGTCGTCAAACCGCAGGTTGCACTGGCCGCCGTTTTCGCGGGCAATCCCGAAGTTGAGGCAGATCGACTTGGCGTGGCCGATGTGCAGATAGCCGTTGGGTTCCGGCGGGAAGCGCGTGACGATCCGCGGATAGCGATGCTCCGCGACATGCTGCGCGACGATGTCGCGGACGAAATCGCTGGGCGCGGGAGCCGGGGCGCTGGTATTCGGGTTCTCGACGGTCATAAATAAACCGGCAAATTTGCGGAAACGCCGGGCGCGAGGCAACGCACAATTCACGGCGCCGAGGGGCGGCGGCCGACGCCGGGGCGCCCATTGCAGGAAAAAGTTGAAGCGGGACGGGGAATCGCGCCATCCTCCGGGCATGAACAGAATCCAGGTGCTTTTCATCTCACTGACGATGACCGTGGCGACGGCCGGGGCGGCGGAGGCGGGTTTCTGGCAGCAGCTGGCGCCCGAGGAGCGCCGCGCGGCGGGCCTGGACCAGCTCACGCCGGAACAGCAGGCGGCGCTCGACCAGCTGGCCGGGCGTTATGCGCGCGAGGGCGCCCACCAGGTCCGCGAGCAGGCGAAGCAGGAAGCGCGTGCGGAAGTGAAACAGGAGGTGCGCGCGGAGGTGAAGCAGGAGATGAAGGCCGAGGAGAGGAGGCGCGAAGTGGCCATGGCGGGCCTGCTGGTGGACGACAAGGAGACGATCATTCACAGCCGGATTGCAGGCAGCTTCAACGGCTGGTCCGGCGCGACGGTCTTCCACCTCGAAAACGGCCAGACGTGGGTGCAGAGCAACAAATCCGATACCATGTGGCTCCCCACCATGGACAGTCCCATGGTGGAAATCCGCGCCTCGAAGCTGGGCGGCTGGAAACTCTACCTGCTGGAGAACGGTCTCTGGCTGCGGGTCCGCCGTGTTGACTGAGGCCGCGGCCGGGGCTTCGCCTGTCTCGTCCTTCCTCCGGTGTTGACGGCGGACCCGCACGCCATGCGCCGGGTCCGTCTGCCACTTCTGCCCGGGCGGATGTGAATTTCTCCGCGTCCTGTGTGTCTCCAGGGTGAAGGCGGTCACCGTGGTCTCTCAAGCCATGGGCGCAGCGGCGAGATGCCCCGCGGCGACGGTCTGCTCGATCATCGCCTCGGCGTACTCCCAGAGCGTGGTGGAGCCTTCGGCAATGTAGGAGTTGCGGGCGATCACCCGGTCGCGGGTGACGCCGTGCCTGCGCCAGGCGGCGCCTTCGGTGTGGCAGTTCAGCAGCATCGGCTGAAACCGGTCGACGGCCGCGGCGAATCTGGCCTCGGGCGTCCGCCGCGACTCGAACTCGTCCCACAGCGCCCGAAACTCGCGTCGCTGGTCCGGCGGCAGCAGCCCGAAGATGCGGTCGGCGGCCACGGCCTCGCGCGCATGCTGGTCGGCCATGGCTTTGACATCGTACGCAAAGGTGTCGCCCGCGTCGATCTCCACCAGGTCGTGGATGATGAGCATCTTGAGCACGCGCAGCACGTCGAGCTGCGGACCGTTCGCGTGCTCGGCCAGCGTGATGACGATGAGGCAAAGGTGCCACGAGTGCTCGGCGTCGTTCTCGGCGCGCCGGCTGTTGATGAGCACGGTCTGCCGGAAGATCTCCTTCAGCTTGTCGACCTCGATGATGAAACGGATCTGTTGTGCCAGGCGCTCGCGGGCGGGCAGGGTGGTGGAGGGCGTCATGCCCCACGTAAGCGTTCCTCCGCGGCCAGGGCAAACGCGAAGCGCCCGGGCCGCGGACTCCGGCCCGGTGGGGCCGGCGGCGCCGCCGGAGCCCATCTCCGGTATTGCATTGCAGAGCAGGGCACTTTTCCGTCAATGACGTTGGACCCATGAAAATCCTCGTTGCCGACAAAATCTCCCCCAAAGGGGTGGCCTTCCTTCGCAGCCAGCCTGGTTTCGAAGTCGTGGAGGCGTACAATTCCCCCCGGGAGAAACTCCTGGAGATCGTCAAGGACGTGCAGGCCATCGCCGTCCGGAGCGAGACGAAGATCACCGCCGAGGTCATCGCCGCGGCGCCGAAACTGCAGGTCGTCGGCCGCGCGGGCGTGGGCGTCGACAACGTCGACGTCGAGGCGGCCACCGAGCGCGGCGTGGTCGTCATGAACACCCCGTCGGGCAACACCATCGCCACGGCGGAGCTGACCTTCACCCACATGCTTTGCGGCGCCCGCCCGGTGCCGCAGGCCGCCGCCTCCATGCGCGAGGGCAAATGGGACCGCAAGATCTTCGCCGGCATCGAACTCTACAAGAAGGCGCTCGGCATCGTCGGCCTCGGCCGCATTGGCGGCGAAGTGGCCCGGCGCGCGCAGGCCTTCGGCATGCGCGTGCTCGCCTACGACCCCTACCTGGCGCCCAGCCGCGCCAAGGCCATGCAGGTCGAACAGGTCGATCTCGACACGCTGCTGCACGAATCGGACTACATCACCGTCCACATGCCGCTGACCGACCAGACCCGCTACATGATCGACGAGGCGGCGCTGGCGAAGACGAAAAAGGGTGTGCGCCTCTTCAACTGTGCCCGCGGCGGCATCATCAAGGAGACGGCGCTCGTGGCCGCGCTCAAGGCGGGTCACGTCGCCGCCGCCGGCCTCGATGTGTACGAGGACGAGCCGCTGCCGGCGGACCACGAATTGCGCCGGCTGCCCAACGTCACCCTCACGCCGCACCTCGGCGCCTCGACCGCCGAGGCGCAGGAAAGCGTGGGCATTGAGATCGCCGAGGCCATCGTCGACGCGCTCCGCGGCGGCATCATCCGCAACGCCGTCAACGTGCCGTCGATCGACGCCGCCACGCTCAAGGTGCTGGGTCCCTACCTCGACCTCGGCGCCAAGCTCGGCACGCTCGTGCAGCAGATCGCGCCACAGCAGGTCGACAAACTCCGCATCACCTATTGGGGAAAGATCGTCGACCTCGATGCCAACGCGGTCACCCGCAGCATCCAGCGCGGTTATCTCCGCCAGATCGGCGGCGCGGAGGTCAATTTCGTCAATGCGCCGGTGCTGCTGCAACGACTCGGCGTACAGGTGGAGGTCATCAAATCGGCCTCCGACTCCGACTACACCGAGCTGATCCAGATCGAGGCCGTGGGCCCCGACGGGAAGATTTACTCCGTCGCCGGCACGCTCATCGGCAAGGGCAACCGCCCGCGCATCATCGCCATCAACGGCCGTGACGTCGAGGTCGCCGCCGAGGGCAAGCTGCTGGTGCTCGAGAACGCGGACGTGCCCGGCATGGTCGGCACCGTGGGGACGATCCTCGGCAAGGGCGGCGTCAACATCGCGGACATGTCGTTGAGCCGCCTCACGCCCGGCGGCACGGCCTACATGGTCGTGCGTGTCGACAGCGAGCCGAGCCCCGCCGCCCGGCAGGAGATCAAGTCCAACCCGGCCATCAAGATGGCGAAGTTCGTGCAGCTGTGAATGCGATATCCCCGGTGGAACGCGACCTCCGGGCGCGTGCGCTTATTTCAGCCCGAATGAAAGCGCGGCGGGACGCCGCGCTCCACCATTATTGATTTCCATGTATCTGCCCATCCTCATCGCGGCCCTCGTCGGCTACTTTCTGGGGGCGCTCCCGTTTGGCTACCTCGTGGCCCGGGCGTGCGGGGTGGATATTTTCAAGGCGGGCAGCGGCAATCCGGGCGCGACCAACGTCAAGCGCGTACTGGGCGCGAAGGCGGGCAACATGGTCTACGTCCTCGATGCCTTGAAAGGCGCCCTGGCGGCGGGCTGGCCGCTGCTCTATTACCGGCTGTCCCATCAATCCATCACGTCGGTGACGACGGACGACGCTGGCCGGATCCTCTGGACGCTCGATTGCAGCCTCACCACGGCGGTCGTCGGGCTGGTGGCGGCGGTGCTCGGTCACTCGTTTTCCTGTTTCACCCGCTTCAAGGGCGGCAAGGGCGTGGCCACCACCTCGGGCGGACTGCTGGTGCTCATGCCCGTGCCCATCCTCATCGGCGCCGGGGTGTGGTTCACCATGTTCTTCGTCTCGCGCTACGTTTCCCTGGCCTCGATCCTCTCCGCGGTGGTGGTGCCGGCGGTGGCGTGGGCGTTCGGACTGCCGCTCATCCTCAAGATCGTCGTCACGCTGCTCGGCGCGCTTGTCATCGTGCGGCATCACGCCAACATTCGCCGTCTCTTTGCCGGCACCGAACACCGCTGGGAGCGCCGGCCGAAAGGGGAAGCCCCATGAGCAAACCCTCCGTCATCAACATCGGCTTCTGCGGCCTCGGCACGGTGGGGCAGGGAGTGTGGAAGCACCTTTCCGCCAGCCGCGCGGCGCTCGAGGCCCGGCTCGGGGCCAGGCTTGAACTGTACCGGGTCGCGGTGCGCAACCCCGGCAAGGCGCGCGGCGTCGACATTCCCGCCGCCAAGCTGACCACCGATGCGCTCGCCGTCGCCATCGATCCGGCCGTGCATATCGTGTGCGAACTCATCGGGGGCACGGCCCTCGCGCGCGAGGTCACCCTGGCGGCGCTCGCCAGGGGCAAGATCGTCGTTTCCGCCAACAAGGCGCTGCTCTGCGAATCCGGCGCGGAAATCTTCGCCGCCGCGCGGAAAGGCGGCGGTCATTTCTTTTTCGAGGCCAGCGTGGCCGGCGGCATCCCCATCATCAAGGCGCTGCGCGAGGGTCTCATCGCCAACCGCTTCCCGCGCATCTACGGCATCCTCAACGGCACCTGCAACTACCTCCTCACGCGCATGGAGCGGGAGGGGGTCTCCTACGCCGACGTGCTGGCCGACGCCAAGCGGCTGGGGTATGCCGAGGCCGACGAGACGCTCGATGTGCAGGGATGGGACACCGCGCACAAGGCGGCCATCCTCGCCTATTTGGCCCACGGGATGTGGGTGAAGACCGACCAGATGCTTGTCGAGGGCATCACCCGGATCACCCAGACCGACATCGTCCATGCCGCCCAACTCGGCTACGGCATCAAGCTGCTCGCGGTCATCACCCGCGACTTCGAAGCCAACCAGCTGTTTGTCCGGGTGCACCCGACACTGCTGCCGCGCCGCCTCGTGCTCGCCAATGTCGACGGGGTCTACAACGGCATCGCCGTCACCGGCGACGTGGTCGGCACCACGATCTACATCGGACGCGGGGCCGGGCAGGACGCCACCGCCAGCGCGGTCATTGGCGACATCGCCGACGCCGTCACGCTGCTCACCAGCGGCAAGTCGGTGGTCGTGCCGGACGAGGCCGCGGCGATCCACGCCGGGGGCCGCAAGGGCGTGAAACTCGCGCCGCTCGAGAGCATCTGCAGCCGCTACTACCTGCGCCTGGAGGTCAGGGACCAGCCCGGCGTGCTCGCCCAGGTTGCCACGATCATGGCCCAAAACCGCGTGAGCATCGAGAGCGTCATCCAGCGCGGCAGCCGACTGCCGGACGCGGCCATGCTCATTCTCACCACGCATCAAAGCAACGAGCAGGCCATTCGCACCACGCTGGCCGGCTTGGCGCAACTCGCCAGCGTGCTCGAGGAACCCCTCCTGCTGCGCATCGGCGACTTCGAGGAGTAAGCCTCCTGCTGCAACCATGGCACGCATCGTCCAGAAATACGGCGGCACCTCGGTGGGGGACATCGAGCGCATCAAGCGCGTCGCCGAACGCATCAAGGCCGCCCGCGACGAGGGCAATGAACTCGTCGTGGTCGTGTCGGCCCGCTCGGGCGTCACCAACGAGCTCATCGCCCGCGCCCGGGCGATCCATGAGCACCCCTCCGACCGGGAGATGGACATGCTGCTGGCCACCGGCGAGCAGGAGACCATCGCCCTGACCGCCATCGCGCTGCACGCCCTCAAGGTGGACGCCGTGTCCTACACGGGGGCGCAGGCCGGAATTTTCACCGACGCGGTGCACACCAAGGCCAAGATCAAGACGATCAACGCCCGGCCGATCGAGCACGACCTCAAGGCCGGCAAGGTCGTCATCGTCGCCGGCTTTCAGGGCATCAATGAGGACGGCCAGATCACCACGCTCGGCCGTGGCGGCTCCGACCTCACCGCCATCGCACTGGCCGCCGCCGTCAAGGCGGACAAGTGCGAGATCTACACCGACGTCGACGGCGTCTACACCGCCGATCCGCGCGTCGTGAAGGACGCCCGCAAGCTGGCCGAGATCAGCTATGACGAGCTGCTGGAGCTCGCGAGCAGCGGCTCCAAGGTCATGCAGTCGCGCTCCGTGGAATTCGCCAAGAAATACGACGTCGTCTTTGAGGTCCGTTCATCGTTCAATCACAACCCGGGAACCATCGTGAAAGAAGAAGTCGTCTACATGGAACAGGTCGTCGTGCGCGGCGTGGCCGTGGACAAGGACCAGGCCAAGGTCATCGTCAGCAACATTCCCGACAAGCCGGGCTCCGCCGCGAAGGTGTTCCGCGCGCTGGCCGAGGCGAACGTCATCGTCGACATGATCGTGCAAAACATCGGGCACAACGGCGTCGCCAACCTCACGTTCACGGTGCCGCAGGGGGATTCGCACCGGGCGCAAAAGGCGCTTGAGCCGGTGTTCACCGAGCTCGGCGGCGGCGAGGTGGCCATCCACGACCAGATCGCCAAGCTTTCCGTCGTGGGCGTCGGCATGAAGACGCACAGCGGCGTGGCCGCCACGCTCTTCCAGACGCTGGCCGACCAGGGTGTCAACATCGAGCTCATCAGCACCTCCGAGATCAAGATCTCGGTCGTGATTGCCGCTGCCCGCGCCGACGACGCCGCCCGCGCCGCGCACGCGGCGTTCGGTTTGGAGAAGGCCGTCTAGTGGATCTCAGTTCAACGGATCGCCTGAAGATCGATCTTTAATCCGGTCTGGCCACCAAGAGGCAGGGAAGTCACAAAAGCGGGGAAAGTCCGCTTGATTTATTTTGTGCATTCCGGTGTTTTTTCGCGCTAATTCTTCCTGGACATGAAATTCATCAGCACACGCGGGCAGACTGAACCGCTCGGCTTCTCCGAGGCGGTCGCGGTCGGCCTCGCCCCCGACGGCGGCCTGTTCCTGCCGGAGACGCTGCCGGACCTGTCCGGCGAGCTCGTGCGCTTCGCCAGCCTGGACTACGCGGCCCTCTGCCATGAATTCCTCCGCCGCTTTGCCACCGACGTGGAGGCGGCGGCGCTCAAGGACATCGTCACGCGCTCCTACCGCGGGTTCACGCATCCGGGCATCGCCCCGCTCGAGCAGCTCGGGGAAAACCTTTTCGTCCTCGAACTCTTCCACGGGCCGACGCTCGCCTTCAAGGATTTTGCGCTGCAACTGCTTGGCAACCTCTACGAGCACCAGTGCCGGGTGCGCGGCGAAACGCTCAACGTGCTCGGCGCCACCTCGGGCGACACGGGGGCGGCGGCCATCCACGGACTGCTCGGCAAGCCCGGCGTCGCGCTCTTCATCCTCTATCCCGACGGGCGCGTGGCGCCGCTGCAGGAGCGGCAGATGGCCTGCACCGGCGCCGCCAACGTCTTCGCGCTAGCCGTCGACGGCACGTTCGACGATGCGCAGGCCGCATTGAAGGACGTCTTTGGCGACCAGGCGTTCCGCGCGCGGCACCGGCTGTCGGCGGTCAATTCCATCAATCTGGCGCGCGTGCTGGCCCAGTGCGTCTACTATCTCTACGCCTGGCTGCGGCTGCCGCCGGCCGGGCGCCTCAACGTCGAGTTCGTCGTGCCCACGGGCAACTTCGGCAACGTCCTCGCCGGCTGGATGCTCCAGAAAATGGGCGTGCCGATCCGCGGCTTCAAGATCGCCACCAACCAGAACGACATTCTCTACCGCCTCTTCACGACCGGCGAGTACCGCCTCGCCGCGGTCACACCCAGCCTGGCGCCCTCGATGGACATCCAGGTGGCGTCGAACTTCGAGCGCTTCCTCTACTACCACGCCGGACGCGACCCGGCGCAGGTGCGCGAGATCCTGCAGACCTTCAAGGCGGCGGGAGTCTACCGCTTCGATCATTTCGACGCCGACACCTTCACCGCCTCGCATTGCACGGACGCGGAGATTTCCGGCATCATCAGGCACGTCTACCACAAGTACGGCTACGTTTGCGACCCGCACACCGCCTGCGGCTTCAAAGAGATCAGCCGCGACCGCGTCAGCGTGGTGCTGGCGACCGCCAGTCCGGCAAAGTTTCCGGACGTCATCCGCGCCGCGATCGGCCGGGAGCCGACCCATCCGAGCCTTGAGGCGCTCAAGTCCCGATCCGTCGACAAGCATCCCATGAAGGCCGATCCCGCGGCGATCAAGGCCTTCATCGAACGGCACGGGGTGTAGGGCGGCCGGTGGTTGAATGAAGGGAGTGGTTTGACGCCGCGACCTCAGCCACGCCCGGACACGGGGACGAAAAAATCCTTCGGTTCGAATCGTTGACTCTGCCCGGCTTCTGGGCTTGGTTGAAGCCGGTCCATCGTTACCCGAACAACTGTTGAGCAATGAGACGCTTCCTTCTGCTGTTATTCATCACCTGCCCACTATTCGCCGGCCCAGTAATCCCCATCCTGAGCCTTAAAAGCGGAAAGATCTACCATGACGCGCAGGTGGTCTCGAACCGGCCCACGATCATCACGGTGCGCTGCAGGGAGGGCCTGTTTCAAGTGAAGAAGGACGATTTGCCTGATGAACTGGCGATAGTGTATCCGGTGGACAAGGAAGCCGCCCTGCGCGAAGAAACGGAACGCACCGAGTCC
>CAJAKX010000372.1 GCA_903940425.1 uncultured Opitutia bacterium | reverse complement strand
GATCCGCAGGAATACCCCAAGCTCATCAAGCCCATCGTCGATGGCCAGGCTGACGTCGTTTTTGGCTCGCGCTTTACCGGCGGCGGCGCGCACCGCGTGGTCTATTTCTGGCACATGGTGGGCAACAAGCTGCTCACCCTGGGCTCCAACATGCTGACCAACCTGAACCTCACGGACATGGAGACCTGCTACAAGGTCTTCCGGCGGGAGGTGCTGAAGAAGATCACGATCGAGGAGGACCGCTTTGGCTTCGAGCCGGAGATCACCGCCAAGGTCGCGCGGCTTCACGTGGTGATTTATGAGGTGGGCATCAGCTATTACGGCCGCACTTATGAGGAGGGAAAGAAGATCGGCTGGCGCGACGGCTTCCGTGCACTCTACGCCATCGTGAAATACAATGTGTTCCGGTGAGGTGTCGGCCCTGCAAATCCGGCAAACTCCATGGGACACGACGCCTAGCCCTGATCACGGTCAGACCAATCGAAGTCGCAGGATTGTGAAGCTGACGTTCCGAATCCACTCGCTTTTGATTCTGTTGGCGGCAGCTGCTCTGCTCGCTGTGGTATGGGCCTCGGTCTGTACGGTGGAACGCATCTACTGGAACCCGACCCGCCTCGCCGCGGCGTACGCCGTCGCCCATGGGCTTGATCCCTACGCGCCGCAAGCCTCAGCCGCGCAGCTGGGGTGGTTATATGGCCCTGTCTATGCCCTGGTCTACGCACCGGTCGCCGCGATCCCGGATCTGTCATGCGCCTTCATGGCCGCCGCCCTCATTAACACGATTCTGTACGCGTTGCCCGCAGTACTCCTCGCGTGGATCGTCTGGCGCACTTGGCGTTCCGCCGCATTTGCGGCCTTGGCCGCTTTAACCCTTACGACGGCCTACTCCGATACCTTCCTCTGGATCCACGTGGACGTGATCGCGGCCGCACTCGGGATTGTGGCTTTATGGGCGTTGCTCCTGGCCCGCGAATCCCGTTCTCCATGCGGTTGGGTGGGCCTCGCAGCAATGGCTGCCGCTCTCGCCCCTTGGGCCAAGCAACTGGCCGTGGCGGTGCCGGCGGCGATGGCCGCGTGGTTGTGGTGGAGTGGCGAACGGCGTCGCGCCATCCAATTCTCTGCCCTTGCGGCGGGCGCAACCCTGCTTCTCACCGCTGGATTCGTCCAATGGTTCGGTGCCGACGCCCTTTGGTTCAGCATGGTGGCGCGCCCGGCCAAAATCCCCTTTTCGCTCCAAACCGGCGCCCTTTCCGCTGGCCGCCTTTTCTTCACCGGTGGTCTTTGGTTCGTCGTGGGCATCCTGCTCCTTTGGCTTCGAGCACGACAACGCCCCGGCGACGACCATCTTTACAGAATCACGTTGCCTGTCACATGGCTTGCGGTAACCAGTCTCCCGCTGGGCTTAATTGCCTGCTTCAAACTCGGTGGCGGCCCGAATTCCATCCACGCACTGTATTACGCCACCGCTTGGCTCGCCCTTCTTGCCACGTGGCTGTGGCGCAACTACCCGACCTCCCGCATCGCCGTCGCGACCATCCTTCTCCTCGGTGCCCTCAATGGAATCAGGGACCACCTGGTACGCGGCGTCTATTGGATGCCGACCCACTACCAACGCGAGACGCTTGCATGGGCCAAAGCCCATCAGGGCCATGCTTATTTTCCTTGGAATCCACTGGTAACCATCCTCACCGACCACCAGGTTTATCCGACAGAGGACGCCCTTTATTACCAGCGCCTAACCGGTCTTCAATCGCCGCCTGCGGCCCTCGCCGTGGCCGTCCCGTCTGATGCCATTATCGTCTATCATGATCCCGAACCGCGCGGTGCCGCCGTGGCGGAACTTCGAAACGCACGCAAGTGGGTCGCCCTGCACAACGGACCCTGAGGCTCTTTCGGCCTTTGGAATCCACAACTACGAATTCGGATGCAGTGTTTGCAGGTCCATTCGGAACGGTGCGCCGCACCCGAAGATATGATCACCGACATCAGCATCATTTTGACCGCGCTCCTGTTCGCTCCCGCGGCTTTCCTGCCGCCCGGAATTTGGCTGGCGCCGCGGGACATTTCTGGCTTCAGCACCTCGAACTCCCCGCTGATATCTTCGGCCGACAACGCGAGCAGGAACTCCTGCTCCTCCATGGCTATACGACATGGAACAACTTTCTGTCGAAATGCGTCCTGCGCCTAACCTTCGTCGGCGACCTCGGTTTCCCGGCACTCTTGGTGTGTACGCTGCTCGCCGTGCTGTTGGGCCTGCCCCTATGGTCGGCCTTTCGGCCAGTCTCCAAAGTGCCGTTGAAACCGCCGTAACCGAAGGTCGTTGGCTTTAGGCGTCCAACAACAGAAACCCTCTTCCATGCTACGCTGGTTTGACGAAAATCCCGCCCGTTATTGGTGCTTGGTTTGTTTCGCGATCATCTGGACGCTTTTCATCATGTTGCGTCCGCTGCTGCGGCCTGACTGGCGGGACGTCAGGCGCACCGACTGGGGATGGGGACTGATCATCCTCAGTGTGCTTTTCGTGGGACGCTGGCCTACTTGGTTTGTCACCCGCCCACTTGATCCGGATGAAAACCAATTCATCGCGGGCGCCCTGACGTTGCGGCACGATCCCGTCTTCTGGCGCTCGGTGGAAGGCATGACCTCGGGACCCTTTGATTATTACGCGCTTTGGCCCGCCGGTTGGGTTCATGGCGTGGACAATTACTTCACCGCACGTGTGACAGCGTTTTTCCTGATCGCCGTCACATTCGTGTTGATTCACCAAGCCTGTGCGTTGATGTGTGGTGTCATGGTGGCGCGGATTACGGGATTCGCCACTCTTTGCTTTGAAGCGTTGGCGCTGCGCAGCGATTTCCTGCATTACTCAAGCGAGCTCGTTCCGATCTGCCTGTTGGGAACGGCCGTTTTCCTGATGGTGCGACGATTCGCAGGGGGTGCCGGCTGGCGGCACAGCCTAGCCGGCGGCATCGTGCTTGGCTCCATTCCGCTAGCTAAGCTTCAAGCCGTACCCCTAGCCGTATTGTTGGGCCTCGGGTGGGTGATCATGGAAATCTGGCAACGGCGCGCCGCCGGGCAGGAAAGCAAGAAGGGAGCCTTGGCCCTGGTCGCCGGTCTGATTGTGCCCCTCCTCACCTGTGCCATTTTTCTCACCTTCTTCAACCTCTGGTCCGACGTGGTGATCTCGTACCTGCTCAGCAATGTGGGGTATGTGGGTTCAATCTACCTGCCGATGGGGGAGGTTATGGGCATGATCTGGCGGACCGCGAGTGCGCCGGATACATTGCTTCCATACTGGCTGGCCGGAAGCGGACTGTGGTTGCTGCTTTCTCTTCCTCTGTTCTGGTCCGCTCGGTCAACACGATGGCTGCCCATGGCTGGCGCCGGGATTTTTTGCCTGACAAGCATCGCCTGCATTCTCATCCCCCGGCGGCCTTACATGCACTACTGGCAGTTTTTGGTCGTGCCTTGGACTCTGCTGTTCGCGATTGG
>CAJAKX010000371.1 GCA_903940425.1 uncultured Opitutia bacterium | reverse complement strand
CCCGCCCCCAACGCAAAGGCCACGAACCAGCAGACCCCCGCCACCAGCCCGACGGTGGGCGCCAGTCCGGCCCGCCAGAACACCCGCGCCGCGCAAGCGCCGGCCAGCGCCCAGGCCGTTGCCAGCAGCGTCCACGCCAGGGCATCCAACCAATGCATCAGGGGGCGTTTCATGCGTGGCACTCGCGGGCTTCAGTAATGAGGGATCAGAAGGCGACGTAGATAAACGGCTTGCCGGGAATATCGATGCGATAAAGGACATAATGCAGCACGACGGCCGTGAGCACGGCAACTGCCAGCGAGAGCGCGTGGCCGGCCAGCGTGGCCAGCCAGGGCGGCAGATACGAAAACAAGGTCTGGAGGGTTTTCATGAATTCAAGGTGCTGACCCGTAACCGCACTCGACGGCCATCGCCCGGATATTATCCGCCACCATGGCCGCAAGCTTGCGGCCGCCCGCCACGGTGAGATGCGTACGGTCGCCATAGTCGGCGGCGTTGAAATCGTTGGGGTAGGTCGCCGCGTGGTAGCCGGCGCCGCGCCAGATTTCGAGCGTGTCGCGGTAGCCTTGATCGTCCCGCTCGCGTTCCCCCGGGGCAAGCTTGTCCACATAATAAGGGCTGTTCTGGCTCACCACGATCAAGGTGCGCCGCCGGAGGGCCTCCGGCATGGCCATGCGGATGAAGGTATCAACATCCTTCCGTTTCCACTCGGCCAGCTGCCAGCGGCCGTCCCCAGACCGCTGGTAGAAAGCTTCCGTGGAGCCGCGGATGATTCGCAGCTCGGTATCCACCAGATCGCGGCGGAAACGGCTGGCCCGCGGAATGTCCGCGAAGTCCGGCTCCGTGTCGGCAAAGCGTTTGCGCGGCCAGTGCACCTGCGGCAGCGCCGGTTGATAAGCAGACGGGATGGTGCAAATCCACTCCATGGTCACGTAGTTCCAGACGTCCCGGAAATGCAACCAACGGTCGAGCCAGACGCGTCCGATGATCTCAAGGCGGGCCCGGTGGTCGCGGGCGTTTTCCTGATAGTGTTGCCCGACCGACCGCGTCCGGGGAGCGTAGTCCATGAGGAGGTCCTTGTAGTAGGCTTCCCAGAACATGAACCGGTAGGGATCGCTGCCGGTCGGATCGATGCCCTGCATGGGACCGACGTTGGCCACGTAGATTTGCCGTGGAAACTCGTCCCGCAGAACCTCGGCCACCACGGCGGCCCCGTCCGAGGCGGAAGCGCCGCGGAAGGCAAGATTGATCACACAGTAGCGGTCGCCGAGCAGTTCCTGCAGCCGCCGCGTCCACATTTTTCCCGCTGGCTGGCCCACGCCGTAGAAGATGGAATTGCCGCCGACAATCACCAGCACCTGGTTCGGCCGGCAGCGCGCACGCACAATGGCGCCCATCTCGGCGATGGTCGGATAATACTGCGCCTCGGGCGAGATGAAGGGATGAAAGCGCGTGAAATCAGGATGCCGGTCCTGCCGGCCAAGCCACACGCCCGCGACCGACAGCAGCACCAGTGCGCCGGCGAACCCGGCGAGAAACGTCCCGGGGCGGAACCAACGCGGGGTGTCCGGCGGCCGGGCGGGGCTGAACTGGGTGAGGTCACTCATAATCCAAAGAGCAGTCCGGCCATGCGCAGCGCCTCGGGGATGGGATAGAAAAACACCAGCCAGCCAAACCAGGCATAAGCCTGGGTGAGCAGCCAGGCGGAGAGCGGCTCCTTCGCAAAAACCTTCTGAATGGCGGGACCGAGTACTGGCACGCGGCGGTAGGTGGCGCACGTGACTAGGCCCGCGCCGTGATAGAGCCCCCACACGACGAAATTCCAGGCCGCCCCGTGCCACAGACCGCAAAGAAGCATGGTCAGAAGCACATTGCCGGAGGCGCGGAAGGTCGGATTGGGGTTGCCTCTGGTAGCCACCTCCAAGGGAAGGAAGACATAATCGCGGAACCAGCTCGAAAGCGAAATGTGCCAGCGCTGCCAGAAATCCTGCAGGCTTTGCGCCACGTAGGGCCAGTTGAAGTTTTCCGGCAGACGCACCCCGAACAACTGGGCGCAGCCGATCGCGATGTCGCTGTAGCCGGAGAAATCCATCAGGATCCGGAAGGCGATGGCCGCGAAAACACCCCAGCGTGCAGCCAGGCTGAGCGAGGCGAACTGCGGCTGGTAGTAATCGATGAGGAACGTCAGGTTGTCGGCGATCAGCAGCTTCTTGAAGAATCCCTGCCCCACCCGCCACAAACCCCAGGCGATATTCTCCCGGCGCAGGTGCTGCACGCCCGCCTCCAGCGACGGCAGGTACTGCGTGTAGCGCTTGATCGGACCCGCCACCAGCGAGGGGAAGAAGATGGCAAAAAGCAGGAACTTCAGCGGATTGCGGATCGGTTCGCCGCCCCGCTTCACCTCGTAGAGGTAGTGCACGAACTCGAACGCGAAGAAACTGATCCCCAGCGGCGGCGCTCCCGGCATGATGGCTTTCACGCCCGCCAGCAATTTCTCCGCCAGTGACCGGCTGAAGGGCGTTATCAGTTCACTGAGGAGAAACACGGAGTATTTGTAGAAGCAGAGCGCGGCCACGCAGGTGGCGATGGCGGCGACACAGGCCCATGGCCGGCGCGAACGCCCCGCAAAAAACGTGAGGATCATCAGGACGATGATCGGCAGCATGCCGGCCGGTCCCGCGAAGTGCGCTTGAAACACCAGGCAGGCCAGCGCGAGAAATCCCAGCCGCGCCCGCGGCCACCGCAGCGTCCAGAACACCACGACCGCCAGGGTGGCAAACATCACATACCAGTAGGTGACGAAAATCATGCGGGACTAATCGCTTTACGGGGCCCGATGATGAGTCGTAAGTTCCACCTGAACCAAGAAAATTCCCGCGTGACCCCCGGCGCGGCGATTTCGCCTCAAGCTCGAGGGGTTAGAGGGGAGGCCCGTCTGCGCTCCGATGTGATCATGGCTGGCATCAGCGGCTGGATTCCCTTTTGAATCGGCGCAGGCGCAGCTCCGTCGCTCTGCCGTTCGGTGACTCCCGCCCCCTTTCGTTCACCAATCGAGTGAAACAGGCGCGTGGGCGATTCCCTCGAAACCCTCGCCTCAGATTGCGGGTTTTACTGGCAACAAGCCTTAAACGCCCTGGGGGCGAGAAGCAGAACGAATTTTTGATTTAACGTTCGGCGAACTTGCTATCGATGCATCTCGAAAGATCACCGACATTCTTGAAAGACATGATCTCTTTTTGAGTAAACCTAATCCCAAAACCCTTTTCCACGGCGATGATCAGGTTCACATAGGACAACGAATCCCAGCCGTCGACGTCGTTCGCTGTCATTTCCGGCCGAAGGTTGATTTCGTCGTTATCAAACACGACGCGGAAGATGGTGGTCAGTCTTTCAATAGTTGTCATGGTGCCGAACCAACTCAGATATCCAGTGTCGAGACGTCGCCCGCGTCGGTTCCCAAGTAGCGCGCTCGCAAGACCCGCCGCATGATCTTGCCGCTTTTCGTCTTGGGAATGTGTGCCAACACGTGGAACTCCTGAGGGGTGGCCATCGGGGAAACCTGGTGGGAGATATGCAAGCGCGCCTTTAATTCCAAATCGCTGTTCCATTCACAGCCATGATGCAAAGCAACGAAGGCGACGACCTTTTGCCAGTGCAATTCGTCGGGCGCACCGATCACCCCTGATTCGGCAATGCCCGGCACTTCCAGCAGGGCGCTCTCAACCTCAAACGGACTCACGAGGTGTCCGGAGGTGTTGATCACATCGTCGCTGCGGCCTTGAAACCAATAATAGCCGTCCTGGTCTCGATAGGCGGTATCCCCGGTCCAATACCAGCCATATTTGAATTTCTGCCGGTAGATGTCCTCGTGGTGAAAATAGGAAATGAACATGGCATCCCAGCCCGGCTTCAGGCAAAGATTGCCTTGCTCATTATCGGGTAGCACTCGGCCGTCGTCAGCCACCACCGCCGCCTCAACGCCCGCCAGCGGCTTGCCCATGGACCCGGGCTTGATGGCTAAACCGGGTCGATTGGTAATCATGATCGCGCCGGTTTCGGTTTGCCACCAGGTATCATAGATGTCGTGGCGCAGCGCCTTCCTCGCCCAGCTGATCACCTCGGGATTCAATGGTTCCCCCACGCTGAAAATGTGACGCAATCGGGAAAGATCAACGCGCTCGAACAGCGCCGGATCTTCCCGCATCAGCATGCGCAGAGCCGTGGGCGCCGTATACCAGATCGTGATCCGATATTGCTCCAGGATCTGGAGCCATTTCGCGGCATCATAAGCGCCGCCGAAGTGCATCTGCGTAATCCCCAGGCTCCAAGGCCCAATGATGCCGTAGGAGGTGCCGGTGACCCAGCCGTGGTCCGCCGTGCACCAATAAAGATCGTGCGGCTGCAGACTCAGGACTTCTGCCGCGGTTCGGCTTTGGAGCAGAACGCTGCGATGGCAGTGCAACGCGCCTTTGGGTTTGCCGGTGGACCCGGAGGTGTAATGAAGCACAGAGGGGGTTTCAGGCGGAGTGACCGGGGTTTCATAATCATCCGAGGCATTCTTCATCAACTGGGCATAGCTGAGGATGTCGGCGGACTGGTGCTCGTTGGCATCCACCAGAATGATGTGCCGGAGTGAAGGCAGCCGCTCCCGAATGCGCAGCAGTTTTTTCAGGTAGCTATGGCGAGTCAGGACCACATTCGCCCCGGCGTCACCGAGGCGGTCGAGCAGGGCTTCTTCTCCGAAATTGGAAAACAATGTACCGGTGATAAGCCGCGCCTTCAGAGCACCAAGGAACGTGAAATACACCTCAGGCACCTTGGGGAGAAAGATGAAAAACACTTCTCCAGGGGAGAATCCCAAGCGCTGCAACACATTCGCAAAACGCGAACTGTGCCGCTCCAAATCGCTGAAGGTATAGTCGACGCGCTCTTCGTGCGCACCCAGCCAGCGAAGGGCGGTCTTGCCCCCCAGCCCCAACTCGCATTGAAACCGGCTACAAAGATGACCGATGTTGAACTGCCCGCTGCGAATAAGTGCGGTCTGCATAAAAAACGGTTTGGGAGCTTGGACCGGAAGTCAAATAAGCACCGCCATAGTCAGCCGAGGAGATTCTTGAGAGTCGTATGGGGTGTGCAGCTGATCCGGAGTCCAGGCAGCCAACTGCCTTTCATGAGCATGTGACCAAACAGCGCTGGAGCGATCCGGCTTTGAGCCGCTGGAAATAATCGTAGGTGAATTTGGTCGGGATCTCCCCACCGATGGTCCAAGAGAGCCAGACGAGCATGACGATCGTGAAAATCAGTGCTTCGAGGATGATGCGGCAACAGTGCAGGAGTTGTTTAAGGAAGAGGCATGTTCGGACTTCTCGATATCGCGGAACCAGCTCGAAAGCGAATGTGCCAGCGCGAGAAATCCCAGCCGCGCCCGCGGCCATCGCAGCGTCCAGAACACCACGACCGCCAGGGTGGCGAACATGACATACCAGTAGGTAACGAAAATCATGCGGGACTAATCGCTTTACGGCGCCCGATGATGCGTCGTAAGTTCCACCTGAACCAAGAAAATTCCCACGTGACGCCCGGCACTGCGCCTGGCCGACGGAACGGCAGAACTACGGTGTTCCGGTCTTGCGGGTACCCTGCGGCACGAAGGTGTCCGCTTTATGCATCATCCTTCCCAACATCCGGCAAACGCCCTCCAATTGGGCAATGAGCTGGGCTTTCCGCACTTCGTCCAAATAGCCGCAGGCATTTGCCGTTTCGAGCCAATGCCAAGTCTCGCTGGCTTCTCCATCAACGTCCGTAAGTTTGCTCAAAAAATGTGCGGGAAATCGGCGCTTAGCCCAAGCCTCTGCGAGGTTGGCGCCCATCGATCTTGAAGAACGGCGGACTTGATCGGTCAGCGAATACCTTTCCTCCGCAGGGAAACTGTGTGTAGCCCTGAATATCTCCTGTTGTAAGGCGAACGCTGCTTGGTAAATCCGCAGGTCACGATAAGATTGAATGGTTGTTTTCATATCCACATGGTGCACAATGATGGTATTTCCAGTAAATATAAATCCCCGCCTTCTTGTGTCTCATCGCTTAACGTTCTGCGGCTCTGCCGCTCCGTAGCACCGCGCTCTGAAAAACGGTGGCTCTGTCGCTCTGTCGTTCTGTAGCACCGTCGTTCCGTAGTTCCCCTGCCCGGTGGTTCCGTAATTCCGCCGCTCCGTCGTTCTGTAGCACCGCCGCTCCGTCGATCTGTAGTTCCGTAGCTCTGTAGTTCCGTAGCACCGCCGCTCCGTAGCACCGTCGCTCCTTTCTTCCAATCCCCTTGCACTTGCGACTTGGAACCTCCGCGTGAGACCGCGTAAAGTCCCGGCTCCATGCTCCCTCCCGTTTCCGGTGGACCAGCCCAGACCCCGCCTCGCACCTGGCCGGGTGAACTTCTGCGGCTTGGACTGCTGACGGGCTTCGCGTGCTGGCTGGCGCATCCCTTCCTGACCGGCCGCCTCATCGGCAGCGGCGACGCCTGGTGGTACGCGAACATGCTGCGGGATTTTCTCACGCAGGTGCGCGGCGGGATTTTCCCGGTGTGGACGGGACAGACGGAGTTCGCCTTCAACGGCGCGGTCTATCCCCTGCGCGCCGCGCCTTTTTTTCAGCATCTCGCCGGCCTGCTGGACCTGCTGACCGGGCGGCGGCTCGATGCATTCGCCCTGCAAAACGCGGCCGTGTTTGTCTCGATCCTCGGCGGGATGCAGGTGACCTATTTCGCGCTCTGCCGGCTCGCCCCCGACCGCCGCAACCTCGCCGCGATGCTGGCGGTGCTCTACGCCGGCTGCCCCGGCGTGCTGGGCCTCATCACGTCGCAGGATCTCTACATGAGCTGCATGGCGGCGCCCTTTCTGCCGCTGGTGACCTGCGGACTGGCCCTCAGCCTGCGCGACGGCGGGTGGCCGGCCCAGCGCATGATGGTCGTCGGCCTTGCGCTCACTTGGTACGCCCATGCGCCGCTGGCCGCCTGGCTGACCCTGATCAGTGCCGGCGTGCAGGCAGTCCGGCTGGTGCTGCATGGGTTCAGCCGCCAGGTCTGCAAGGAGGTTGCCGGAGGCGCGCTGTTGTTTGTCGGCCTCGCGGCGTATGTTTTTGTCTCCGTCGCCACTCTTCGGGGTGGCGACTCAGCCGGCGTCATCCCCTACGCCATCGAGCGCGTCCGCATCGTCGCGGCGCTCCGCGACGCTTTTCCGCACAGCCTGCTTCCGGTGCGGATGCCGACGACGAGCTTGGGCGATCTGCAGCTTGGCTACGCCCTCTGGGCGGTCCTGGGTGCAGGCTGCGCCGCCTCACTGACGCTGGGCCGCCGCCGGTTGCTCCCGCTGACTGCCGCCGCCATCCTTTTGGTGATGCTGCTTCTACCGCTTCCAAGGGTCACCCCCTGGCTGTGGAATTCCATTCCGGAAAGTCTGGCCCGGCTCACCTACTACTGGCCCATGCACCGGCTCTATCCCGTGCTGGCGGCGTTGGCCCTGCCCTTGGGCCTGCTGGCCTTTCCGTCAGGACGCGGCCGCAGCCGCATTCTGCTTGCCGCACTGGGCGTCCTGGCGGTGACTTGGAGCGGCTGGGAGGCCGGCAAGCTGGTGGCAACCGCCCGCCTGCGTACGATGAGTCCCCAGGAGACCCCGATCCGGCGTCTTCCGGAGAACGCTCCGCTCATGAACCACGCCTACGGCCTCTCCCTCGCGCTGCCGCCGTATTTTTCGAATGGCGTGATGGATCCCTGGTTCGAACTGCGCGTGCTCGGCGGCGCCGGCCGACGGACGGTCCTGCAGGACAATGTCCGCTCCGTCATCCGCTCAAACCCTCCCGCCTTGTGCGACTTCACGATCCAGCTGGATGCGAACCCGGGCGTATGGAATCTCTCCCCGGAGCTGGTGCTGCAACCCGGCCGGCGGCAACTGCTCGAGTTTGATTTTGGCGGGCAGAGGTATGCCGGCACGTTGCAGATCGAGGGGGCGCATTTTTTCCGGCAATACGTCCTGCCGGCTTCGGGCCAGCCGCTCGCGTTCGGCACGAAGGGATTCTCGGCCCACTGGCTTCCGTTGTGGACCAGCTCCGACCGGCCGGAAACCATCCGCCTGCGGTTTATCCCCGACGCCAATATCAAGACCAGCCGGCCGCCGGTCTTTGCCCGCTATCGGTGGTACCCGGTCGATCAGCAAACCCTTCCGCTGCGGATTGATTCCCTGTCGCCATTACGGCTGACCGTCACCCTGAAGGAGCCGGGCGTTCTGGAAACATTCCGGATGCAATTCCCCGGCTATCGCGCCCAAGTGGACGGCCAGGACTCCGCCGTCGAACGCTCCCCCAACGGCCTGGTGGCGGTGTCGCTTCCCGCCGGCACGCATACGGTCGGGATCGATTACCGTCCGCCGTGGCTACTCCGGCTGGCGTTGATGCTGTCCGCCGCGACCTGGCTGGGGCTGGCGGCCTCCGCGTTCCGACGAAGGCGGAGTGAAAGTGAAAAGTTAAAGTGAGAGTGGGTGAGAAATGACCACTCGAAGCAAGGATGCCCGGCACTCGTGATTTTTTAGTCTTTGCGCCCTTCGTGTGAGAAAATATTCCGCAACCCCGTAGCTTTGCTGATCCGTTTCCGCCTCCGCGCCTGCGCAAGCAGGATGCGCCTCGCCGACGTTCCGCAGGAATAAAGGCGGGCCGCCTTCTTAAATCTTTCCTCTTCGATCTTGCATCAGCGCATGCGCCATCGGCGCTACCGCGCCCCCTCCCTGCTCTGTCGTTCCGCAGCTCCGCGGCTCCGTAGTTCCCCCTCCCTCACTCCCTTTCCGCCTTCCGCTTTCCGCCTTCCGCTTTTCTTAAAAGCCAATCCGCTCTTTCTCCACGACCAGCGGACGCTTCGTGACCCGCGTGTGGATGGCGCCGAGGTACTCACCAATGATGCCGATGAAGAACAGTTGCACCGAACCGAGAAAGAACAGACCGATCACGAGCGGGGCCACGCCCAAGGCGAAACGCTGCCAGAAAAGCAGCTTGTAGAGCAGGTAGGCCAAGCCGGCGCAAAATGACAGCAGCGACGCGGCGAAGCCCAGCATCGCGGCCAGGCGCAGCGGCACCTTCGAGTGGCTGGTGATGCCCAGCATGGCCAGATCGTAGAGCGTGTAGAAATTGTTCTTGGTGAAACCGTGCTGCCGTTGCGGCTGGTGGTACGGCACCCGCGCCACCGGGAAGCCCAGTTCGGAGACCAGTCCGCGCACGTAGGGATACGGCTCGTCGAGCGAGCGGAACATCTCGATGGCCTTCCGATCATACAGGCCGAAGCCCGTGACGTTCTCCAGCAGTTCCACGTCGGCGAGGCGCCTGACGAGCCGGTAGTAGGCCCGCCGCAGCGTGAAAAAGAGCCAGGGCTCGTCGCTGTTGGTCTTCTCGCCCATCACGACCGGGTGACCCGCCCGCCATTGCTTGATGAACTCGGGGATGAGTTCCGGCGGATCCTGCAAGTCCGCCGCCATGACGATCACCGCGTCACCCCGCGCCTGCAGGAGGCCGTGGAAGGGCGAGCGCACATGACCGAAGTTGCGCTGGTTGAAGATGACTTTCACCCGTGAATCCTCTGCCGCGAGCTGGCGCAGTTCCTCCTGCGTGCCGTCCGTCGACGCGTTGTCGATGAACAGATGCTCCCAATTAAGTGTGCCTTTCGAGCCCGATGCGCCCTTTCCCCCTTCACTCCCTGTCCTG
>CAJAKX010000370.1 GCA_903940425.1 uncultured Opitutia bacterium | reverse complement strand
CAGTCGCCGCTGCCGACGCCTGACTCGATGCAGGTGGTGGCGAAGAAGTGGCGGAAGTCGTGGTGGGTGAAATGCGGGTGGCCGCTGCGTTGCGCGTGCCTCTCCTCCCCTACGGAAGAATGTGCAGGGCTCCGTCGCTCTCCACCACTGTCTTGATGGCTTTGCCTTCCACGGAATCGCTCGTGACGAGTTCCAGCCTCCCGGTTGGCGCACGCTTGCACGCGATCGTCCGATCGAACTTGACGACCTTGCCGGCGCTGTCCACCGCCTCCCAGGAATCCGTCAATGATTCGTTCTCCGGAAGAACCCGCAGTCGGCCGCTCGCGTCCTCCACCGTCCTTACTTCGTTGCCATCGATGCTCTCTTTGACCGCGAGCTCGCAGGTTTCGCTTTCCGTGCGCTCACACCGGTAGGTCCGGGTGAGTGTCACGCTTTTCCCCTGGAACCATATCCCTGAGATGGTGGAACTGTAGGACTCCCAGGGTCGCAGCATCTGGAGGCGACCCCAATTTCCGATTATTGTTTTTATCTCGAGGTCGCCCATCTTCTCTTTAATCGCGACCTCGGGCGAGTCGCTGGTGAAGGTGCAGGTTTTCACTACGGGGAAGTTGCGCCCTTCGCTATCGAATACCGTCTCGCCGATCTCCACGGATTTCTGATCGGGGCTGACCCTCACCCAAACGCCGCTGTAGATTCCTTCCCCCACCAGGCGCGCCACGCCTGTGGTGTCCCGCATGAGTACCAGCGTTTTGGCGTCATGAAGTGCCAGGGCGGTAAAGGCCTTGTTGGGGAGTATCCGCGGAAGAAAATCTTCGTGACCAATAAGCAGTCTGGTTACCTGTATTTCCCGTTTGCCGGCGATGAACGAATGCTGGAATTCTATCCCTATACTTCGCCCGTCCGCCAAGAGATAGTACTGACTGACTCGTACCGCTTCACCTTGGGCCACTGCGACCAGTTGAGGGGTATCACCCACGCTGGCGCAGCTGCATAAGAGCAATAGTACCGTCAAACTCAGGGTAACGGCTTTCATGGGTTTGTTTTTGATTGGTTGATTAGCGGGGGCTGACAGGCCGGAAACTGGACTCTGGTGGCGGGACGGTAAGCTCAGCGTCGAACGAAGCTGGAATCGATACTCTCGGCATCGCGTCCGAGAACGTCACTGCCGGTCATTGCTACGCCGACGACACACCGATCTCGATTGAAGGCCGGACCGCCACTTGTGCCTTTCACAAGGATATTGCCGACAAGAAAACGTTTCGTCCCGCTGACGTTCCTTGTGCCAAGTGAGGGGTAGCTTGGAATAAACGTTACTTTCATTTGGTCGCAATAACACAACCTGGGGCAATGCGCGGAGCGGAAACTTGACTGCGAAGTTCGGTATTTTTTGAGCGTAATGCAAGACTTCGCGAATGGTACGAACGAGGACGTGCCTTTGCTAGATCCGTAAGGTCTGGGACGGGGGGCCGCAGCGCCCGGGTTCGGAGGCGCGGGTTCGGCCTGGGGCCTTTAAAGGGCTGTCAATGCCGGGATGGAAATAAGATATTGCAACGAGTCCTACAGCTTGTGACGGTGAAAAAGAGGTTTCCAAGAGCTTGTGCATTTCTTGACCGGCAGCTTACGTTCAACCCCCAGTCGGTGGGAGAGTTTACCATGAAATCCATCAGAGTTGTCATCGGGCTGATTCTATTGACCGCGGCAAGCTTCGGCTTCCAAGGTTGCGCCACCACGTTTCGGGCGGCTAACAGCGGCGTTACCACCCTGCGGAACTTCCAGCTCGGAAATTTGACGCCGAGGACGACGTTTTCGATGGCAGATATCATACGCTTTTACGTCAACGTCACTTGGGACGATGTCACTCAAGAACCCGGTTGGCAGGATGTTACGTGGAATTGGTATAAGGACGGAAAGCTGGTGGGTCATCGTGAGAACGACATGGCCTATTTTAAGGGCGCCCCCAATACGCGATTCGCGACGCAACCTGCCGCAGGTTTGGGCACCGGTCATTTCAAGGTGGAGTGCTTGATCAACGACAAGCAAATCGCGGCTGCCGAATTCGATATCAAATAATGCCTGTCGCGGTTAGCCGAGGCGACCGCAGGCGGTAGCCAGATATTTCCTGGCGCTATCGATCTGGCTTACGAGGTCGTCAGTTCTGGGCCGGGGGTAACATCGCCGGGGATAGTCGGCGCGGGTTCGGGCCAGGAAGTTGCAGGTTTCGTCGTGTTAGTTGCAGGTGGGGTCATGTGAGCTGTAACTCCGACGATGTGAGTTGCTACTCAGGTCGTCGGAGTTGCCTCTCCGGTCGCAGCTGCATTTGTAATTTCGAACCGGTCGGGCAGCCCATGCCCGGCCAGGCCGAAAAGGGAAAAGAGACCCGTCAGGCGTTCGCCCAAAGCTTGGTGGAGAAGGCCCAACAGCCATGAGCGAGCGTTCCCAAACGCTGCAGGAGGGTGCGGCCGGCGACGATTTGCTCGCGGACTTTGGCCACGCCTTTCGCGACCGGCTCAATTTTGAGGCGGTAGTCAACAGCGGCCATGGCCATCAGCGCGATCACCGCACCGAACTCGAACAGGGTGCAAAGGACATTGAAGTGATAAACCTTTCCCTGACTACAGCCGAGGAAGACAGCGACTCCGACCACGACGACCGCCGGCACGAGTTTCAGCAGCTTGCTGTCGTCGTTCATCATGGTCTTCTGTTGCAGGTTAAAGGCCCGATAGCCGGTCGGGGGCTTGTTTTTCGAGGCGGCGGACAACGGGATTAACGCAGACGTGCTCAGCGCCGCGGCGAGGATTGGGACGGGATTGAAGCGGGTATTCATGATGAATTGAGTTGATTGAGTTTGGTGCGCCTGAGCGCGGTGATTTGTGTGCTTTTACCGTACGCGTATCCGTGGGAGGCGCTAGCGGGGTCTAGTAACAGAGGTGTTACCTTTGTCGTGCCTCGCGGTGTTCTCGCAGATTTATTTGAGTATGGTCCTCCGTCGTTGGACGCCGTCCGCGCATTGGCCGCACATCACGATCTAGAGTTTCATTTCGAATCACCCGACGATCTGATGAAGCGCTGCAACGTGAAGCTTTGAGCTGCCGAGTGCCTGGCAGGATCTCGCCGCAGCTGGACCGACGAAATTGCTTGTCCCCCCTTTTGATCAATGCGAAATAGCCGCCCGTCTGTTCCAATCGTCGCCAGGGTAGCTCAGTGGTAGAGCAGAGGACTCATAAGCCTTTGGTCGCGGGTTCGACTCCCGCCCCTGGCACCAGCCTTCGCCAAGCCTACGGCTGGCAGACCAGCTTCGCCCGTTGGGCTGATCTGCAATCGTGCTCACAAACGTGAGCAGCATTTCAAGAAGGGCCACCTCCGTGCGGCGACTACTGCGGAGCCGCCCGCAGGCGCGCAATCATCTCGCGTGCCTGCTCCAAGTCGGGCTTGGCCTGCAGCGCCGCCTCGAACTGTCCCAACGCCTCCGCCTTTCGCCCAGAGATGCCCGCGAGGACCAGCCCCAGGTTGAAATGGGCCTCATAAGAGTCCGGTTTGAGCCTGATCGCCGCCTGGTACTCGGCGATGGACTTGCTTTCCCGGCCGGGAATGCCCGAGAGGAGAAGCCCCAGCCGGAAGTGGGCATCGAAGCTGTCCGGCTTGAGCCTGATGACCGTCTCGTACTCCGTGACGGCTTCGGCCTGGCCGCCGGGCGTGCCCGCGAGCGCGGCGCCAAGATTGTAGTGCGCCTCGGCGAAGCCGGGCTTGAGGCGCACCGCGGTCCGGAATTCCTCGATCGCCTCCGGCAGCCGCCCCGGGATCTTCGCCAGCGCAGTGCCCAGATTGTAATGCGGTTCCGCCAGGACCGGCAGGATTCGCACCGCGGTCCGGAATTCCTTGATCGCCTCCAACGAACGCCCGGGCGTCCGTTCCAGCTCAACGCCCTTCCTGTCGTAGGTTTCCGCGAAGGCGGAGAGGATGCGCATGGTCTCCTGGAATTCGGCGCCGGCCCCGGATGCCGAAGACTTGGAGAGCGTGGCAGCAAGGTTGGCGTGCGCGACCCAGTTGTTCTCCGTGACGGCCACGGCGTGCCGGAACAGGCTGATGCCGTCCTTCCAATAGCCCAGCTGCCGGGAGGTCAGGACGGCGAGACCGGCCACGATGGCGCCCGCCGCCAGACCAAGAATGGGGAGCCGGTGCGGCCAGGCTGCCGCCGCGTCGCCCGCCGCCCATGCCGCCATGATGAACACCCCGATCAACGGCACGTAGCTGTAGCGGTCGGCCATGGACTGCCCGCCAATCTGGATCAAGCCGATCACCGGCACCAGCGTGCCCGCGAACCACAGCCAGCCGACCAACAGGTACGGCCGCCGCCTGATGAGCACCACGGCCGCCGCCGTGATCCCGGCCAGCAGCACACCTGCCAGCAGGGTCTCCCAGAGGGGCGGCTGCGTGGCAAAATAAGGATAGAACACCGCGAGCTTCGCGGGGACGAAGCATTTGCCCAGGTAACGGCAATAGGCGATCAGGGCGTTGGCGAGCCGCACGGGCCACGGGTAATCTTCGATGGAAGCCACGGTTCCTCCCCTGCCCTGCGCGAACAAGGTGACCGCACTCGCGGCGGCCGAGAGCACGAAGAACGGAATCTTCTCAGCCAGCAGGGCCCAGCGGGCCAATGTGGACGCGCCGTCCCAGCGGTTCAAAGGCCAGTAGTCCAAAAGCAGCAGGACGCACGGAAGCGTGACGAGCATCGGTTTGCACATCAGGCCGAGGGCGAAAAAAAGCAGGGCCCATCCGTAGAAGATCCCGGCGCCGGGACGGCCGGCCCGGGCGAGTTCCACCCGGCGCGCGTAGGCCCAGAGAGTAAGCATCAAAAAGGCGGTGCTCAGTACGTCCTTGCGCTCCGCAGCCCAGGCCACGGATTCGACGTGTAGCGGATGCAGGCCGAAGAGCGCCGCCACGAACAGGCTGCGCCAGACCGCCCCGGTCATCCTGCGCAGCACGACAAAGAGCAGCAGGGCGTTGAGCGCGTGCAGCAGCACATTCGTGAGATGATGGCCCCAGGGATGGAGGCCGAAGAGCTGGCAGTCTGTCATGTGCGACAGCCAGGTCAGCGGATGCCAGTTGGAGGCTTCCGTGGTGGAGAACGCCCACCGCACGTTTGCCCAGGTCAGGCCGCCCGTCACGTGGGTGTTTTTCGTCACGTACACGGGGTCGTCGTAGGTGATGAAGTCATCTGCAGTGGTGCGGAGGAAGATGCCCGCCACGCACAGGAACAGCAGGATGCCGAGGAGGAACTGGCCGCGGCCACCGGATGCGGCGCCGGTTGCGGAAAACGCGAATCGAGCCTCCCCACCGTTGCCGGTGGCCGTCGGAGGCGCGGCTTGGGCAGCCGGGTCCGCAGTCTGCGTGGAGGATGGAGGCTGCATGCCTGTTGAACGTCCGGCGTCTTCCAGCGGGATTCCCGGGCTGCTCGCGACGAAGTCGGAGTTCGCCGTCCGGGATCCAACCTGACTACGCCGGTCTTTTCATGGGGAACCTGCGATGGTTTGACAAGGATCGGGATATCAGGGCGGCACGGTGGTTGGCGGGGGTCGGCCGCAATGGGACCGCCGGTTTCTGCACGCGGCGGTGCCGGCAGACTTTGCTTGCGGGTTTGGACCCGGCCCTCAACGGTCCTGCGACTGGTGATCTACGGTGCGAAAGTCTGCGTGGTTATGCCCGCCTTCAACGCCGCGAGGACCCTCGCACGGACCCTCGAAGGGCTCGACCGGACGTCGATCGACGAGGTCATCGTCGTGGACGACGCGAGCACCGACGAAACGCGCGAGATCACCCGCCGGCTCGGGGTCCGTTATGCCTTTCATCGCCGCAATCTCGGCTATGGCGGCAACCAGAAGACTTGTTATGCGCTGGCCCTTGCGACGGGCGCCGACATCGTCGTCATGCTGCACCCCGACTACCAGTACGAGCCGCGACTGGTTCCGGCGATGGTTTGCATGGTGGCCTCCGGAATCTACGACGTGGTGGTGGCCTCGAGGATCCTGGGCTTGGGCGCCGTGGCGGGCGGCATGCCCCGCTACAAGTACGTGGCCAACCGGTTTCTGACTCTCGCGCAGAATCTGTTGATCAGGCAGAAACTGTCCGAATACCACTCGGGTTACCGGGCCTTTTCGCGCCGGGTCCTGGAAACGCTGCCGCTCCTGGCCAACTCCGACGACTTCCTCTTCGACAACCAGATGCTGGTCCAATGCCATTGGTGGGGCT
>CAJAKX010000369.1 GCA_903940425.1 uncultured Opitutia bacterium | reverse complement strand
TCCCGATGCTCACGGCGAGCACGGCCACATTGCCCAGCAGCATCGCATAGATCGCCCCCCGGTTCACCTCACGGGCGCTCTTCTCGGTCTGCTCCTCGGATGCGTTCTTGTCCTCGAGATGGTAGACATCCTCAGTTTTGATGTCCGGTACGTTGGCGAAATAGAAGATGATCGCCAGAACGACGACGACGACCGCCACCGCCGCATAGGGGATCCAGAGCGTCTGCGCGCCCGTGCTCTGGCCCGACGCGTCCTTGCCGTAAAAGAACAAGCCACCGGCGATCGGTCCGAAAATCCAGCCGACGCCATTACAAGTTTGAGCCAGGTTGATGCGGGTGGCGGCGTATTGCTGGGGTCCGAGCACCGTGGTGTAGGGATTGGCCACCGTCTCCAGGAAGGTCAGACCGGCGGCGATGAAACAGACGCCGAGCAGGAACGCCCAGAACTGCGCGATGTGCGTCGCCGGGATGAACCAGAAGCCACCCACCGCGACCATCAGCAGGCCGGTGATGATGCCGCCCTTGTAGCCGAGTTTGGTCGCCAGCCATCCCGCCGGCAGCGCCATGAGGAAGTAGCCCAGATAGTGCGCAAATTGCACCCAGGCCGACTGCGCCAGATTAAGATGCAGTTCCTGCTGAAAATGCTTGTCCATCACGTCGATCATCCCATTGCAGAATCCCCAGAGGAGAAACAGCGAGCTGACGAGGGTGAAGGTGAAGACGAGGTTTCTCCCGTCCTCCATGACGAAGAGGCTTTTCTTGTTGGCACTCATGGGGTGTGACGATCGATGCCGACCGGGCAAATGCTCGCCAGGAGGGGCAGGGGGTTAATGGGTGCCGCTATCGGTGCCGAAGAAAGGGAAGTGGGTCAAGCGCCGCCGACGCTGTTGGTCCGGCGGCGTGATCGGACAGTCAGAGGCGGCGGTGCGGTCGGCGCGGGAACGCAGCGCCTGGAGGGCCCGGCGCTGTCCGGGCCGGTTGGATCTGGAATCTGGAGAAGTCCGCCGCCGTGCGGACCAAGAAAGAAACTCGAAAGGCGGTGACAGCGCACCGCCCTCCAGGGGAATTATGGCGGGCACGGCGGCCCGCCCTCCATGGCGGGTTGCGTCAATGGTGGAAATTCAGGGGTTGAAAATGGCGCGTGGGTGGTGAGTTCTCGAATCGATCCCAATGAAATCGGCTTGGCTAGACTTGGAGAGCGCTGGGTGTTGATGCCCGATCACGTTCATCTGTTTTGTTCGCCGGCCACGGTTCCGCCCGAGCCGCTCGAACGATGGATCAGTTATTGGAAGGCGGAGGCAGCGCGACACTGGCCGCGAGGTGCCGAGCACCCGCTGTGGCAGCGGGATTTTTGGGATACGCAGTTGCGACACGCGGACAGTTACAACGCGAAATGGAGCTATGTCCGCCTGAATCCGGTGCGCAAGGGATTGGTGGATTGCGAAGCAGCGTGGCCATTCCAAGGGGAGGAGAATGTGCTGCGCTGGCGGGAATGAAGGCGGCGACGGCGCGCCGCCCTCCACGGGATCAAAAATCTGGAGGGCCCGGCGCTGTCCGGGCCGGTTGGATCTGGAATCTGGAGAAGTCCGCCGCCGTGCGGACCAAACCTACAATCGGCGGTGACGGCGCGCCGCCCTCCAGGGGAATTATGGCGAGCACGGCGGCCCGCCCTCCAGGGAATCAGGAATGTCGGCGCCGACAGCGCGTCGCCCGCCGTCACGCCAGCGGCTTCACCAGAATCTTGGAATTCCGGCCACTCTCCTCGTAACCCTTCAGGCGCGACTCGGGCAGGACCGACTTGTCCGCCTCCGCGAAGCCGCAGGACGAGATGAAGAAGGTGAAGCTCTGCGTGGACAGGGCGAGCGCCGTCGTGGCGCCGCGCTCCTTGGCGACCATGCAGGCGTAGTTGACCATCTTCCGGCCGATGCCCCTGTTCTGATAGAAGGGCAGCACGTAGAGCGAGCCGATCTCGGCCAGCTCGGGCTTTTCGGGATAGGTGGTGAGGGACACGGACGCAATGAGGTTCTCGTCGATCTCGAACACGAAGAACTGGTCGATGTTCTTTTCGATGGCCTGCTGGGTGCGGTAGATCAGCTCCTCGCGCTTCACGGCGTTGCGCGTGAGGTTGTAGATGTGGCGCACGTCACGGCGCGTGGCCTTGCGGATCTGCTGGTAGTCGTTGCCGTAAATGAGCGTGCCGACGCCCTCGTTGGAGAAGATCTCGTTGAGCAGTCCGTCGAAGACCCGGCCGTCGAGCAGGTGCACGCGCGACGTGCCGGTCTCGATGGCCTTGACGGCGTGCAGGGCCTTGCTGTGCCCCTCCTCGGCGATGGTCTCGGGATGGTCCCTGAGGAGGTCGCGCAGCGTCTCGACAGAGATTTCGCGGCGCAGCTCCCCGTTGATGGTCAGGCCGCTCAGCGGCGCCAGGTAGATGATCTTGCTGGCCTGCAGCACCTCGGCGAATTCGGCGGCGAGCAGGTCGGAGTTGATGCGCAGCGAATGACCGTCGGGTGCGAAGCCGATGGGCGAGAGGATCGGGACGATGTCGGC
>CAJAKX010000368.1 GCA_903940425.1 uncultured Opitutia bacterium | reverse complement strand
GGGATTCACCTTTCCGAATCTCCCGCTCCGCCTGCCTCCAGTCTTCAAGTGCTCGACCGTCTTGGCGGCTTCGCTGTACGTAAAGCTCATAGGCACGCTTGGCGATCTGCGGGGTCACATCGACCGATTTCTTGGCCACGGCGTTAGGAACGCGCCACTTGATCATCGCGACCTTCACGGCGTCGTTCACGCCGAGACACGCGACCATGGCATAAACAAATACCGCGAGCGTCTGCCACCAAGGCAATGGCAGGAGTCCCGGGAGACCCACGAACGTCAGGACGGTGCCCGTGAGCGCATCCGCCATGAGGGCCGCCACGAGAGTTTTACTGGGCATCGTCGCCCAAAACCAGCGGCGCTCCCGCGCGGACACCACGGAAAACACAGCAAAGTAGAGCAGCAGCAGGAAGCTGAAGGTGTAGAGGGCATTGTTGTTGGTCGCCAAATCGAAATGCGACCAACCGATCCACAATAGGAGAAGCGTTTCAGCTACCATCGCGATGCCCAGCACCACGGAAACGGTGATGAAGCCCCCGATGTTCCACGTTTCCGGTTTCTTGGACGGGCGAACGTGGTCGGTGGCCAGAGCGATCTTGGCGAAGTCCGTCATGAAGACCAGCAGCAGCATCGCAAAGGCGGAGACGACGAACTTGCCGGTCACCACGAACGCGATGGCCACAAAGGCCGCCTTCAGGATCGTCCGGCTGATCTTGTTGATGATCCAGGTCAGAATGCGCTGATAGATCGTCCGCCCCTGCTCGACCAGCGCCACGATGTTCGTCAATCCCGGTTCGGTCAGGACGACGCTGGCGGCCCCCTTGGCCACGTCGGTCGCGGTGCTGACGGCGATGCCCACTTCGGCCTGGCGGAGCGCGGGCGCATCGTTGACACCGTCGCCCGTCATTCCGGTCACGTGCCCTGCGGCCTGCAGGTGCTGCACCACGATATATTTGTCCTCCGGGAATACTTCCGCGAAACCATCGGCGCCGGCCAGCAAGTCCACCGCTTCGTTGCCGGCCTGAGCACCCGCGGCCTTCAGATCCGCCACGCGCCGGATGTTGGGCAGCCCGACGCCGCGCGCGATTTCGCTCGCCACCGCCAGCGCGTCGCCCGTGAGCATCTTCACCGGCACGCCGAGGTCGTGGAGTGTGGCGATGAGTTGCCTGGCGTCAGGCCGCGGCGGATCATACAACGTCACCAATCCGACCAAGGTGGAGGCGCCCGTCTCGGGGCCGCGGGCCACCGCCAGCGTCCGATAGCCCTTCGCGGCCGACGCACTGACGCGCGCCTCCAACGCCTCGATTGCCGGAGGCTGGAGTCCGCAGGCCTCGGCGATGGTGCGCACGGCGCCTTTCATCACGCGCAGCCGTTGCCCGTTCTGCTCGACCACGGCTTCCGTCCGCCGGTTTTTCGCGTCAAACGGTGCGAAGGAGACGGGTGTGACCTTGGGAAGGTTGTCGAAGACGTGCCGATCTTTCGCTGCGGCTAGGAACGCGAGGTCAATCGGGTCCTGGTTGGCTTCCTGCGATGCGAGTGCGCCGGCGAACAGCACGTCGCCTTCCGTCGCATGCTCCAGCGGGATCACGCCGGTGACGGCCAGCTGGTTCATCGTGATTGTGCCCGTCTTGTCCACGCAGAGTACATCCATCGTCGCGGCATCCTCCGCAGCGCTGAGGCGCGTGACCAGCACCCCACGTTTCGCCAGCTCCTTCGACCCGACGGCCATGCTGACCGTGAACATGACGGGCAGAGCGACCGGCACCGCACTCATCAACAGGACGAGCATGAGTGGAATCATTTCCAGGAGCGGCGCGCCGCGAATCAGCGACAGCACAATCACCACGCCCAGCAGCGCGCCGACGATGACAAAGAGCCAGCGGACGACTTTCGCCACCACCGCTTCAATGTGAAGTTTCGGACGCGCTTCCTGCACCAGTTCCGTGGTGCGACCAAAGTAGGTCTTCGCCCCGGTCAGCATCACCACGCCGTTGCCTTCGCCCCGGCGGACGACGGACCCCGACGAGAGCGCTTCGCTGGGCGCCTTGTCTGCGTCCTTCGATTCGCCGGTAAGCGCCGACTGGTCCACGGTCAACGCTCCCGTGAGGAGTTTCACGTCCGCCGGGATGATGTCGCCCGGGCGCACGCGAACGATGTCGCCAGGAACCAACTCCCGGGCGGGAATGACCTGCCAGCTCGAATCGCGCCGGACGCGCGCATTGACCTGCAACCGTCGCCGCAGCGCCTCAACGACACCGGCGGCCCGGCGCTCCTGCATAAAGCTCAACACGGCATTGATCACCAGCAGCGCGCCCACCACGACGAGGTCCGAATATTTTCGGAGCACGGCTGACAGAATCATGATCAGTTCGAGCATCCACGCCGAGATTCCCCAGAATTTCCGGAGAAATTTGAGAACTGGATGCCCCTTTTTTTCGGCCACTTCGTTGTAGCCGTGCTCCTTCCGGCGGGTGTCCACCTCGGCACGCGCAAGCCCGGTGTCGGGATTGACTTTGAGCGTCGCGAGCGTATCGGGAACCGACGCAGAGGCGATGTCAGGGGGCTTGGCGTTTGCTAGCTTCGCGGGCGCCGGATCGGCTTCGGATTCATTTGGGGTCGTCTGCATCCGATTACTTTGTGCTGCCCGTTTCTAATTGCGAATCTCCGGCAGGTCTTCGCCGTGTTCGTCAATGTATTGCTTGTGCTTCATGCGTTTGTCGCGGATCGCTTGGTTGGCGTAGGCAGCCTTAGGACCGAGTTGAGGCATGCGGGCAATGCCTCCCGCCAGAAACGCGTTGGGTCCGTGCCATAAAGGTAACCGGAGCTGGCGTAGCGGTTGTTCCCAGAGGCCACATTCATAACGAAAAGAAGTCGTGCCCCGCGGTCGACGAGACTTCGGCGGAGTCAATAACTCATCCGGTCGAGCTTCACCTTGCCGCGGAAGATCCAGTAAATGCTGGCGCTGTACGCGAGTACCACCGGGATGCCGAGCAGCGCAATGGTCAGCATGATGCCGAGCGTTTTTCTGGACGAGGCGGCGTTGAAGGCGGTCAGGCTGTGCTCCGGCAGCGGGTGGCTGTAAACCAAGTGGGGGTACATGCCGATGCCGAAGATGACCATGAGCCCGGCCATCGCCGCCACGGAGGAGAGAAATGCGCGAAACTCCCGGCCATGGCTGACCTCGCGGGGAATATTGGCGATCGCGAGCACCACCGGGATCACGATGGCGAAAAACCACGGCTCGCGCCGGAAGGCCCCGGTGATGTGCGGCACGTACAGCAACGTCGCCAGCGTCAGGATCACATAGCAAAGGATGAAGGTGATGATCAGCGGATTCACCCATCGCCGCACCCGCGCCTCCAGCTCGCCCTCGGTCTTGAGCACGAGGTAAATGGCCCCGTGCATGGCGAAGAGCGCCACCGTCGTCACGCCCATCAGCAGCGCGTAGGGGTTCAACAACCCCAGGAAGCTGCCGGCGAATTCGCCGCGCGCGTCGAGCGGCACGCCCCAGGCGATGTTGCCCATCGCCACCCCGATCAATAGGCTGGAAAACAGACTGCCGCCCGCGAACCCCGCATCCCAGAACGCCCGCCAGCGCGGCGATGGGTGCTTGCTGCGGAACTCGATGGCCACCGCGCGGAAGATCAGCGCGCACAGCAGCGCCATGAACGCGAGATAGAAGCCGGAAAACACCGTCGCATACACGGCCGGGAACGCCGCGAACAGCGCGCCGCCGCCCGTGACGAGCCATACCTCGTTGCCGTCCCACACCGGGCCGATGGCGTTGAGGAAGACGCGGCGCTCCTCGTCGCGTTTGACCGCGAACAGGTGCAGCACGCCCACGCCGAGATCGAAGCCGTCGAGGATGACGTAGCCCGTGAACAGGATGCCCACGAGGGCAAACCACACGGTGTTGAGGTCGAGCGAGCCGAAGCTCATGGCGCACCTCTCTTGAAGCCGAGCGCATGCTTGCCGGCGGGCTGCAGGTCGGCGTCGTCCGGCCCGTGCCGGATCTTGTCGTTGAGCAGAAAGAGGAAGACCGCAAAGAGCAGCAGGTAGACGGCCATGAACATGACCATCGAGGCGGCGACCTGGTGGGCGGTCACCACGGCGGACAGGGCGTCCGAGGTGCGCAGCAGCCGGTAGACGATCCACGGCTGCCGGCCGACCTCCGCGGCCCACCATCCAGCCTGGTTGGCGATCTGCGGACCAAGGACGGAGAAAGTCAGCAGCCAGAGCAGCAGGCGCGATTGCTCCAGCCGGCCGCGCCAGAGCGCGAATGCCGCCCACGTGGCGAGGCCGATCATGGCGAAGCCGACGATGACCATCAGGTGAAAAAGCTGGAAGGTGAAGTTCACCGGCGGGCGTTCGTCGCGGGGGATTTCCTTCAATCCGGTCACCGGCCGGTCGGTTTTGCCATACGCCAGCCAGCTCAGCAGCCCAGACAAGGCCGGACCGTGAGTCTGTTCGTTTTTCTCGTCGACCCAACCGACCAGGTGCAGCGGGGCCCGTGGCGTGGTTTCCCACAAACCTTCAAACGCGGCCATTTTGGCCGGCTGGTTGCGGGCCACTCCGCGCGCACTCGCATCGCCGGTGACCAGCGAAAACAGCGCCGCGACGAGGGCGAGTCCGAGTCCGATCCTTACTGAAGCGAGCGCGAAATCGCGATGGCGGCGGCGCAGCAGGTAGTAGGCGCCGACGCTGACCATCAGCCACGCGCCGGCCTGCCAGGCGCCGGCGAGCGTGTGGCTGAGCCGATCCATTGAGGACGGGTTGAACACCATCGCCCAGAAATCGGTGATCTCGGCGCGCGCGGCCAGACCTTCGCCCACGATGTGGAAGCCGGCGGGCGTCTGCATCCAGGAGTTCGCCACCACGATCCAGATCGCGCTGAAGTGCGCCCCCAGCGCGACCATGCAGGTTGAGAAGAAATGCGTTTTCGGTCCAACCTTGTCCCAGCCAAACAGCAACACGGCGAGAAAGCCCGACTCGAGAAAAAACGCGAAGATACCCTCGGCCGCGAGCGCGCTGCCGAAGACGTCGCCGACATAGCGCGAATAGGTGGCCCAGTTGGTCCCGAACTCGAACTCCATTACGATGCCGGTCGCCACGCCGACGGCGAAGGTCAGCGCGAACACCTTCGTCCAGAAACGCGCCATCTGGTGGTACAGCGGGTTTTTCGTCTTCAGCCACAGCCCCTCCACGACCACCAGCAGCACGCCGAGCCCGATGCTCAGCGGCGGGAAGAGATAATGAAACGCGATTGTGAAGGCGAACTGCAGGCGCGAGAGCCAGAGCACGTCCATGGCGCCGGCAGCATGTACGGCCGCCAGGCCGGCGGTAAAGCCTGTTGTGAAACTCCCAGGGGCGTCACGGCGGCGACGGGGCCGCCCATCACACGGGCCGCCATACCGCCCGAGACGCGCGCCAGCCGGCCGGGCAGGCTCATGGCGTCACCACACACTTTTCGTCGCCACCCTCGGTGGAGGCGGCTGGAGCCGGTTTTTCATGCCGGCAGGCGTGGGCCATGTAGTAGATGAGTGGAACGGCAAACCGGCTGATGAGGAGCGAGGCGACTTCGCCGGCCATCAGCGAGAGCGCCAGCCCTTGGAAGATGGGATCCCGGAGAATCACCGCCGCGCCCACCATCACCGCGAGCGCCGTCAGCAGCATGGGGCGGAAGCGCACGGCGCCGGCGTCAATCACTGCCTCGGCCAGCGGCAGCCCCTGGCGCAGCCGGAGCTCGATGAAGTCGACGAGAATGATGCCGTTGCGGACGACGATGCCGGCGCCGGCCATGAAGCCGATCATCGAGGTGGCCGTGAAGAATGCGCCGAGCAGGCCGTGGGCCGGCAGGATGCCGATGAGCGAGAGCGGAATCACGCTCATGATGATGAGCGGCGTGGTGTAGTTTTTGAACCAGCCCACCATCAGCATGTAGATGAGGATGCAGACCGCACCGAAGGCGAGGCCGAGATCGCGGAACACTTCGATCGTCACCTGCCACTCGCCGTCCCACTTCATCGCGGGCTCGCGATCGTCGAAGGGCATGCTGGCGTTGTAGATCCTGACCCCGGGCAGTGTGCCGCCGAAGTCACGGCCGTTGAGTTCCGCCAGCCGGCGGTTCATCTGCTGGATGGCGTAAACCGGGCTTTCAATCACCCCGGCCACATCGCCGGTCACGTAAGTCACGTTCTGCAGATTCTTGTGGTAGATGTTGCGCTCGCTGTGCGTCTGCTCGACGGTCACGAGTTCGCGCAGCGGCACGAGCGGCCCCTCGGCCCCGCCCGAGGCGGATGCCTCGGCGCGGATGGGCAGCGCCAGCAGATCGTCGGGCCGGACGCGGAGCGCGCGGGGCAGTTCGAGAATCACGTTCACGTCCTCCCGCTCGCCGGGCGCGTGCAGCAGCGTGACCGGGTAGCTCTGCACCGCCATCTGCACCGTGCGGGCGATGGCGGCCTCGGTGATGCCGTGCAGCGCGGCCTTCTCCTTGTCCACGTGAAAGACGGCCTTCGGCTGCAGCTCCTCGACGTACCAGTCGACGTCGACGACGCCCCGGGTGGCGCGGAAGATGTCGCGCACGCGAGTGGCCAGCTTGAGCCGCGCCTCTTCGGTGGGGCCGTAGATTTCGGCGACGAGCGTCTGCAGCACCGGCGGACCGGGCGGCACCTCGGCCACGGCGACCGCGGCGGCGTACTTCGCGGCGATAGCTGCCAGCCGCGGCCGGATGCGCCTCGCGATGTCGTGACTTTGGGCGCGGCGCTCCGACCCGGGCCGCAGGTTGACCTGGAGATCGGCGACACTGGCGCCACGGCGCATGAAATAATGCCGCACCAGGCCGTTGAAGTTGAACGGCGAGGCGGTGCCGGCATACACCTGGTAGTCGCGCACCTCGGGTTCGGAGCGGATGGCGGCGGCCATCTCGCGGGCAACCCGGACGGTCTGCTCGAGCGTGCTGCCCTCGGGCATGTTGAGGATGATCTGGAACTCCGACTTGTTGTCGAACGGCAGCATTTTCACCTTCACCACGCCAAGACCGACGAGGCCCAGCGAGCCGGCCGCGAGACCGGCCACGACCGCGAGGAAACCCCAGCACCACGCGCGGCGGGCGATCATCGGCCCCATGATGCGCCGGTAGAGGCGCGTGAGCCCCGTCTCCGGGGCGTGCCCGTCGCCGGCGTCTTCATCCTCGGCCGGCGAAACGTCGACAAATTCGGCGGCCGGGCCGGCCGGCCGGGCATGGCCGCGCAGCATCTTGAGCGCGGCCCACGGCGTGACCGCGAAGGCCACGAGCAGTGAGAAGAGCATGGCGGCGGTCGCGCCGACCGGGATCGGCCGCATGTACGGGCCCATCAGACCGCTGACGAACGCCATCGGCAGCACGGCGGCGATCACGGCCCAAGTGGCGAGGATCGTCGGATTGCCGACCTCGTCGACCGCCTCGATGGCGACCTGGATGAGCCGCTTGCGCCGGCAGCCCGGCAGGCCCATGTGCCGCACGATGTTCTCGATGACCACGATCGCGTCGTCCACCAGGATGCCGATCGAGAAGATCAGCGCAAAGAGCGTGATGCGGTTGAGCGTGTAACCGTAAAGATAGAAGACGAGCAGCGTGAGCCCGAGCGTCACGGGAATGGCCAGCAGCACGACGAGCGACTCGCGCCAGCCGAGGAAAAGCAGGATGAGGATCGCGACGCCAAAGATCGCGAGCGCCATGTGGAAAAGGAGTTCGTTGGACTTTTCGCTGGCGGTGGCACCGTAGTCGCGGGTGATGGTCACGCCAATGTCGGCCGGGATGAGCGTGCCCTTGAGCCGGTCGACCTTCCGGAGCACGGCCGCCACGACGGCGACGGCGTTGGCTCCGGGGCGTTTGGCGACGCTGAGCGTGACGGCGGGCTGCTCGGCTGCCGCCGATGCGCCACCCAGGCCATGGAGCACATAGTTGGCCGGTTCCCCGGGGCCATCGATGATCACGGCGACATCACGCAGGTAGACCGGCCGGCCGTCGAACACGCCGACGACCACGCTGCCAACGTCGCGCGCATCGCGGAAAAAGGTGCCGGTTTGCAGGAGCGTCTCCTGGTTGGCGAATTCCTGTGCCCCGGTGTGCGTCTGCGCGTTGGCCTGCTGGAGCATCGCCCCGAGGCTGGCGGCGCTGAGGTTGCGCGAAGCCAGCCGCTGCGGATCGAGCTGCACGCGGATCTGGCGGCGGCTGCCGCCGATGAGGGTGGTCTCGGCGACCTGGGGGATGGACTTGATGGCGTCGTCCACCTGCGCGGCGATGCGCCGCAGCATAGCGTGGTCGTAGCGCTCGCTGTGGAACGTCAGCGCGAGGATCGGCACGTCGTCGATCGTGCGCGGCTTGATGAGCGGGAAGCTGACGCCGAGCGGGATGCGGTCGAAATTGGTCTGCAGCTTCTGGTTGAGCCTCACCAGGCTCTGCTCGAGATCCTCCCCCACCTTGAAACGGACGATGGTGAGGTCGCCGCCCGGACTCGCGGTGGAATAGATGTATTCCACGCCAGGAATCTCCCAGAGCAGCTTCTCCATGGGACGGGTGACGCGGTTCTCCACGTCGCGCGCATCGGCGCCGGGCATGGTGACCATGACATCGATCATGGGCACCTTGATCTGCGGCTCCTCCTCGCGCGGCAGCATGAGCACCGCGAAGAGGCCAAGCAGTAGCGCGGCGGCGACGAGGATGGGTGTCAGCTTCGAATCGATGAAGAGCGCGGCCATGCGTCCGGCAAAGCCGTATTTCGCCGGATCCGGGAACGGCGAGAGGCGGGTGGCGCTCATGGCTGGATTTTTAGCGACTGGCCTTCCCGCAGGCCGGCGGGTGGATCCACCACGAAGCGGTCGCCATCAGTGAGACCGGCAAGAATCTCCACCCGGTCGCCACGGACGGCGCCAGTTTTGACGAGACGCAGCGCGGCCCGGCCGTCTTCCACCACAAACACCCGCTCCATTTGCCCGAACATGGTCACCGCCGCGGCCGGCACGAGCAGCGCACGCACTGGTGCGCCCGGCACCTGCACGCGGGCGAACTGACCCGAGCGGACCACAGCGGTCGCGGGCACGGACAGCTTGGCTGGCACGGTGTGGGTCAGCGGGTCGGCCGCGGAGGAAAGTTCGACGAGCCGGCCTTCAAAACTGGCGCCAGTCGCGGGGATCTCCACGGTGAGCGGGGCGCCGACTGCAAACCGGGCGGCCAGGGAGTCAGGGATGCCGGCTTCGACCTGAAAGTCGCCGGCGCCTTCGATCTCAAGCAAGGGCATGCCAGGCAGGGCGAGGTCGCCGGCGTTGGCTGGCCGGCGGGCCACCACACCGTCAAAGGGTGCCAGAATCGTCGTATAGCCGAGCATGACCTCGGCTTCACTCACCATGGCCTCGGTCATGGCGAACCGATCCTCCATGCTTTTAACCATGTCGGGGGTGCTGGCGCCCTTGGCAAGGAGACTGCGCTCGCGCTCGAGGTCGCGCCGGGCCTGATTGAGCTGTGACTGCGCCTGCAGCATGCGGGCGGAAATTTCACCCGCGCTGATCTTCGCGAGCAGGTCGCCCGCCCTGACACGCTGGCCCAGGGTGACCGGCAGTTCTTCAATGGCCCCCATGACCTTGGCGGCGATCATGGCGTGCTGCACCGGACGCACCGTACCGGCGACCTCGGTGAACCCCGGCAGGTCTTCAATCCGGACTATCGCCATCCGCACGGCGGCAGACGGCAGGTGGCCGGCAGCTTCGGGGGTGCGGTGGCTGGAGCACGCCGTGAGCAGCGCGCCGGCGAGCAGAAGGGTGGAAATACGGGAATCGGGATGGTTCATGACGGCTTCTCCGTCCTCATCGCGCAGGCCCCGTCCCCCAGCCCCAGCTTGTGGAGGATGATCTCGGCCGGGCAGAAGCCGGTGAAGACCGACTGGATGAGGTTGACCCCGATGAACACGGCGAGCAGCAGCCACCAGGCATTGACAAAGTGCGCCAGGGCGACGCTGACCAGCACGAGGGTGCCGGCGAGGATGCGGATATAGGCTTCGGTTTTCACGGAAAAGCGGCTTGACTCTTGTTTAGTTGTATGCGCATATACTCATATAGTTGAATCCATGTCAAGCCTCTCTTTACTACCCTGCCCACTGATGAAATCCTCCCCACTCTCCGACGAGGCGCTGGAACTGGTGTCACGCCGGTTCGCCGTGCTGGCCGAGCCGATGCGCCTGCGCCTGCTGCAGGCCCTGTCCGCCAGCGAGAAGAACGTGCACACGCTCGTTGAATTGACGGGCGGCACGCAGGCCAACGTGTCGCGTCACCTGCAGACGTTGACCGATGCGCACCTGCTCAAACGCCGCAAAGAAGGCCTGCAGGTATTCTATGCCATCGCTGATCCGACCATCTTCCAACTGTGCGATCTTGTCTGCGGCAGCCTGGAAAAGGAGCACGCCGCCCGGGCCGGGGTGTTCCGCGGCGGCTGGCGGAACCCCCGTTGAAGCGTTATCTTGATTTTTTCCCCGCGAGCGCCTTGCTCCGATGGTTTCCGCCGTGATTGCAGCAGAGCTTCTGCATGCTTTCATTGGATCCATCAGGATAATCCCGCATTAATCATCTATGGTAGACGACTTGATCATCGGCATGGCCGGCTCCGGCGGTGACGGAATTGTGTCCGCGGGTGAATCGCTGATCGGCGCGGCGGCCCAGGAAGGCTACTTCGCCATTCTGACCAAAAGCTTCGGTTCCCAGATCCGCGGGGGCGAGTCATCGTGCCGTCTGCGGGTGTCCACCCGGCCGGTGTTGAATCCTGGGGGCACGCTGGACGTGGCGGTCGTCCTGAATTGGGAGGATTTCCTGAAATTCGGCGGCGAACTGCCGGTCGGCGGCGGCACCATCGTCATCTACGAGCGCAAGACCGGGGTGGAACCGGCCCAGCTTCCCCTGCGGGGCGTGACGCCTGCCGCGGTCCTGCCCGTGCCGATGGAAGACATGGCCATGCAGGCGGCGGGAGTCCTTCTGGCGAAGAACAACGTGGTGCTGGGTCTGCTGGCCGGCTGGTTCGGCCTGGCCCGCCAGAGCATCCTTGAGGGCATCCGCAAGAAATTCGCCCGAAAAGGCGAGGCCGTCTTGCAGGGCAACGAACGCGCCTTTGCCGCCGGGCTGGACTACGCGGAAAAAAACCCGCTCAAACAAGACCGGCGGCTTAGTCCCCCGCAATCGGACGGCCAACGCAAGATCCTGACCGACGGCAATGACATCTGTGCCGCGGCCGCGCTCTTCGCCGGCTGCAAATTTTTCGGCGGTTACCCGATCACGCCGGCCTCCGAAATCATGCACCATCTGGGCCGGGAGATCTGGAAACACGGCGGCTCGCTGCTGCAGGCGGAGGATGAGATCGCCGGCATCGCCGCGGCGGTGGGCGCCTCGTTCGCCGGGGTCAAGGCCATGACCGCCACCTCCGGTCCCGGGCTTTCACTCAAGGCCGAGGTGCTGGGCCTCGCCAGTGTCGCCGAGCTGCCGCTGGTGTGTGTGGATGTCCAGCGCGGCGGGCCCTCCACCGGCATGCCGACCAAGCCCGAGCAGGCGGATTTGTTCGCCGCGGCCTTCTCGGCGCATGGCGACACCGTCCGGCCGGTGCTGGCGCCCATCAGCGTCGAGGACACCTTCGGCGTCACCGTTGAGGCCTTCAACATGGCGGAGTATTACCAGACTCCGGTCATCGTCCTCTCGGACCAGGAGATCGCGCAGCGCAAGGAGATCGTGAATCCGATCGACACATCCCGGTTCCGGCTGATCGAGCGACTGGCCCCGACGGAGAAGGATCTGGAGCCCTACGTCCGGTTCCGTTTCACCGAATCCGGCATCAGTCCCCTCAGCCGCCCCGGCATGAAAGGCGGCAATTACCTGGCCGCTGGCATCGAGCACGATGAGCGGGGCGCCCCGACGGCCAACGGCGAGATGCACGCCCGGATGAACGACAAACGACTTAAGAAACTGGAGCCGTTGCAGCGGCGCCGCGATTTGTTCGTGGTGGCGGGAGACCCGGAGGCCACCGTGGGATTCATCAGCTGGGGCAGCGTGGCCGGGGTCGCCCTGGAAGCCTTGCAGTTGGCCCAAGCCGAGAATCTCAAGGTCAAGCTGCTGATCCCGAAGCTGCTTTATCCGGTGGCCGGGGAGATCTACCGGGAGTTTTTCGCTTCGCTGCGCAAATGTCTTGTCATCGAGCAATCCCACCAGGGGCAGCTTTACCGCATCATCCGCATGTGGGTGCCGGTCCCGCCTGAATTCCAGTCACTGGCCAAGAGCGGCGCCAATCCTATCACCCCGGATGAAGTGCTGGGTGCAATCCGGAAACTCGCACGGCCCTGAACCACCCGCCACTCCGCAACCCCGTCGCAAAAACCGAGGCCACGTCATGAGCGTCGAATGTCCGCTGAGTCGGGAGGTTTTCACCGCCAAGGATTATCGCAGCAGCCTGAAGCCGATCTGGTGTCCCGGCTGTGGCGATTACGGGGTGGTGACGGCGATCTACCGCGCCCTGACGGCCATCGGGCGTCCGCCGCACGAAATCGCGTTCATCTCG
>CAJAKX010000367.1 GCA_903940425.1 uncultured Opitutia bacterium | reverse complement strand
GTTCGTCTCCGCCACGGTCTTCGCGCTGGGCGTATGTTTCTTTTGGCCGACGATGTTGGGCTACGTCAGTGAGAATTTCCCCAAGACGGGCGCCTTGGGGTTGGCGATCATGGGCGGTTCCGGAATGCTGAGCGTGAGTTTCGTCCTGCCGGTCATGGGTCGTTTCTATGACCGGGGCATCGACGCCCGCGTGCCGGCCGGCCAGACGGTCGCCGCTCTCTCGGCGGCGCCCGCCGGTGGCGAGCTGGGGCAACTGTGGCTGAAGATCCAGGCCGCCGCCGGCCTGGCGACCCTGGGCCGTGTGGCCGTCCTGCCCGTCATCCTGACCGTGGTGTTCCTGGCTCTCTGGCTTTTCCGCCGGCCGCGCAAGGCACCGGCGGTAGCCTAGACCGGCGGGGGACGCTGCGGGATCAGGCTCAACACCACGAGCGCCGGTCGTGATGTTCCGAGCAGGGCTGGTTTGGTTGATCAATTCGTCAGGAACGTCACCGGGTCGTCAATCGTTCAACCAAATGGTCTTCAAATGCGGGGAGATTTTTCCAGCGCAGGGCCACCCGGGTTTTGAACGGCCCGTGCGCAGAGCGGCGGGTGAAGCCGTCATCGGTGATGTCGAACTCCACGGTCTCCGTTTCCACCAGCTCCTCGGAGTACGCCAGGTAAACGGCCACACAATCGAAAAGCACAGTCGAACGGGTGGCGAAGAAATCGCAGTGCACCCAATCGACCCGCTGCGCAAAAATGCAGTAATTCTCAACCAGTGCCCGCAACACGGGGTCGTTCGTGGAAGCCCAGATCGCGCGGTATTTCTCTCCGCTCAAACTGACCAGGCCGCAGGTGTCGAGCGGGGTCAAAAGAATATCCTGCCAGGGAGCGGAAAGCACTTTGCGCAACGCGGCGGGCGCCAGCCTTACGTTGGCCTCAGCCGAGGGAGGTCCGGAACCGTAGCCAACATCAAAGCTCCCGAACATTCCGACCAGCCGGCATTTTGCCGCTAGCTTCGGGTCTTTCTCCAGCGCACGGGCCAGATTGGGAACCGGGCCGGTGGCGATGACTGTGATACGGTCGCGGGAATTCTCTACAAGGTCGATCAAAGCCGAAACTCCGTCGTGATGAATCCGTCCGGGATAATTCGCCAGATCGTAGCCGGCCACCCAGGGCGCCTGGTTCTTGACGTTTTCCGGCATGGTCCCTTGCTCGTCTCCAAGGCCGATGGGAACATCCGTGCGCCCGGCCGCTTCCAGGAATTTCGCGGCCACCGCGGCGCGATACCGCGGATCCCCCGTTTCGGTCAGCACCAGTTTCAGATCAAGTTCCGGCGAGCGCAGAATCATGGCCAAGGCCCAAGTGTCATCAATGTCGGTACCGATGTCGGTGGCGAGAACGACAGGAAGCCGGATGGGGGCTTTGCTTGTAGCCGCCGGCGCGGCGCCCAACGGCATGAGGAAGGTGAGCATGAATAATGGTAGTCGCAGCCGGTTCATGGAACCACGAAACACTGCTCGCTGATCCAGGCAACCATTCAAACCAAGGTGTGTTGCCAAAAGAGTTTGCCCCTCTGTCCGCCTCAGCAACCAGTGTGGCAGAGTGTAGCACGCTTTGCTACCGGATGCTACCGTTCGCTCCTAAAGGCTACCATGTGCAACCACTTTCCCCCGCCCTGTCGTGGCGCCGGTTCGATGACAGGCAACTCGCTGCGCTCGTGAACCGGCCCGCGCCTCCACTCTGAAAATGAGTGCAGTGTAAGAGGAGTGTAGCGGATTTGCCTCGAAAGCCCAGCGCCGTGTCTGTCGGATCGCCCAGTTGACGCGTTGGCAGTTGGCCAGGTGGCCGGAGGGGGAATCGCCGGGCGGCGCGGCGGGATTCCTGCTATTTTGCCGCCACCTTGCCAAGATTGAAGCCTTCGAACGCAATCCGTGGCCGTTCGCCCCGCGTGTCGGCATCCTCCAACTCGATTTGAATGGTCCGCCGTTCTCCCGGCATCAGCGCCACAAAATTGTCGCTATAGATAGCCGGCAAGATGCGGTCACCGCTTTTTTCGCGCACCGCCTTCACCTGTACCAACAGCGCCGGCTCATGGGAAACGTTATGCAATTCGGTGGTCACGAACCAGCGGCCTCCTTGTCGAGAGGTCCGGGTTACCGCTTCCAGGTCGACTTTCGGCAGCTTCCGCAATGCCTGGAAATTGTTTTCCTCCACGCCGCGCCAGTAGAAGTTTTCGGAAACCGTTTTTTCCCCTTGCCGCAGGGTCAGCCGGATAAAATGGACTGGGGTCAAGCTGGCCGGGAACTCCAGGGAGATGGCCTCCACCAAGCTGTCTTCGCTGCTGTCGAGCGTGGCGGTTTTTCCCCACTGCCGCGAGCCATCCAGGTTCAGCAATTCGGCATGGGCCGCCAATCCGGTCGCATTGCCGGCGCTGTAGTTTACCACTTCGACCTTGTCGGTGGCGGCATTCCACTGGATGTGCAGCGGCTCGGAACCTTTCTTGGCGCCAAAGTAGGCGGCGGTCGGATCCAGATAATAATCGTAGGTCTGCCAGACCATCGAGGGCCAGGCCGGATGGCTCATCCAAAGCAACAAACCCATCCGATTCCTGCCTTGGGCTTCGAACATGGCGCGGTAGCTGTCATAATTGATAAACTGCGCCAGCTCGATCCATTCGGCGGCATTATCGGCGCCGCCATAGTTTTTCTGGATCAAGTCTCGGAAGGCAGACCCACCCTGGGCGCCCTTCATGGTGAAGTCGTGAAGCCCCCAGATGGCCCCTTGCGGCCAGCGTCCCGCCGCCGGCATCATCTGGTTCAGACTGTCCCAAGTGACAATGGTGGGCGCCCCCAGCTCGGTGTGAAGCTTCTTGGTTGCCAGACGCTGGAAATAGAACTTTTGCGACATGGCGCGGTACGGCCCGCCCCCGCCGACCGGGCCGCCATTCGAGCTCGAAACGTAGTACAGGGGAGGATGCAGTTCCGCCACCAGGCGTCTGAGCCCATCATCTATCGGCTGCGGAGGAACGCCTTCATTGCGGCCGCAATAGATCCCCACGGAAGGATGGTTGCGAATCCGCATCATGAAATCCCGGGCATTGCGCAGAAAAAGATCGTTATCACCGGGATTCGGGCCGTCCCAGGGATTGGCCAGCCAGAAATCCTGCCAGACCACGATCCCGTGGCGGTCGCACGCGTCATAAAACTCGTCGTCGCCCGTCTGCCCCACCCAATTGCGGATCATGTTGAAATTCTGTTCCCGGTGGTAGCGGACGGCTGCATCGTATTCGCGCGCCCGGTAGCGCAGCATGGATTCCGGAAACCCCCAGTTGCCGCCTCGCGCAATCAGCCGCCGGCCGTTGATGAAAATCCGGATTTCCTTGTCGCTCGCGGCATAGGTGAATTGCCGCACCCCGGCCTGGAAGGACTTTTGGTCCGACGTCTTCTGATCCGCCGTATCGAACCAGAGGGTCACCTTGTACAAATCGGCCTCTCCATATCCGGCCGGCCACCACAACTTCGGATGCACCAGGTGCAGCGCCGGCGCCGTGGCTGGATCGATCTTCACGGCCTTGTCGGCCGAAGCCTCCAGCGTCACCGGGATCTCGAACTCCGCTTCGCCGAACGTTCCGTGCAACGTGCCACTCACCGCTTTGGTTTCGGAGTTGTGCAGGGTGGCC
>CAJAKX010000366.1 GCA_903940425.1 uncultured Opitutia bacterium | reverse complement strand
CCGCCAGCTTTCCTTCGATGAGCGCTTCCGAGGCCGTCGCCTCGGCGATGGCGCATGTTTACGAAAGGAAGTCGGTCGTCGATGACCGGCTCCTGCTTCGGGAGGCGCTGATCGCGGGCCGCGGGCAGGTGTCACTTGATGGGCTAAGGCGGGCGGTGGGCGCGCGGGAGCGGGCCGGCGAATTGATCCGTTCCGGCGAGCAAATCGCGTCCCGCGACGCCATGCAGGCCGAGGAGGAGTTCACGGGTTGGGCGAATAGCCTGCTAAAGTCCTACGGACCGTTGGGCCGGCGCCCGGCCTTGGCTGGATTGGGCCAGGATCAGGCCAAGGCCGTCACGAACCTGCTCGAGACCCACTCAGGCGTGGCGATCCTCCAAGGCGATGCCGGCACCGGAAAAACCACCTGCCTTAAGGCCGTCGTGGCAGGAATCGAGCGGGCCGGCGGCCGGGTGTTCGGCTGCGCGCCCTCAGCGGGCGCCGCCGACGTGTTGCGCCAAGAACTGGCAGCGGACGCTGATACATTGCAGAAACTGCTGGTAAACGAGTCGTTGCAGCGGGCCACGCGCGGCCGTACGTTTTTGGTGGATGAGGCGGGGCTTATCTCGGTGAGGGAGATGCGCGACCTCTGCCGGCTGGCCGCCCGCAACGGCAACCGGATCCTGTTTGTGGGGGACACCAAGCAGCATACCTCAGTCGAGGCAGGCGATGCACTGCGGTGCCTCCAGCGGTATGCGCGCGTGCCAGTGTTCCGGCTGACCGAGATCCGCCGGCAACGGGATCCCGGTTATCGGAAGGCCGTGGCTCTGCTGGCCCGGGGCGATGCCTTCGGCGCATTCAATCAACTCAACCGCCTGGGAGCAGTCCAAGAAGTAGGCGCCTTCGGAAGCCTCTGGCATGAGGCGGCTGGGGACTATGTGAAGACCGTGCGCAGCGGGAAGAGCTGCCTGGCGATCTCGCCAGTCTGGTCGGAAATCCGTGAATTCACGGCGGCTGTCCGCGAGCAACTGAAGCTGGCCGGTCTCCTGTCCCGCGAGGAGCGGCCGGTCACTGCGGTCGATCCCTTGAAATGGACGCAGGAGGAACGCCGCCGAATCCAGAACTACCAGGCGGGTGATGTGCTCACGTTTCACCGGCCCTACGGCATCTTCAAGAAGTTCGACACGGTGACCGTCGTGCGAGGCGAAGCCCGGCTATTGGTGCTGCGGGATGGCGATGGAAACGAGCGGCGGCTGGACCCGCGCCGCGCGAGCGGCTTCGAGGTGGGGTTCGCCCGGGAGATGCCCGTGGCCGTGGGCGACCGGCTGCTGGTCCGGGCCAACCTCAAGGCAGCCGAACTGCGCAATGGCGATTTGGTCGAAGTCGCCGGATTCCGGGAAGACGGGAACATTGCGCTCAAGGATGGCCGCAACCTGCCGTACTGGTTCCGCCAGTTTGCCCACGGCTATGCCACGACCTCGCATGCCGCCCAGGGCAAGACCGTGGACCGGGGCATCCTGCTCATGGGCGACGAGGGCATTGCCGCGGGCAACCTGAAGCAGGCGTATGTGTCCAATTCGCGCTTCCGGGAAAGCCAGGTGATTTTCACCTCGTCCAAATCGGAGGCCCGCGAGGCAATGATGCGGCCGGCCGACCGCCTGCTCGCCATGGAAATGGCTGAGCGCGCAGCCCGGCACGATGAGGCACCCAGCGACTCGCTTAAGTCCCATATCGGACCACAGCCGCGCATGGCCGTAACAGTCGGCTGAACAGCCATGAGCATCGAACAGCAGCCCGGCCCGCGGGTGCGCCGGATAACGATTGAACCGGCATGACGCTGAGCAACGCATCCGTTGTGACGATTTTCCGAAAGCACCGCCGCAGGAAAGTGGCGGTTTGAACCGCGCCAATCCACACTCAACATCTGATCAATCATCCCATGAACTCCGACCCCAAACCCAACCCGATCGAACGGCTGACCTATTCCGTGGAGGAGTCGGCGATCGCTCTCGGCGTCAGCAAACCCACCATCTACCGGCTCATCGTCCGGGAGATTCTCCGACCGCTCCCGGGCATACGCCACAAGCGGATACCGTGTGATCAGGTGCGGCGGTTTGCTGCGGGCGAAGACCTGCATGGGCTGAACTGAAAGGCCGGTTTGGCTCCGGCAGGATTTGGGTCCCGGCAGGAAGGCAGAAGGGAGCCTCGGCGAAGGCGTCTGGGCGAGGATCGCGGCGGCAAAAGGCGCTTCCCCATGGGGCGGTTTTATGCACGATAATCGCCATGGGTATGACGACGAGAGATCCGGTCAAGGACACGGGAGGGGTGCGGTTTTTACGCCCGAATTCTTATACCATTTTATACCACCTCTTTTATACCATAGAGTGGGGAAAGTGGGCCAATTTGGGCATATTATTGAGACTGGAACCCAGTCAGAATGGCTGGTTTTCATAGTAGAAAGTACTTAAGGCTTATTGAGACTAAAATGCGTATTTACTTCATGGGCATCTGCGGGACGGCGATGGGCAATGCCGCACTGCTCGCGCGCGCCACCGGGCACGAGGTGCTGGGCTCCGACCGCGGCGTCTACCCCCCGATGAGCACCGTGCTCGCCGCGGCGGGCATCACCGTTCACGAGGGCTACGATCCCGCCCGGCTTGAAAAACTGGCGCCCGATCTGGTGGTCATCGGCAACGCCCTGTCCCGCGGCCACCCCGAGATCGAGTGGCTGCTCGACACCCGCACGCTGCCGTTCACCTCGCTGCCCGCCCTGCTGCACGAATTAGTGCTCAGAACCCGGCGCAACCTCGTCGTGGCCGGCACGCACGGCAAGACGACCACGACCGCGCTCGCCGCGTTTCTCCTGCGCGAGAACGGCCGCGACCCGGGTTTTCTCATCGGCGGCGTGCCGCAGGATCCGCCGACCGGCAGCCACCTCGGCGCGGCGGCCGACCCGTTCGTGATCGAGGGCGACGAGTACGACAGCGCGTTCTTCGACAAGCGCAGCAAGTTCATCCACTACGCGCCGCACATCGCGGTGCTCAACAACCTCGAATTCGACCATGCGGACATTTTTCGCGACCTCGAGGACTACAAACGGACCTTCGTCCACTTTACGCGCCTCGTGCCGCACAACGGTTTTGTGGTGATGAACGGCGACGACACCAACCTGCGCGCCCTCGGTCCGCTGCCGTGGACACGGGTCGTGCGCGTGGGCACCGGCGAGACCAACGACCTGCGCATCACGGACTTCGCCGAAGACGCCGCGGGCGCGGCCTTTAAACTGCAGTGGCGCGGGGCGCCTTGGTCGGAGGTGCGCTGGTCGCTGTCCGGCATCTACAACGCCCGCAACGCCGCGATGGCCGCCTGCGCCGCCGGCCTGGCGCTCAATCCGGGCCATCCCACGGCGCTGCGCCTCGACGCGCTGGCGCGCTTCCGGGCCGTCCGCCGCCGGCAGGAAGTGCGCGCCCAGACGCCCGCCCTGACCGTGATCGAGGATTTCGGCCATCATCCGACCGCGCTGGCCGAGACGCTGGGTGCGCTGCGCGCCCGGTATCCCGGAGCGCGGCTGGCGGCCGTGTTCGAACCGCGCAGCAACACGGCCCGCACGCGGATCCTGCAGAACGGTTTCGCCCGCGCCCTCGCGCAGGCCGACGAGGTTTATCTCGGCGCCGTGAGCCGGGGCGGCCTGCTCACCGAGGACGAGCGGTTCGACGCCGAGGCGGTCGCCCAGCAGCTGGAAACCCAGGGCGTGGATGCCCATTGGTTCTCGAGCAACCAGGCGCTCTGCGACCGGCTGATGGGAGAGACTTTGCCGCCACCGGACACGCCCCGCGTGGTGGTGTTCTTCAGCAACGGGAGCTTTGACGGCATCATCGACCGGTATGCCGCCGCCGTACAGCCCAGCCCACTTCCGGCGTAGTCCTGGCGATGCGGCAAGTTCTTGCGCAACAGTCACCGTCGTGGATGCTGGCGCAAGAAACCATCGGCGACTTATCTTTCACCGGAATCAACCTCTCATCCTCCGAGCCATGAAGCTGACGATTCTCCCCCTGATTGTTTGCACCGCTTTGGCGCTGGCCGCAACGCCGGAAGTCCGGGCCCTGTCCGATGCCGAGGCGGCGGCCGGCCGGCTGATTTTCCGAAAGTACGCCGACGCCGTGGTGGTCGTGAAACTCTCGATGTTCATGAAGATCACGGTGGGCGATCGCGTCATGCCGCCGCATGAAAACAAGGTCGACATCAACGGCACGATGATCGAGCCGAGCGGTTTGACCGTCACCTCGCTGAGCATGATCGACCCGCACCTGGTCTTTGAAGCGCTGCGTTCGCAGATGGGTTCCGGCGGGATGAACATGGAACTCAAAACGACGGAATTAAAGGCAGTGAGGCTGCAGCTGGCTGACGGCAGGGAGGTGCCGGCCAAGGTGGTTTGGAAGGATGCGGCGCACGATCTGGCGTTGCTCGTGCCGGAGAGTGACGCCGCAGCCCGCCAGCACTCCTTCACCTGGGTCAACCTGAATGAGGCGCCGGAGGCGGCCATGCTGCTGGGGAACTACTACCATCTGTCGCGGCTGAACGAGGCGATGCAGCGGGCCCCCATGCTGCGGCCGAGCACCATCACCGGCATCATCGAACGACCACGGCGACTTTTGCTGGTCAGCACCGACTGGTTCTCCGACGCGCTGGGCTGCCCGGTGTTTGACGCCCAGGGGCGGGTGCTGGGAATCTGCCTCCGCTACATGGTCGATGGCGCCATCAAGGG
>CAJAKX010000365.1 GCA_903940425.1 uncultured Opitutia bacterium | reverse complement strand
TCACCGCGGCCGTGGATGAACTCGAACGCTGCAACGGCCTGCTCCGCCTCAACCTGAGCGAATCGGCGGCGCTGGAGGAGTTCCTGCTCACCTCGCTGCGCCTGTGGACGAGGCGATAGCATCAGGGGCTGGACGCGTGTTGGGTCCCGCACCGGTTTCGGCCCGGACCCCGCAAAGTTCCCTTTGCCTCCGGCCCACTTCTGCGCACAGTTCCCGCGCATGACCTGGGCCGAGGTGATTCTGCTGATGATCGCCGGGGTCGCGGCGGGAGCCATCAACGCCGTGGCCGGCGGCGGCACGCTCATCACTTTCCCCGCCCTGCTGCTGGCGCGCACGCCCTCGGTGATCGCCAACGCCACCAACACCCTGGCCATCGTACTGGGCACCTCGGGCGGCCTTTACGGCTACCGGCGGCAGCTCGGCACCGTGCGCGTCTGGCTCCGGCGTTTCGTGCCCGTCAGCCTGCTGGGCGGCCTGCTCGGTGCGATGCTGCTGACGGCCACCGGCGAAAAGATTTTCGCCCGGCTCGTTCCCTTCCTGCTGCTCTTTGCGACCGTCTTGTTCCTGGGCCAGGGCGCGTTTCGCAGGTACGCGGGGTTTGCCGACAAGCCGGGAGGCACGCCGCATCCGCATGACCGGCACGTCTGGATCGCCGTGATCTTCCAGTTTCTGGTCGCGGTCTACGGCGGTTACTTCGGCGCCGGCATCGGCATCCTCATGCTCGCCTCGCTCGGCTTCATCGGCCTGACGGACATCCATGAGATGAACGCGCTGAAGACCGTGCTCGGCTCGCTCATCAACCTCGTGGCCGCCATCTACTTCATCTTCGCCGGACTGATCAGCTGGCCCAAGGCCGGCGTGATGACCATCGGTGCGATGGCCGGCTACTTCCTCGGCGCGCACTATGCCCAGCGGATTCCCCAGCGGCGCGTCCGGCAGATCATCACCGCCATTGGCTTCACGATCTCGGCGGCACTGTTCTATCAGCAGTTCCTGCGCTGAACAGATGGAAACCGCTAATCCGCGCTAATCTTCACTAATCCGGATTAGTGCCAATGAGTGTTCATTAGTGGTTAAGGAACGCCCGCCGCCGTTTGCGCCACCAGGGCCAAAAACGCCGCGCGTGCCTCCATGTGCGGATTGTGGCCCGAATCGGGCATCACCGTGATCCGGACGGAAGGAAAGTGGCGGTGGATGGCGGCGTGGTCCCCGGCCTGCACAAAGCCGGATCTGCCGCCAAGGATGAAATGTGCTGGTCCGTCAAAGCGGTCGGCCGGATCGAGGGGATTCTTCACTAGGTCGGGCAGCGCCGCGGTGAGCACGGGCAGATTCACAGTCCAGCGCCAGCCGTCGTCGTCACGCTCAAGATTTGTGGTGAGAAACTTCCGCATCGCCCGGTTGTCCACGCGCGCCTCCAGCCGCAGCTCGGCCTCAGCCCGCGAATGGAGTTCGTCGAGCCGCAGTTCGTTCATCGCCGCCAGCTCCGCCCGCTGCGCCCGGCCGGGATACTCCTTGGGCGCGATGTCCACGACGAACAGCCGGTCCACGCGTTCCGGGTGGCGGCAGGCCACCCGCATCGCCAGCTTGCCCCCCATGCTGTGCCCGAGCAGCGCGGCCCGCGCCAGACCCTGCGCGTCCATCCACGCCAGCACATCGGCGAGCATGGCCGTGTAGGTCATCTCCGGCGCATGCGGCGAACAGCCATGGTTGCGCAGATCGAGGGCCAACACATGAAAATGGGCCGCCAGGCCGGCGCCCGCCGTCTGCCAGTTCCGCGACGATCCGAGGAAGCCGTGCACGATCACCAGCGGTGGCCGGCCCGCGCCGCCCAGATCGCGATGGAAGAGCAGCATGGCCGCAGAATCGAGGAGCGGGGGCGGTGGCGCGAGGAGAAACCCCACAGCTCGCTTGCCATCCTGGCATGCTCGATTCTCACTACTCGCTCCTTTGATATGACTCCGATGATGCAGCAGTATTTCGAGGTCAAGGTGACAGTTTGTTTGCCATCGTTTTCCGCGATGTTCGCCTATGTGTTTTCAGAGGAGGTGGGTCATTTTCGGAGCTGCCCACGTCTTCGGAAAACCGCCCAAAAAGTCATTGGGTGGTATGAGGAAACTGGTATGAAGCAAAGAGGAGTCAACCGACCGGAAATTCACCCCGATCGAGGTACCCCACACACCTTCCCATGCGATTGCTCCACGTCACCGACCTGCATTTCCACACCCCTTGGTTTGACTGGCTGGCGATGGAGGCTCCGCGTTTTGAAGCGTGCTGTTTCAGCGGCGACTTCCTTGATTTTCTGCCCACCGCCCCTGTCAGCTTGCGGGAGCAAAGTCGCTGGATGCGCTCATGGCTGAAAGCCTTTCCCGGCAGAATGTACGCGTGCACTGGCAACCATGATTGGTGGATGCCCCAGGAATATGTAACCGACAACGATGCGCGCGGCGGATGGCTGCGCAAAGCGGCCAGTGCTAACGTGCGCGTCGACGGTACTTCGGAAATCTTCCAGGGGCACCGTTTCATTTGCTGCCCTTGGTTGGGTGTTCCGGTGGTTACCGGCCCTGAGCCGGCGGTGGTGCTCGTGCATTCGCCGCCCTTGGGGACGCCGCTGTCCTCGGACTTGGGGCAGGAGGTGGGCGATCCTGAGGTGGCCGCGGCCGTACTCAAGTTACCGGAGGGAAGTCTCGTCCTCTCCGGGCACACTCACAATCCCAAGCGCTGGTGCCACCAGCTGGGCCCGGCGTGGTGCTTCAATCCCGGGGTGGACTTCCATGCCCAGGAGCCGAACCATGTGGTCATCGATACCACGGCCCGCACGGTAGAATTTCACGGCTGGGGCTCAGTGCAGCGAGTCCTTCTAAGTGTAAATAAACGATAATATATTATCGACTATGGCACTATAGTCCAAATACTAGGCATTATGTTATCGCTTAAAAGCGCCCCCGAAATAGCCTCCGAGCTCGCGTTGCGGATTCGCGCGCGGCGGCTGCAGCATGCTTGGACACAGGCGGAAATCGCCCGAAGGTCGGGCCTCAAGGCGGCGACGTATGTGCGCTTCGAGCGCACCGGGAAGATCTCCCTGCTCCGGCTCTTGAAGGTGCTCGACCTGTTGGGACTGCTGGACGAGTTCGATCGCATTGGGCGCGAGCGAGACTATACGGGCCTGAAGCTCGAGGACGTGGTGAAGCCAGAACGAAAACGCGGCAGCCGGAAGCACGCATGAACCGGCTCACGGTCCGCTATCTGGGGCAAAAGGTCGGCACGCTCGCGGATCCGGCGGGTGAGATCGTTTTCGAATATGAACCCGCTTTCGTGACCTCCGGCCACGAGCTGTCCCCCTTCACCCTGCCGCTGCGGCCCGGCGTGCAGACCCGCGGCGGCGGCCGGCTGCCGGGTTTGTTCGACGATTCGGTGCCCGACGCGTGGGGCCGGCGCGTGATGCTCGAATGGTTTCGCCAGCAGGGAACCGCCGAATCCAGCGTGACGCCGCTCGCGATGCTCGCGTTTGTCGGTGCGCATGGCATGGGGGCCCTGACCTATGAGCCGGCTCGGGAAACGAAGGAGCACCCCTGGACCGCGGTCTCCCTGGACGCGCTGCAGGCAGCGGCGGAGCGGGCGGAGCAGGTCGGGGAAATCGACCTGAACCTGCTGGCGGCCGTCGGTTCGTCCGCGGGCGGCGCCCGGCCCAAGGCGCTCATCGCGCTGCCCCGGAAGGGCTCCGGCCGCACGCTAGCCGGCGCCGGCGAGGTGCCGACGACCCATGACGCCTGGCTAGTGAAGTTCGACACCAGCCCCGACGGCACCCACGGGCCCATGGAGCAGGCCTATGCCCTCATGGCCCGGGCCGCCGGCGTGGAAATGCCGGAGACCCGGCTGCTCGAAACAAGGCACGGTCACAAGGTTCGGCGGCATTTCGCCGCAAAGCGCTTCGACCGCGAGGGCGCCGACCGAATTCATCACCATACGCTGGCGGCGATGCTGCAGGTCGGCGGAGGCGACTTGAACTATGAGACCTTCCTGCGCGTCGTCCGACGTCTCACGCAGGACGAGGGCGAGGTCTGGCGGGCGTTCCGGCGGGCGGCGTTCAACACGCTCGCCAGCAACCGCGATGACCACGGCAAGAACCACGGTTTTCTTTATCGGGATCGAAAGTGGCAGCTTGGACCGGCCTACGACCTAACCTTTTCCAGCGCGCAGCAGTTGCCCGAGCGGGGCATGGCAATCTTGGGCGAACGGCGCGCCGTGGGGGGGGAGCATCTGCTTCAGTTGGCCGACAACGAGGGGCTCGACCGAAAGGTGGCGACAAGCGTGATCGATCAGGTCCGCGCGGCCGTGAGCCGTTGGCGGGAATTTGCCAACCAAGCCCAAGTGCCCGCGCTCAAAGCGGCGGAGGTGGGCCAGGTGCTTTCCGCGGGTCCCCGTCAGCGTCTGGGTCCTTCGATCGGATAGCCGGCGAAGGGGCGCCTGGCGGGGAACCGGAAGTTGACTCCGCAGTCTGCTCCCGACCCATGAAATTGCTCCACATCGCCGACCTGCACTTCCGGACCCGCTGCTGGTTCGAGTTAGTAGCGTCAACCAGTTCGGGCTCTTGCCGACGAAGGTGAGGAAACAAAATGACCCTTGATGCCCAAAACTTGTGCGCCTGTTTGTGTATCTGCTCGATGCCGCCAAGGCAATGCGCAGCCGCCACAGGTTGAGGCAACGACGCACTGTACGATCATTAATGAGCGGCCTGAATCAATTCTAGCATTTTGAGTGCGGAAGGATCGTCCGGTCGCAACTGCAGCACCCTTTTGTACTCCGCAACCGCCTCGTCCTTTCGCCCAGTCTGCAAGAGGGCAGTTCCCCGGGCAAAATGCGCCTGGACAAAATCCGGCTGCATCCGGATCGCCGCCTCGATATGCTCTATCCCCTCAAGGGTTCGTCCGATCCGGCAGAGACTGATCCCGAGGTTGTTGCTCGCCTCGGCAAAATTGGGCTGGATTCGGAGGGCCTTCTCATAGTGCTGGATTGCCTCTGGAATCCGTCCGCCCTGAACCAAGGCGTTGCCCAGATAGAAATACGCCCTCGCATAATCTGGCTGAATCCGCAACGCGGTCTCTAACTGCTGGATCCCGTCAGCGATCCTTCCAGCGCGGCAGAGGAGCACACCAAGATTGCTGTGCGCCTCGTAAAATTCTGGCTGGCTCCGCAGCGCGACTTCATACTCATGGATCGCCTCTGGAATACGCTCCATCTGAGCGAGGGCCTCTCCCAAGTTATAGTGAGCCCGGGCATAATCCGGCCTGATCCGCAGCGCCTCCTCAAAGTGTTGGATCGCCTCGCTTAATCGACCAGGCGCGCCCACTAAGGCGACTCCGAGATCGTTGTGCGCATCCGAATAATTTGGATTGATGCGGAGCGCCGCCTCATATTCCAACACTGCTTGAGGCAACTTGCCGGGAATTGTGGACAGGGCAAAACCAAGGGAGCAATGGGCTCGCGCGTTGTCCGGTCGTCTTGCCACCGTGTCGCCCCAGAGTGTCAGTTCACTGCGGTAGACCTCATTGCGCTGCTCCGTGAGGACTCCAAAGCCGAACGCCAGCACAACAAACGGCACCCAGCATCGCCCCCCCCCCCCCC
>CAJAKX010000364.1 GCA_903940425.1 uncultured Opitutia bacterium | reverse complement strand
GGCCCGCGCCAGCCGAGCAGTTTCGCGCGCCAGGCGATCGCGCCGTGCATCACCGCGCCCTGCGGTTCGTCCCATACGGCGTCAACCGCCACGTTGAGCGCGGCGACGGCGGCGTTAAGATAGGGGTCGGGCGTGTCGACCGCCACCTGGCTGCGCAGCGCGGCGAAATGGGCCTCCGCCTCCGCGAACACCGCCGGCAGTTCTTCGTTCCGGTAGGCGGGTCGCAGCGGGACCACCGCCGGCCCGCGGCCGATGCCCGGGCGTTCGGCGGTGACCGCGCGATAGGTGTCGAGTTCCTCCGCCGTCACGGCCTTGCCTCCGGCCACGCGCTGCAATGCGAGGAACAGCGGCGCCTCGCTGGCGAGCGCCACGCGCCCGGTCACAACCGGCAGCGCCGCTGCTTTTCCCGCCGAGGCGAGCAGGCCGGCGCATGACGACCACTGCGCCGCGTCTGCCACCGCCAGTTCGGCGCCGGCCGGCGTCAAGCCGACGATCGTCGCGGTTTTGCTGTGGAGCGTGAACGTGCGGTCCGCGAGTTCGAAGCGGTTGTCGCGGCAAAATTCGGACTGGAGCTGGAAATACTCGCCGATCGGCACCGACTCGGTGCCGATGTCGCCGTCGCGCCGGCCGCGCTGGCCGTTGATGCCGCCGTAGGCCCACACCAGCTCGACGCCCGCCGCGACGGCGTGCGCCTCGGTCCGCACGATCAATCCGTCGGTCTGGTCCAGCGCCAGCACCGCGAGGCGCACCACGCCGTCACTGCCGAGCAGCGGATCGCGGATTTCATAAAGCATCTCTCCGGGCCGGTAACGCGCGATCACGCCGGCCGCCTCGGGGAGCCACTTCGCGCCGGCGGCGGAGCGCAGCCCCAAGCGCAGGTTGCCGCCACGACCCGGCAGGTAGAGCGTGAACTCGGGCCGGTCACCGGCATCGACGCGGAAGGCCGTGTTTCCGCCGTAGAGCGGTCGGTTGAAAAACTCCGCACCGTTCTCGATGACGAAATCGGTGCCGTCAGGCCGGTAGCGCAGCGGACGCCCGATCCGGTCCACCCGGTTCGGCGTGACCGACGGCGCGCCGAGCGACTGCGCTTGGAGCAGTCCGGAGGAACCGGCGGTGACCATGCAGAGCAGGACCATCGGCGTCGCCGTCGAGATCCAAGGTAGCCACCGAAACAGGTGCATGGGGTGAAACATATAGTTCCTGTTGATTCAGCCGATCCCGTGATTTTCAATCAGCCGGTTCCATCACCGGCAGTCCAGCGGTAAAAGTGTAATTACCGGAGCCCACCTCATAGACCGCGCTACGGCCGGCCATGCGCAGGAAACGAACGTCTTCGCTCTGCCCGGCGGCCAGGCGGCCTTCCCGCACCGTGGTGGCGTTCCGGGTCGGCACGTAAATCGTGGCGGTCGTGTTGGCCGGGATGGCCACCTGGAGCGTGAATTGTGTGCCCGTGCGCTGCCATGCGCTCACGATCCGGCCGCGGACGGAGTCGTAGTCCGCCTTCACCCAGGTCAGGTCGCCGACGATCGCGGGCTTGATGATGATCTTCTTGAAGCCCGGTCCCGCCGGGTCGCCCTGGATGCCGGCCAGGTCATGGTAGAACCACTCGTTGATCTGCCCGAGCATGAAATGATTCTGGGATGATCTCGGGTCGGCATTCCACGCCTCGGTCAGGCTCGTGGCGCCCTGCGCGAGCTGGTAGCCGTAGCCGGGCTTGTCCGACTGGTTGTTCATTTCGAAGATCACATCGGAACGTCCGCCGTCGGCAAGCGCGCGCAACAGGTAGCGGTAGCCCACGTCGCCCGCCGTCAGGGCGTTGCCCCGGTCGCGCACATCCTTGACGATGGCCGCCAGCACCCCGGCGCGGCGCGTCGGCTCCACCAGGTTCATCACCAGCGGGATCGCGTTGGCGCATTGCGAACCGGTGGCGTAGCGACCTGCCGCCGGATCGAAGAAGGTTTGATTGAAGGCCGCGCGGATCGAGTCCGCCAGTTTCTGGTATTGCCGGGTTTCCTCCGGCTTGCCCAGCAGCGCCGCCACCCGGGCGAGAATCCGGGTATCGTCATAGTAAAAAGCCGTCGCCGTCAGCGCGACCGGCGTGAGTTGCGCCCTCCCCGGGGGTTGCGGCCCGATGTCGTACCAGTCGCCCAGCCCATGCGAGACGATGTGACCGGTGGCCTTGCTGCCGAGGTAGGTCACGTAGCGCTTCATCATCGCATAGGAGCGCCGCAACAACTCCACGTCGCCTGTCCACTCGTATTGCTGCCACGGGACCAGCACGCAGGCGCTGCCCCACTCGGGGGAATCGCGGAATCCGTCCGAGAATTTGACGTACTCCGGCGCGATGTCGGGCACGAGGCCGCTGTCCAGCTGGCTGTCGGCCATGTCGTTCACCGTCTTCGCCAGCAACCGGGCCAGGTCGAATTCGTAGCGGAGCGCCGGGCCGTTGAGATGATTCTGCTCGAGCCAGCCGAGCCGCTCCCGGTGCGGGCAGTCGGTCATCACGCTCATCATGTTGCTGCGCTGGGCCCAGCGCACGAGCGTGTGAATGCGATTGAACAGCTCGTTTGAACAGGCGAACCGGCCGGCCGGCGGCGCCGCGGCGTGCACCACCACGCCCTCGAGCGACTCGACGACGGGCAGCTCCTGCCCCGCTGGCGCCGTGCTTTCGACCTGCAGATAGCGGCAGCCGTGGTAAAAAAACTTCGGGAACCAGTCTTCCCCGCCGCCGCCGGCCAGCGTGTATTGCCACCACGCCGGCCCGCCGCTGGAGCGTCGGTCGATGGAGCCATCCTCGGCGAGCAGCTCGGCGGGAATGATCCGCACGACCGCCCCCGCCGGGCCGCGCACCCTGAGCCGCGGCATCAGCGCGGCGTTTTGGCCGAGATCGTAGACCGCCACCCCCGGCCGGAGCATCCGGACGGCGACGGGACGCAACGCCTCGAACGTGTGGATGGGCGGCGCCGCGCAGGAATGGCCCCGCAGTTGTCCGCCGGGCCCGTCGATCTCGGCGGCGCGGCTCCATTGGGAATCGTTGAAGCCGGGCTGATTCCAGCCGCGCGGTTCGCAGCGCGCATCGTAATCCTCCCCGCCGAAGATGTTGGCAAACGTGACCGGGCCGGGCGCGACGCGCCATCGGCCGTCGGTGCCCACGATTTCCACCGTGCCATCGGCATATTCGAGCCGGAGCTGGCCAAGGGCGGTGAGCGGCCGGTCGGCGCTGACGAACTTCACGAAGCGGCCTTCCTGCACATTGTACATGCCACCGGCGAGGCAGAGACCGGCGGCGTTGGCGCCGGAGTGCAGCAGCGCAGTGACGTCGAACGTGTCGTAAAGGCAGGTCTTTTCATAATCGGTCCAGCCCGGTGCCAGCAGCCCGTCACCCGCCCGGGCGCCGTTGAGCGTGAGTTCGTACTGGCCGAGTCCGCAGACATTGACGAGGGCGCGGCGTAATCCCGGCCGCACGGTGAACTCGCGCCGCAGCAGCAGCGTGGTGTTGGCCCCTAGATTCGCACCCGGCACGCCGAGGCCGTCGACCAGTGCGGCCGCGGCCCACGGCGCCCGCTCCCAACTGTCGCTGGCGGTCACCGCGGCGCCGACCGCGATGTTGCGACCGCCCGAGATTACTTCGATCTGACTGAACGCGAGGCAGGCTTGACCTTCGTCGGTCCGCAGCCGCGTGGCGGTCAGGCGCACGTACCGGGCGGTGACGCCCTGCGCCGGCAGCTCAATGTGTACGGCCCATGGAATAGGATAATCCTTGTCGCCGCAATCGGCGATCAACGTGTACGCATAAAAGGCCGGGTCGTCAGAGGCTTCGAGTCGGAACCGGCGGGGAAAGCCCAGCGCCTCGATCACGGTGTGCCGCAGGGCGTGGAGCCGCACGGCATCGATCGTCCGAGGCGCGCCGAGGTCGAGTTGCACCCACTTCCGGGTCTCGGCGTCGGTCGTCTCTTCCGAGTGATAGCCGAGGAGCGGCCGCGGCCAGTGAAGCAGTTCGGGATCGGTGATCCAACGGGCCGCCCAGCCGGCTGGGCCGAAGCCGTTGGGCGAAGGCCGGCCGGCCGGCGCGAGCATGCCCATCGTCCAGGTCGCGACGGGACTCCACGCCGAAGCGGAGCCATGCCGGTCCCACATCCGCACCTTCCAGAACACCTGCTGCGAGGATTGCAGCGCCTGCCCGGCGTACAAAACGCCCAGTGTCGCGTCGGAAGTCACCTTTCCGCTGTCCCAGAGGTCGCCTTCGTCGCGCGCCAGCCGGTCCGGCGCGGACGCCGCCAGCACCTGATACGCCGTCTGGATCTGGCCGCGTTCCGCGGATTGCAGCGTCCAGCCCAGCCGCGGCCGCGGCACATCCACGCCGAACGGATCGGCATCCTGTTCGCAGCGCAAGGCCGCCACGCTGATCCCTGCCGTCCGGCCGCGAAAGCAGCCGGCAGGCAGGACCGTCAGCACCATAAACAGGATGAGGTGACTTCGCGAAACCACCGTGCGGTGTCGGCACCGGGGTCGCGGACACGAATTCATCGTGGCCCTGGCTGTCAGCCTAGCTGCCATTCTGCGTCAGGAGCTGCTCGCCAATCAGAGCGAGATTCTGGATGGCGGCAAGGCCCCATTGCGCGGCGTCGTTGGTGGAAACCCAAGCCGCCTCGTCGACGGGATTGAGGACCGCCGGTCCCTCGAGGTGGGTGAGCTGGAGGTCCGGCTTCATGAAGTTGCGGGCAAACTCGCTCCAGGCCCGGGCGGCGAGCTTCGGGTCCTTCCGTCGCCACGCCGCATAGGCCGTGAGGCGGGAGTGTCCCTGCGTCAGGCCGGCGCCGCTCAGGCGCGTGCCGAGCGCCTTCTCCTGCTCCTCGGGGCTGGCGTTGTAGAGTTCGCAGTATTGCAGCCAGGCACGCTCGTACTCCGGCACGTCAAGCGATTGCAGCATCTCTGCGTTGATCTCGACCGCGCCGAATACCGCGTTGAGGTGCGAGACGACGATCCGGTCGCCAAGGGGATAAAGGACGCCCGTTTTGGGATCGTAGCCCCAGCCGGACGTGAACCAGCCGTGCGGCGCGGCGGCGATTGCCTTCATGCCCGCGATCATCTTGTCGCGGTATTTGGTATCGCCCGTGCGCTCCCACTCCGTGAACCAGGCCGCGCAGAACGAGCCCCAGTCGGTACCGAGACTGACGCTGGCGGGATGGGGATTCTGCACCGGGTGCGCGAGCTTCCGGCCCGGGCTGACCTCCGTGAGCTTGTAGTCGCAATCGACGAGGGCGTGCATGAGGTCGCCCACGCGTTCGTCGGCCGTGAGGTAGTAATAGAAGCGGCGGTAGATCGCGGTGCTGATGCGCACCTGCTTGGCGCTGCAGCCCCAATGCTGGACATTGTGGCGCGAGCCAAGGCCGGCGAACCGGCCGAGATGGTAGACGTCCACCTCACCGGTGTGGCGGGTCATGGCCTCGGCAAGACGGAAGATGTCGGCGCGACCAGAGCGCAGGTAGGCATACCAGAGCCAGAGATCCGGCGAGAGTTCGGAATTGTCCCATGCAAAGCCCCCCACGTCGTAGCGCCACACGTGGCGGTCGCGGTCGTAGGTGTGCATGACGTCGCCGTAGTTCCAGAAGCCGTACCAGTGGCGCTGCGCGACCTGTCTCCGGTAATAGTCGAACTGCCAGTCGAGCCGGTCTTCGATCGTCGCCCTGGCCGGCGTCGAGCGGTCGGACAGGCTCCAGAGCCCGCCGAAGACATTGGTCCCGGCAAGGTGGGCGGGGGGGCAGGTGAGCTGGGGCGGGGTGCGCACGGCGCCGGCCAGCTCGATGATCCGCTCGCGCGACGGCGTGGCGGCCAGCGCCCAGAGCGTGATCTCACTCGTGCGCGCGATGCCGTGGGGCGTGCCCCAGCCCGGCTCGTAGTCTTCGTAGGTGATCTCGAGCCCGCCGTCGTACTGCCGCTCGTAGGTCTCCATGCCCATCACGTCGTGATAGAACCGCAGGTCCATCGCCGGCGCCTCGGGCGACCACAGCCACACCGTCACCTCGGCCGCGTCGGTGTGCGCGCCGCGGATGTCGAGCTGGGTGGGGTGGCGCTGCCAGAAGTCGCGCAGGCCGAAGACCACGCCGCCGCCCGCGGCGCCGCCGACGTAGCCGACGCCCGCCGCGCGTCCGCCCTGGTCGACGCCGATCCAGCCAAAGCCGGGTTTGGTGCGCTTGCGGATTTCAAAGGCGCTGGCCGCCGACTGGAATAGCGTGCAATCGCCCCAAGCCGGAATGTATTCGAGGCGCGTGCGCACCGCCTCGTCGAACGTACTCACCGGCGGGCAGGCCTCGCCGGCGAGCTGGGCTTTCTTGATCGGGCCGTTCGGATTGCGGTCGTCAGGATCGCGGCGCAGGCCGGTGAGTCCGCGCACGGCCTCGGCCCAGAGGCCGCTGCCTTCGCCGACAAAGCGCACATGGCGGTCATGAAGCGGGTCGCGCATCGGCACGACGAAGCGCACGCCGAGTCCGCGGATGAAATCCTTCTGTTCGTCGCCGTCAAAGACGAAGGAGTGCATCATCCGCACCGCGTCGCCGCCGGCGTAAAAGTAGAGGCGGACGCTGAACGGCAGCCAGGCCCGGCTCGCGCCCTGATGCCGGCCCGCGATCTTCACCACCGCGCGGACCGGACCGCGCTGCTCGACGGTGACCGCACCGATTTCGCTGACGAACGATTCGGTCTTTACGGCCGCGGCGTCTTCGGCGGGACGGTCATCACACAGGGCGACCAGCCGGCCGTCGCGCACGATCTCCCGGCCGTCGCGCACGATCGACGCGATGACAGCCGCGCCTTTTTTCGCCACCGTGCAGCGGATCACGCCCGTGTCGACCTCGATGGTGTCCGCCGTCTCGCTCACCTGCACCGGTTTCGCCGGCGCCGCTGGCGTGCCCGGGGCAAGAATCAGTTTGTCCGTCTTGCCGGTCTCGGCTCCGACGGCGTGAGCGGTCCACTTGAGCGAGCCATCCGGCCACGAGGCCAGCGGCCAGCTCTGCACGGGCACGGTCTCGTTGGCGGCCGTGACCAGCGCAAAAGCCGTGTCCTTGGGGTATTTGCCCCGCGGCCAGGGCACGCCCCACGTGGCGCCGTTCGCCACCGCCGGCACCTGGCCCTCGAGCCAGTGCAGCTCGGCTCCGTCGCCAAGGATGACCCGGCCGGCGGGGACGACGCCGGGAGCCGGGGTCTCGTTGGCGGCGCGCAGGACCGCGGGCAGATTCAGCGCGGCGGTGGCCAGCGCGGTGTTCTTCACGAATTCACGACGAGAGAGCGGGCCAGGCTTCATGGAATTTGCAGGTTAAAGTCGGGGGCGGAGGCGCGAACATCACAGGGTGGCGGACGATGACAATCAATGACGCTGGCTGGCGCCAGGTGGTGTCACCAGCCGTGGGGTGATGATGATCCCGCCCGCCTCGCGCTGACGGGAGGAACAGGGACATGTTTTCGGCGAAAGCGTACGGACAACTAATCCAAATGGAAGACTTCGACAAGTTCCGTGGACACCGGGCTGTTGTCCGGGTGGCTCGGCATGATGTCGCACATGTGCTTCCACCAACGCTGGCAGACCCCGGTCTGGGCGATGGCCTGCCAGCGCGCCTCGTCCTCGATCTCGACATAGCCATAGAGCTGGCGGGTGGCGGGATCGAGATAGATGGAATAATTGTGGACGCCATGGGCTTTGAGCACGGCGGCGAGTTCAGCCCAGATGGGCTGATGGCGGCGGGCATATTCTTTTTCCTGCCCGGGATTCACACTCATCAAGACAGCTTTGCGGATCATAGTAAGGAAGGGGTTTAGGTCGGAGGTGGGTTTGATTGGTGGCCCGCGGCAGAACGACGTGCCCCCGTCTTTTTCAAGGGCGGCGAGCCTGCGGGGCTGGTTACCCGCCGGCGACCAGGCGCAACAGGAACCAGAACATGGCGATGATGCCGCCAGAGACGCCCAGACAGATGAGGAAGCCGACCGTGTCGGTCTTGTCCCACTTGGTCCATTCCCACGAGGAGCGCGGGAAGAGTTTCGTCTGGTCGAAGCGGTGCGGGTTGCGTCGCGTCTCCTCCATGGCGGCGGCCTCGAACTCGGGTGTGGCGCCGACCGGCGTCTTCATTTTACCGAAGAACCAGTCCACCTTGTCCTGCGGCGGCGGCCGGGTGAGCAGGCTGGCGATGGCCAGCACGATGAACGGAAAGATCGCGGCGAAGAAGAATTGCACCGACTGGAGGTCGCGGCCTGTCATATGGGTGAGGTTCAGGCCGGCCTTGCTGAGTGTCCAAGCCTCCAGGTTGAAGCGCCCTCCGCCGACCAGCGGACTGGAGAGGTCGAAGGGATCCTGGTGCACCACGCGGTCGAAATACATTGGCACCGGCCGGACCTTGGCGGGCTGGGTGAACGCGATTAGCGCCGGGTCGGTGCTCAGGGTGTGGGAAAATTGGACCGTAAACGGCAGCACGACAAACACCACGGCCGAGAGGCCCACGCACCACCATACGGCCGCCCGGGAGAGTTTCCGCCAGAAGAACATCAGCAGGATCGCCGCCCCCCACGGCGCATTGACGGTCAGCATCACGCGGATGAAGCTCACGACGTCGTTCATCGTCAGGGCGACGAACATGCCCGCGACCAGCACCACCACGATCGTGAGGCGGCCGACCTTGACGCCCTGCTTGTCGGTGCGGCCGGGCGCGAGGTAGGTGTAGACATTGCGCACGAACAGCGCGGAGGACGCCATGGAATTGGTGGCGATGTTGGACATCATCGCCGCGAGGAGGCCGGCGAGCATCAGGCCGAACAGGCCCGGCGCCAGCAACTGCCGCGACAGCCGGCCCCACAGCATGTCGGGCTCGGCCAGTCTCTGGTCGCCCCAATAGAGCCCCAGGCCGATCAATCCAACGAAGGCCCACATGATGATCATGAGCCGCTTGGCGTAGGTGCCCGAGACGGCGCCGAAGCGCGCCGCATACTCATTCCTCGCCGAGCCGCTCACGCCCATGTTCCCTTGGATGCCGTTGATCTGGACGATGCTCACCAGCGTGATCGCCACCAGCGAATACCAGCTGACCGCCTCCGTGCCGGGCGCGCCCAGCAGCTGCAGCATGTCGTGCGGCACCCGTTCCCGCAGGGGCCCCACCCCGCCCAGGGCCGAGAAGCCGAACGGAATCAGGAGGATTGAAAAGGTGACGATGAGAACCCCCTGGAAAATCTCGTTGCGGGCGGTGCCCGTCATGCCGCCCATCCACAGGTAGAAGCCGACAACCAAGGTGAAGCCGAGGTAGAACATCCACGGCTTGAGGTAGGAAATGTAGGAGCGCAGCTCGTGGCGCGAATAGAGATCGTTCAGCTGCACCAGCCTCGTTTTCTGTTCGGCGCTCAGGGAGCCGCTGGGGGCCAGTTTTTCCAGGCCGCGAAACTCGCGATACTGCTCGACCTGCCGCTGCTCCTCCACCGTCCAGGCCGACTCGGGCTTGGGCAGGAGCGAGGCGGTGACGTTGTACCCGACCAGATTTCCCCAGCCGATGAACAGGCACACGTAGCAGACTTGGTAGAGCGCGTAGATTTTCGAGAGGTTGTGGCTGCTCAGGCGCTCCTCAAAAAGTTCGGCCACCGTCACGAGCCGCACCCGGCGGAACCAGACGTTCATGAACCAGTAGTACGGGTTCATGAAGATGGTCTGGAAGGCGAGCCACACCCCCGAGGCGCCCTGTTGATACACGAGGGTCGCCGTGCTCACGGCCCCGTTTGCATCGGTGGCGTTGCCGAAGTTGAGGAAGAACTGGTAAAGCTTGCCGAGCTTGCGGCCGGCCAGGAAGAAACCCTCCTCGCTTCCCGTCGTGTGGGACGACCGCTTGCCCAGATACAGAATGCCGCCGAGGTAGGCCGCGATGATCAGGAGATCAATGGTATGGATTCCACTCATAGGTGCCTTGACATGGGTCGGGTCGCCTCCTCAGCCGGCGGGAAACACGGCGCGGCAGGCGGGGGCGGGGCCTTCATGGGGTTGGGGGTTGAAAATCTGATCTCCGTACTCCAAGGTCCGGCGGCGGCGGGACGACCGGTATTCAGGCGACAGGAGCCGGTCCTGACCATCTCATAATTCAAAGCGTGGCGTTGAATTTTGAAACGGCGTCCAGTGGTGCGGAAGAGACCCCTACCCTGAAACAGGGCTTGCCAAAGGCGGCGATCCGCCAAGCATCTGACAGTAAGACTCCATGCGCTCCAATCCCTCCCTGAGAGAGCTCGCCCGTTCACTCGGCCTTTCCCACACCACCGTCTCGGAAGCGCTGCGGGACAGCCCGCGCGTGAAAGCCGCGACGCGCGAGCGGGTGCTCAAAGCCGCCCGCGAGGTCGGCTACCGCCACAATCCGCTTGCCGGGGCGCTCATGTCCGAGATGCGGCGCTCCCGCTCCGGCACCTTCCGCGGCGTGATCGCCGTGATCGATCTCGACGGGCCCGATCGGCGGCCCGTCAACGCGGCGCGCTTTCACCGGGAGCTGACCCGCGGCGCGGGCGAACGCGCCGTCGAGCTGGGCTTCAAGATCGAGCCCTTTGTCATCGGTCACAACGAGATCTCCATCTCGCGGCTCGACGCCATCCTGCAATCGCGCGGCATTCACGGCGTGTTCCTGCTGCCCGCCAGCGAAAGCCCGGACCTGACCCAGCTGGACTGGACCCGCTGTGCCGGCGTGTATGCCGACTATATCATCGAGCATCCCGGGCTGCACTCCGTGTGTTCGGATCACTACCGCTCAATGATGACCACCCTCCAGCGGTTGCACGAACTCGGCTATCGTCGACCCGGCCTGGTGCTCAACCGGCACCACGATGAACGACTGCTCCACCGCTGGGAGGCGGCCTTTCAGGTCTATCACAACCACCACGATGTCTTCTCCTGGCTGCCGCCCCTGATCATTCCGGAGATCACCAAGCCGGAATTCGTCCCCTGGTTTGAAAGCGCCAAGCCCGATGTGGTGCTCTGTCACCTCGCCGAGGCGATCGAGTGGATGCAGTCCTGCGGCGCCAGCGTGCCGCGCACCCACGGTTTCTGCTGCCTTAACATCATGGTCAACGTGGTGCCCTGCGCCGGACTCGATCTGCAGCCCTGGCTGCTGGGCGTGCGGGGCGTTGAGCTGCTGATCGCCCAGATCCACCGCAACGAGTACGGAGTGCCGGAGATTCCCTCGACCACGACGATTCCCGCGGCTTGGGTCGACGGCCCCACGCTGCAGCACAGTCCGGCCAACCCTGCGCGCTAGTCCGGCGCGGGTCATGCGCCCATCTTCGCGTTGCCGGTATCATCCATCCCGCCGCCTTTATGAAATTCATCCGCGCCCTCGCCCCGGCGGCTTTGCTCGCCGGTCTCCTTGGTGCCGTGATCTCAACGCCCATGCGACTCCCCGCCGCCGATCCCCCGCCCGTGCCGCCTCCCGCCGACGCCGCCCGCGAGCAGCGCCTGGCATGGTTTCATGAGGCCAAGTTCGGCCTCTTCATTCACTGGGGCCTCTACGCCATTCCCGCCGGTGAATGGAAGGGCCGGCCCGTGGCCGGCATTGGCGAATGGATCATGAACCGGGCGCAGATCCCCGTGCGCGAATACG
>CAJAKX010000363.1 GCA_903940425.1 uncultured Opitutia bacterium | reverse complement strand
GCGAGATATTTGCGGTCGCCGGTCCATTTCCAGGCGCCCCAAAAGACGTGCCAGGGAAAATAGCTTCGCGTGGAGTTGGCATCCCGATCGTCCGCGAAATGAATCGCGGTGGGCAGGCTGTAGCGGCCATCCGCGTCCTGCCTGCGGTGTGCCAGCAGTCCGTCGGCGAGTTCGAGCAGCACTTTTCTCGCGGCCGGATTGCCGTTGTAGTCGACCAGCAGCTGGCCGGGCTGCAGCACAAGGTAGGAGTAGGCCTTCGCGCAGCCCCACGGATCATCTGTGGCCATCTTGACGCCGTTGTAGTAGGACGTGCGGATGTGGCGGTGGCCCGCGGCGTTGATCCCCGTGATGCCTTCGACTCCGCGCTCGGTGACCATGGCGCGCTCGATCTGCTGCGGATTTCCGTAATCGAGGATCAGGTTCGCGGCGAGGCAATCGATGCCTTCCTCGTAGCTGTGCAGTTCGTCGGCCTGGATGGTCGGCAGGCCGTTCGTGAACATGCCGTTCCTGAACGCGGCCTCGAGGAGACGGTGCAGGGAGTCGGCCAGCTTGTCCGGGTCGCAGCCCATGAGCGCGACGCCGGGCCAGGTGTTGAGCAGATCCACGTCGTCCGAGATGCCGCCGCCGAAATCGCCATAGCCGACCTGACGATGGTCGATATACCAGTTGACGAAGCGCTTCACGCGGCCGAGCAGCTCCACCTGACGGAACGCCCACAACGGCATTCTGCCGGACGGCAGAACGGGGGGTTCGGGCTGCTGGAAAGGCGGGCGCGGCCAGCCCAGGCCGACCGCGGCGTAATTGCGGCCGGGAACGTGGTTCGGGTTGACGCGCATCAGGTCGGTGAGGTCGGCCTCGAAGCGGTTCCAGAGGTTGAACTCCGGGCTGTGCGCATGCTCTTCGACGAGCATCGCGTAGCTGTCGCGCGCCTGGGTGAAGCGATCGAGCTCGTGCTCGGCGAGGGCGGCCTCGCGGGGTTTGAAAACGAGGCGCACCTCGGCGCCGGAAAGGGACATCAGTTGAAAATCCGGGCCGGCGGCAGCGACCGTGAGCCAAAGGCCTTTTCCTGCGGGGAGAATCCGGTCGCGCAGGTCGAGCCACAGCGTCTTCGCCTCGCCGGGCTTCACGCTGAAGGTGAAGTCGAGCATGTCGCGCATCGGCCAGAGCGGATCCTTCACCTGGATGTTTAGCGGGAAGAGACCACCGTGAGTCGGCTTCACCTGGAGCGGGGGCAGGTCGATCGCAATGCCGTCGAGACCGCCGTCGATCTTGTCCCACGTGTCGGGCACAAGGATGTGGACCAACGGCAGCATGCCTGAGGCTGCGCCTGACGCCGGACTCGCCATGATTACGTTGGAACCCACGGGCCGGGCTGCCAGCATCGCCCGTTCGTCCGGGGCGAAGCGACCGTTGATGAACGCCACCAGCGGATCGAGATCATGGTCAGCCGGCAGAAGAGCGGTGAGCCGGAAGGCGAGTTTCGGGCTGCCGGCGGGCTCGCGGTCAGGGACGACGTGGTAGGCGACGAGTTCGCCGATCGGCTCCTCCTGCTCGACATTGGTGAAGCGGATCTTCCGGCCAGTGATCGCGGCCGCGAGCGGGTGCACGGTTTTCTCCTGGCCCTTCGGGCGCTCGAAGAGCACGGACTCGGCGGTCGCCTGGTAGGCGGTTTCGTTGGCGGCGTCCGGCTTGAGTAATTCCATCCTGCCCCAGGCGGCGCCGGAAATCTCGAGGTGATTCCACGGCTCGTCGGGCATGATGAAGGTGATGGCTTTGCCGGACTCGACGTAACAATCCCAGTCGGGCAGCTGGAAGTAGTCATTGCGGCCGGGGAGGCGCGAGCGGTTGTAGACGCCGGGCCAGGTGGTCTCCCGGATGCCGTCACACGCCTTCCACCACCAGCGTTTCAGATCGTAGGCGTCGTGGATTTCGACCTTGCGCACGGTGAGCGCGGCGCCGACGTAGTAGGGCGGAGGATTGTCCGGGCGGTTCCAGCCGTAGCGCAGCCACCATTCGTCGCGCCAGCGGGCGTCGGCGAGGTCGCGGGGCGGGAGCGGCGGGAGATCCGTGGGCGCGTCGCCGTTGGCGAGCGTGGCGACGTTGTCGTCCGCGAGCATGCGGTCGTAGATGCGGATTTCGTCAATGTCGCCCCCGCGCACGAAGTTGTAATCGCTCTGGACGTTGTGCGGGCTGATGATGCGCGAATGCGGTCCGAACTGGTCGAGGGCGGTGTTGTAAACGGCCGTCGTCTCGTTTTTCTCAATGAGTCGGCCGTTCACATAAAAACGGATGCCGCGCGTCTCGTCCCATGACAGGGCGAGGTGCGTCCATTCGGCGGGCCGCGGGAAGGGTTGCACCGTGACCGATACGCGCGTGCGGGCGAGACTGGCGTCGGTCACGAAGGCGTCGAAACCGTGGCCGTTGTAGTCGATGCGCAGCCAGACCATGTCCCAGCTCGAATGGTCGCCGAAGCCCACGCGGAAGATCGGGAACTCGGTTGGGCCGACCGGGTAGCGTGAGCGCCAGAAGAACGAGAGGGTGCCCCGCTGCGCGTAGATGTTACCCGGCGCCCGCCACGCGAGCCGCTGCAGGTCGCCGCAGCTCAGGGCCGCGCCTCTGGCGCCGGCAGCGATGCGCGTGACCTCGGCGTCGAAAGTGGGGGCGGGCGTGCCTCCCGCGGAATAGTCGGCCGTCGTACCCTGTTCGCCGGACAGGTAGAAGAGCAGTCCGGGGGCCGGCGGCGCCATGGGGCCAGCGGAGGCGGTGCTGCCGCCCGCCAGAACAAAGCCCAGCAGGCACATCAACCAGAATGCCGGTCGTGGCGGGAGACTTCGGGACAGCATCGGGGCGGTGGGAAGCGCTGGAGTGACGGCCGGGCGTCTAAAACGGTTTCGCGCGCTGGCAGAGCTGGATCGGCACACCCCACGGATCGCGCATCATGATGAGCATCGAGCCATCGGGTTGCGGCTCCTCGAGGAAAAGCCTGGCGCCGGCCTTTTCCAGACGGCGGCATTCGGCGCGTGCGTCCGCGGCCACGACGGCGAAATGAAACACCAGCGGGTGCCGCGCCGCGTAGTCGGGAACGGCCGCTTGGGGGTTGGAGTAGAGCTCGACGATCACGCGGCCAGTCTCGTCAGCGAGGAAATGCGTGTAGGGCGCGTCCTCGCGGTGGCGCGCGACCGTGAAGCCGAGGTGCTCGACATACCAGCGGCTCATGGCGCGCGCATCGGGGACATTAAGGGCGAAGTGTTCGAACTTCATGACGCAAAAAAGCCGCAGACGTTCACAGAAAATAATGCGGGAAATCGCAGACATAAAATTCTGCGGGCTCCGGGCCCGGTGGGCGAGCCTGCAATTCGCGGACCATGCCGAAGCAGCGGCTTCTCCGCCGGCCGGCGAGGCCGGACGAACCCGTGATCCTCCGCCCCGACACGGCCTCGGTGTGCGGGACCGCTCAGCGGATCGTGTCGCCCCAGGCCTGCCCGGTGGGGGTGAAGGGGCCGCCCTGCAGGACAGCGGTCGCCGCGCGGTTCCGCTGCTCAGGGGATGCGCCCCGGGAGCCTGCCGTCAGGACCTGCGCCCCCCGCGTTTTTCCGGCTCTTCCTCCGGGGGGCTGAGGACGGGCTGCGGGCTCGGCTTGGCGTTAGGCTTGAAGAGCCCGTCGAGGACGGTCTGCACCATGAAGCGGGGCGTCTTCAGGAAGGCGGTCGGCCGGAAATAAAAGGCGTTGGCCAGCGGGCGGTCGGAGCTGGTTTCGCGCAACGTGATGCTGAGACCGATCAGATAATCCTTGAAGTCCCAGTCCCAGTGATCGTCGTAGACGAGGTACGTCTTCGCGCCGGCCGGGATCAGCGTGAGCGGACCGCTCTCGGCCTGGATGCCGCGGGCCTGCAGTTCCCGCACAATCAGGCGATGAAGGTTGTGGTTGTCGTTCAGGTTTTCAACGACGTAGATGTGCTTCAGCCGGCCGAGGTCGGTTTTCGGCTCGACATGGGTGCTCAGGGTTGAACAGCCGGCGAGCAGCAGGACCACCGGCAGCAGCAGGACGGGAAATTTCATCGGGGACAGGAATCGTCGGATGGCGGGAAGGGTTGGGCCTTCCCGATCATCCGGCGAGCCTGATTTCTTCAGCTCCAAGACGCGCCGCGACGGGTTGTGGTTTCCTTGGTGCGTGGGTGCCGAATCGGCACGTCCGTTGTGCCACATCGGGAAAATGAGATGCACGGGCATCAGGCGAAGGGCAGGGGCGCGGCTTTCCGGGCGACGTAGAGCGGATGCCTGGGCTGGCCGCTCGCGTTGCGTTCAAGGCAGAAGATCTTTTTCGGATTGAGGCCGGCCAGCACCTGCCGGTCGCGGTCCAGATGGGCGCCGTGCTCGCCCCAGCCGAGCATGATCCGGTCGCAACGAGCGGTCCAATGCGCGATCCAGCGATCGTTGTCGGGCCCCACCGGATCCACGGCCGCCTTCATCCCGGCGGGGTCGGTGGCGCGCCACGCGAAGAGATTGAGCATGACGAAAAACGCGTAGCCCCACGCGGCGGAGAAGTCGCGGATGCGGCGCAGGGTGGGATCGAGCTGATGTTCATCGGCCGTGCTGGGGTTGAGACAGATCCAAGCGATGCCATGGTCGGGGTTCAGCAATTCGTCCCACCGGTGGATGAGCGTGTAGCGGTAGCGGCGATCGGCGGAGAAGGCGCACTCGTTGGGCATGACGGATGCCTTCCACCCAAACCGCGCCGGCGGCGGGAATCAATGCTGGGCGCGGACCGCCGCGGCGTCCGCCTGGAACGCACGCACCGCCAGCTCCAGCGCCGCTTGGTGCGGTCCCGCCCGGGGTGAGGGGTGGATGCAGCCCGGGAAATATCAAGACGTGCAAGGTTGTATATCGGCGTTTGCGGGAGGAAGCGAGAGCAACCGCCGGCGATTCCATTCAGTAGGTGCGCTCCTATCCCAAGGAAGCCGCACATCGTCACTGCAACTGATTCAAGGCAGGAGTAAGGTGCGACGTCATCCAGCAAACAAGGCAACCCATGACTGAATTAAGAACTTATCAGGAGTATGCAACGTCCCTGTACGCCGACATCCATGCAGTGGTCAAAGACGGCCTCCCCCGGCGGGAAGTCCTTCTCGATTGGCTCAATGACTTTCTCCTGCGCGCAAAAAAGCGGGGCTTTCAGATGGAGCAGGCAGACGTGAATGACCTGACCGCACTGGATCAATTCGTGCGCATCAACGGGATTCCGGCCACGGTCCGTACGGCACTGGAATAGAAGAAATCGCAAACTACGCCGCCCGCGATCGCGCGGCGCGGATCGCCTGGGCCGAGCCTCAAAAAAGAAGACGCTGTTTCTTCGCGCCCCGGCCCTCGCTCAGCGGGCGGCCATGAACTTGTAGAACTTGACGCCGTGCGGCTCCACCGTGACGGCCAGCTCATTGAGCGCTTCGGGCAGATCCTGCTGGCGCCAGATATCGCGCACCCGCTGCCGGCCGCCCAAGCCGAGGCGATCGAGCTTGGCGGTCATGGTGTGCACCGCATCGCCGCGGTTGAAGAATCCGACCGCGATGCCGCCATCCTCGAGTTCCTTCCTGAACACGTCGATGGGTCCGGAGGTGGCGACGCGCCGGGCGGACCGGCCGAGCGCATCCTGGTCGACGGCCAGCACCTCGTCGTTGGTGAGCAAATTGAGCGTGAAGGGATCCAGTCGATCCAGGTCACAACCGATCAGGAGTGGCGCGGACAGGAGGCACCACAGACTGAGGTGCGAATATTGTTCGGCGGGCGTCAGCCGGGTGACGTGCAATTGCGGTCCCCAACCGACATAGCCGATCACCAGCATGTCGGGATCATTCCAGTGGCCGGGCCCGCCAAAGGCCACCCAGGGATCCTGGTTGAAGCCGATTTCCGAGACGCCGTTTTGCCAGGGCCCCGGGAGATCCCACGTGTCCCAGATATCGCCCGTGGTGCGCCAGCAGTTCGCCCAGCGGGAGAACTCGGTGACCTGATCCATGGGGGTCGAGCACGACAGGCTGAACACGATGTCGCGGCCGGTGGCGCGCAAGGCCAGGGACATCTCCTTGACGTGCTCCACGTCATTGGGAGCCCAGTCGTATTTGAGGAAATCCATGCCCCACTCGCCCCATTGCGCGGCGTCCTGCCTGGTAAAAGAGTATCTTCCCAGTCGTTTGTTGGGTTCGTAATTGCTCAGGCGTTCCCAGGCGCCCTTGGCATCATCGCTGGAGCCGCCGGGGTAGCCGGCGAAGGTGGTGATCCAGGGACTTGAATAGATGCCCACTCTGAGCCCCAGCGCATGGATGTCGGCGCACAGTTTCTTCATGTCCGGGAATCTCTCGTTGGGCTGCAGCGCGAGGGTGGGTCCGTCCCGCTTGCCCTGCCACGTGTCGTCGATGTTGACATAGGCCCAGCCGTGCTGGCTGAGCCCCGAGGCGACGAGGCTGTGCGCGGAGCGGAGCACCTTTTCCTGGTCGACGGCCTGGGCCCAGCAGTTCCAGCTGTTCCAGCCCATCGGCGGCGTGAGGGCGATGCGGTCCCCGCAGACGATCTTGAATTTCTTCTCGGCCTGACCCTGCGCGTTGCGGGCACGCAGCACCACGGCGTACTCGCCGGCGGTCTTCAGCACGCCGGTGACGCGGCCGTCGGTTCCGTCCACCGCCAGCCCCGCGGGCAGGCCGTCGACGCTGAACTCCATTGGACGTTCGCCGGTCGCCGGGATCGTGTACAGGAACGGCGCGCCCGGGGT
>CAJAKX010000362.1 GCA_903940425.1 uncultured Opitutia bacterium | reverse complement strand
TCGAGCGACGCCGCGATCGCGCCCGCGTCGTGAAGACGCGCACCCGGAAACAAACGGACGCACTCCGTGCGCAGCGAATCATCAAACGTGCCGTCGTCGTAGAAGGCCGCCCGCAGCGGCCGGTCGGCATACCGGCACAGCGACCAGAAGCAGAACGCCGTCTGATACCAGAACCGCCGCCCGGTGAGGAAGCACACTTCGGGCGCGTCCGGCGGCGGCGGGGGCAGCGGTGGCAGAAGCTTGGCGGCCGCGACCATTTGGAGGCGCCCCCGGCGGTTGCGCCATTGATTGACTGGACCGCCCTCCCGCCGCGAGCGGGCCAGGAGTTCCGTCGGTTTGTACCAGACGAGATAGAGGAGCTGCCCGGGGGTCATGGTGGAGGCAGCGCGGCCAGCAACTGACGAAAGGATTCGTCGTTCATGGTGCGGACACGTGCATAGGGTTGGTTCTGGGCAAGCTTGAGCACGCGTGCGGCGCCCACCGGTCCGATCAAACGTGCGAGGATCTGGAATCCGCCGCCGCCGAGTCTGCTGAGGTCGGTGTTCCGGTTGAGCCGGCGCCAGATTCCGAGCAGACGCCGGCCAAATTCCGGAGAAAACCCCCGTGGCAGACGCCGCCAGGCGCCAAAGGCTTTCTCCGCGGCAAACTGGCGGACCGGCGCCACTTCCGGCGCCGCGGTACAGGCGCGGGCGAAGGCCTCCTGGACCGCCAGCGAGGCGGCACCCAGTCGCTCCCAGTGGCTGGTGAGTCGCACGCCGGGATGCAGGCCAATGATCGTATGCGGTCCGGGCACCTTCACGACACGAGCCGGACGGGGCGCGGCGTTGTGATAAAACCAGATTTCGGCGACGGGATTGTAGAGTGGCGACGGAAGGAAAAAGGCCTCCGCCACAATCCGCCGCAGATAGTCCGTCCGGAAAACGGGGCTATGCGGAGCCGGCTGCACGCGGATGAAGAACTCGGCGGAATCCCGCGTGTCCAGGCAGGGCGTATCGAGAGAGAGCGACAAGGCGTCATAGTCGCCCTGCAGCAGGCAGCGGGCGGTGTCAGTGTAGCTCACATCGGCCTGCGCGGCCTCCATGGCCGCGATCTGCAAGCGCAGCTTTTCGCGACTGATCAAGTCGTCCGAGTCGAGGAACAGCACGTGTCGCCCCGTAACGGCGGCCAGACCGGCGAGACGCGCGAACAGCAGACCCTGATTGGACTGACGGAAAATTTTTTCCGGTGTGAACCCCAGCCGGGCGATCGACTCCGCCGCGGGCGGCGCGGAGCCGTCATCCACCACAATGACCTCGACGGAAAGTCCCTCGGCGGCGCGGCGCACACTCTCCAGCGCGTAACGAATGACCTGACCCCGGTTGTAGACGGGAATCACGACGGAGATGTCGGGAGATGCCGATCGGCTCATGGAAGTATTGCGGTTTCGGCCGGCAGCGGGCGCGGCGGGTGACGCGCCGCCAGTTCGCGCACGGCCGCAGCGACGGTCTCGGGCAGGATCTCCGCGAGGCATTTCAAATCATAGGGACAACCATCGCGCAGGCCGCAGGGCGCGCAGTCGACTGCGCGGTAGAAATTGACATTGCAGACGTAGCCGAAGGTCTCCGGCCGGGCGCGGCCGCCCAGAACGACGACGGAGGGGCAGTCGACCGCGCGCGCCAGGTGGGCGAGAAACCCTTCCAGTCCGACGAAGACCTCCGATGCCGCCAGGATCGCCGCCGCTTCGCGCAGGCTTGTACGACCGCGCAGGTCCGTGTCGACCGGCAGGGCCGGGTCGGCGTCGGTGCCCAACTGCACGAGCTTGAAATCGCGCGAGAGCTCGCGAGCCACCGCGGCGAGGCGTGTCACGCCCCATTCCTTGGTGGGATAGGGCAATGACGCCGTCAGGCAGGTGGAATGAATCGTCACCTGCCGCGGAACAAGCGCGCCGCGGCTTTTTTCCTCAGGCGTCAGATGGAGATAAGGGCGCACGGCGATTTCGCCCTGCAGGCCAGCCAGGCGGCACATCTCCGCAATGATGTGTCGCGGCGGAAGAAGATCCCGTTCCGGGCGGACAGGATCGCGCGGGACATAGTAAGGCTGGATG
>CAJAKX010000361.1 GCA_903940425.1 uncultured Opitutia bacterium | reverse complement strand
CGGCGTGGCCTTCACCCGCAATCCCGCCAACGGCAACAAGGAGTTCTACGGCGAGTTCCTGATGAACGCCCAGGGCGAGGACGTGGTCGCCGGCGTGCGCACGCCCGAGCCGGTGGCCCAGCTCAAGAACCACCTGCCCGCCGCCTACAAGGAACTCGAGCGCATCCGCGCCACGCTGGAGAAGCATTTCAAGGACGTGCAGGACTTCGAGTTCACCATCCAGGACGAGCAGGTCTACATGCTCCAGACGCGCAATGGCAAACGCACCGCCATGGCCGCGCTCAAGTTCTCCATCGACATGGTCAAGGAGAAGCTCATCGACTGGCAGACCGCCATCCTCCGCAACCCGGCGGACCAGCTCGAACAGCTCCTCGCACCCGTGTTCGAGGTTGCCGACCTCAAGAAGGCCGTGGCCGTCGCCACCGGCCTGCCCGCCGGCCCGGGTGCCGCCTGCGGCAAGGTCTATTTCAACGCCGAGCGTTGCGTCGCCGCCGCCGAGAAGGGCGAGAAGGTGCTGCTCGCCCGGATCGAGACCTCACCTGAGGATCTGCGCGGCATGATCGCGGCCGAGGGCATCCTCACGGCCCGCGGCGGCGTCTCCTCACACGCCGCCCTCGTCGCGCGCCAGATGGGCAAGGTCTGCGTCGCCGGCGCCGCCGCCCTCGACATCGATTACGCCGCTAGGACCCTCAAGGTCGGCGGCCAGATCTTCAACGAAGGCGACTATCTCTCGATTGATGGCACCGCCGGCAAGGTTTATGCGGGCCAGATCAAGACCGCCCCGTCCGAGATCATCGCCGGACTGCTCCACGACGACGCGGCCGCCAGGCAGACCGAGAAATTCAAGAGCTTCCAGCAGCTCATGAAGTGGTGTTCGCAGGCCACCAGGCTCCAGGTGTGGACCAACGCCGACTCGCCCGCGCAGGCCCAGAACGCCATTGCGTTCGGCGCCCGCGGCATCGGCCTCTGCCGCACCGAGCACATGTTCTTCGAAGGCGACCGCATCGACGCCATGCGCGAGATGATCCTTGCCGAGTCCGTCGAGGCCCGCCGGGTCGCCCTCGCCAAGATCCTTCCCTACCAGCGCGATGACTTCGCCGGCATCTTCCGCGCCCTCAAGGGCTACCCGGTGACGATCCGCTTCCTCGATCCGCCGCTTCACGAGTTCCTCCCGCACGCCCGGGACCAGCAGGCGGACCTCGCGAGGAAGATCGGCGTGCCCGTCGAGCGGATCGAGGCGCGCGTCCACCAGCTCCACGAGTTCAACCCCATGCTCGGCTTCCGCGGCTGCCGGCTCGGCATCGGCTATCCCGAGATCTCCGAGATGCAGTCCCGCGCCGTCTTCGAGGCCGCCGCCCTCGTCCAGAAGGAGGGCCTCAAGGTCAAACCCGAGGTCATGATCCCGCTCGTCGGCTTCAAGAAGGAGCTCGACCTGCAGGTGGAGATCGTCCACCGCGTGGCCCGGGAGGTCATGGCCGAGCAGAAGGTGAAGATCCACTACGCAGTCGGCACCATGATCGAGATTCCGCGCGGCGCCCTCACGGCCGACGAGATCGCCCAGACCGCGGAGTTCTTCAGCTTCGGCACCAACGACCTCACGCAGACCTGCCTCGGCATGTCGCGCGACGACTCCGGCTCGTTCCTCCCGCACTACGCCGAGCTCGAAATCGTGAAGAAGAACCCCTTTGCCACGATCGACCAGACCGGCGTGGGCCAGCTCATGCAGACCGCCGTGACCAAGGGCCGCCAGACCCGGCCCGACATCCAGCTCGGCATCTGCGGCGAGCACGGCGGCGATCCCGAGTCGGTGAAGTTCTGCCACAAGCTCGGCCTCACCTACGTCAGCTGCTCGCCCTTCCGGGTGCCGGTCGCGCGCCTCGCCGCGGCGCAGGCTGCCGTGGCCGAGGAGAAAGCCAAAGCGGCAAAGAAATAAGCGGCAGGCTGTAAACGCTAAGCTTTAAGCTTTTCACCAGCCCCGCGCCCCTTGTCGCGCCGTAGCTTCTTGCGAAGGCGGACCAAACGGCGCGGGGCTTCTCTTGCTACCGTCCCCATACCCCATACCGGAGGAGCGCACCTGCCTCCCACCCCGGGGCCACCAACCCAACATGTCAACTAATAGTTGACATGTTGAAATCCCGCGCGGGATCAGGACGGCGGGAGCCCCTGGCGCACCGCGATCAGCCAGGTCAGCAGTTGCAGGGTCCGTTCCGCGTCCGGCATCCGGGTGCGGGCGATGAAATAGGCGTTGATCGTCTGGCGATCCAGCCCCAGCAGGCGCCCCAGGTTCACCTGCGTTCCGTACTTGCGCAGCTGGGGCCGGACTTCGGCGACCAGGGCGTTCCAGAGCGGAGTTTCCCGGCCGGGACGCAGCGTGGCGCCCTTGCGGGGCGGACGGGTGGCGCGGAAGGCGCGCCGTCGTTCTTCAAGAAAGGCGATGGCGGCTCCCGCCAGGATCTCGGCCAGCGCGGCGGGCAGTTCCATCTGTTTGGGAAGTTTCAGCGTGGTACTCATGGGTAATGTCAACTATTAGTTGACATGGAGACGGAAGGGAAGCGCGAATTCAGGGGACGGCGACAACGGGGCGATCCCATCAGTCATTCTCATCCTCCCGCGCTGGTGCTTTCTCTGTACCGCCGCTGCCAGGAAATAACGTCCCTGCTGACGAATTTTTTGCGAAACCCGCCGGACAGTCCGGCGGGTTTTTTTGCGGCCGGGCTTTTTCGTCAGGGTGCGCCTGGCGACCACCGCCCGATGAATCTGTTTGTTTGTCCGGCCCACAGTCCGCTAGATTCGCATCATGAAATCACCCCCCCTTCGCCTCGGGCTCCTTCTTCCGTTGCTGGCAGCGGCAGCCGCCATGGCCGCGCCGGTCACGCCGGTGCAGGAGCGCGCCGACCGGTTCCTGGTGGACGTCAACGCGGGCTACCAGGCGCACTACCGCGTCAACAGCGAGGCGCAGTGGCTCGCCGACACCGACGTCACGCCCGCGCACGACGCCGCCGCCGAGGTCGCGGGCAAGGCGTACGCCGCCTTCAACGGCAGCCCCGCGCTCATCACCGAGGCCCGCGAACTCCTCGCGCACCGCGCCGAGCTCGACCCGGTCACCGTGCGCCAGCTCGAGCACGTGCTGCTCAACGCCGCCGAGGGCCCCATGACCAACCCGGACCTCGTCGCCGCGCGCGTCGCCGCCGAGACGCAGCAGGCCTCCACCCTCAACAGCTTCGAGTTCAAACTCCACGGAAAGCCGATTACCGTGAACGAAATCGACGACCTGCTCCAGACGAGCACCGACCTCGCGGAGCGCCGCGCGGTGTGGGAGGCATCGAAGGAGTCCGGCCCCGCGCTTAAACCGGGGCTCGTCAAGCTCCAGAAGCTGCGCAACGGCGTGGCGCAGGAATTGGGCCACCACGATTACTTCGCCCTGCAGATGGCCGCCTACGGCATGACGACCGACGAGATGGTGCGGTTGAACGACGAATTCATGCGCGTGCTGCGCCCGCTCTACCTGCAATTGCACACCTGGACGAAGTACGAACTTGCCAAACGCTACGGCCAGCCCGTCCCCAAGCTCATCCCGGCCCACTGGATCGCCAACCGCTGGGCGCAGGAATGGCCGGGCCTTGTCGCCCCCGCCGATCTGAGTCCCTACTTCAAGGACAAGTCGGCCGAGTGGGTCGCCACGACCGCCGAGCAGTTTTTTGTCAGCCTCGGCCTGCCGCCGCTGCCCGCCACCTTCTGGACGAAATCCGACCTCTACCCGGTGCCGGCCGGCGATCCCCGCAAAAAGAACACCCATGGCTCGTGCTGGCACATCGATCTCGAGAACGACATCCGGTCGCTGCAGAGCATCGAGCCGAACGCGCAGTGGTTCCAGACCGCCCATCACGAGTTCGGCCACGGCCACTATTTCATCGCCTACACGCGGCCGGAGGTGCCGCCGCTGCTGCGCGGATCCGCCAACCCCGGCTTCCACGAGGGCATCGCCGAGATCTCCGGCTTCGCCTCCAGCCAGGTGCCCTACCTGCAGATGGTCGGCGTGCTGCCGGCCGACTTCAAGGCCGACGAAACCGCCTTCCTGCTGAACGACGCGCTGATCAACTGCGTGCCCTTCATCTTCTGGGCCTCCGGCACGATGACGCACTGGGAGGCCGACGTGTATGCGAAAAACCTGCCGCCCGACCAGTGGAACGCCCGCTGGTGGCAGTACGTCCGTGATTTTCAGGGCATCGAACCGCCCGCGCCGCGCGGCGAGGAGTGGTGCGATGCCGCGACCAAGACGCACATCAACGATACTCCGTGCTACTATCCGAACTACGCCTTCGCCACGATCCTCAAGTTCCAGCTCAACGACTACATCGCCAAAAAAATCCTCCACCAGCCGCCGCAGCGCTGCAATTACGCCGGCAACAAGGAGGTCGGCGCGTTCCTGAAGCGCATCATGGAAAAAGGCGCCACCGAGGACTGGCGCAAGGTGCTGCGCGACGCCACCGGCGAGGACCTCTCCACCCGCGCCATGGTCGAATACTTCAAACCGCTCCAAGCCTGGCTCCAGGCGCAGAACAAGGGCCGCCCCATCGGCTGGGTCAGTTACCCGCTGTCGGACGGATAAGGCGCTTGGGTTCTGAGTTCAGCGTTCAGGGTTTTGGGTTCAGGGTTCAGGCCTCTGTCCTCCTTGCCACGCCAAAGCTCGCGGAGAGCGACGGCGGGTGACCTCTGCATCCTGTGCCGCCAGTGGCGTGACGCGCGGCGGGGTCAGAGATGCCGCCGCATGAACGACTGCTGCCGCAGCCAGGCAATGAGTTCCTCCGCCATCGCCCGGTCGTCGGCCACGCGCGGGTGGTTGGCCGACCAGTGCGTAAAGACGAAGTGGTTGATGGCGGGATCACCGGCCTCGAGCTCCTTTACGGCCGCCGTCCATGCTTCGCGCAGCTCATCGCTCTTCGCGCCACCGAACATGCCGCCCCGGAGCAGGACGATGTTCGCCTGCGGCCAGGCGGCACGGACGGATCGCACGAACGCCACGTAGCCGGGCGTGTAACCGGCGGGGAACGGCCGGTGGTGGCTGCGGTTGAACGAGTCGTCGTTTTCCCCGAGGTTGATGCAGACGACATCCGGCGGCCACGCCGCGAGGTCGGCGCGCGGGGCGTCCGGCCGCGGATAGACGCGATCCCACACCTGCGCGGCGGTCACGTCGGCCCACGCGGGGGTGATGCCCATGCCGCTGACGGCCGTGCAGCGCAGATCCGCGCGGAGGGCCTGCGCGGCGAGCGTGGCGTAGCTGAATGCGAAGTTGTGCGTGCGGCGGTTGTCCCACTGGTCGGCAGGGCCGTCCTCGTTGCACGCGCCAACGGTGATGGAGTCGCCGATGAACTGCAGCCGGAGCCGGTAGTCCGGCGCGGCCGGAGCCCACGCGTGCGCGCCGGGCGCGAGTTGCGCGCCGAGGAAGGCGACGTGCCCGGCGCTGGCCTCGCTGCGTTTGTAAAGCTCCAGGTGGTGCCGGCCGGAGCCGAGCGGCCGCGGCCAGGCGAAGCGGCATGCGGGGTCGCCGTCGCGCAGCACGACCAGCCACGTGCCCGGGCCGGGATCGACCGCCGGCGCGACGGCCGGCACGCCGACGACGTGGGTCTCGTCGTCAACGGTGACGTTGAAATAGGTCTGGTCGGAGGGCGCCGCGAAGTGCAGGACGAGCAGCGGGCCGTCGAAATCGAGGCTGATCCGGCTGCCCTGCCAGATGACGACGGGCCGCGCCCGGTCGGCGAAATCAAAGCAGCCCTCGTAGCGGAAGCGCGCGTCCGACGCCGGAATGAGCTGGCTGGCGGCGGCCGCGGGCGGCCCGTGCCGGTGCCTGGCTTCCACTCTCCACCCGGGGAATGCTGTCACTGGTGTGGCGGTCAGCGAGGTCAACCCTGGAATGGTCGGGGGGGGGGGGGGGGGG
>CAJAKX010000360.1 GCA_903940425.1 uncultured Opitutia bacterium | reverse complement strand
TTCCGCGGCGGGAACTTCGTTTCATCGCCGAGCGCCAGCAGCTCCTCCGAATCGGCCGGCACGTACCGTTTTTCGTTTTGCGGCAGCCCGAGCGGGGCGGCGCCGAGAATGTCCGTCACGAACTTGAACCCCTGCCCGTCCCACGCGTACAGATACGGACAGGAGCCGCTCGGGAGGGTCGGCTCGGTCACTGTCAGCACGTCTCGCCCAACCGGCAGGTCGACCTGCGCCGTGGAAAGGTCGAACCAGTGCACTTTGAGGGCGTCAAGCTGCCGATGCTGCCCGACGCCGATCTCCAGCGGAATCCGCCGGACCGTGCGGCTGGTGCGCCAGTTGCCCGCCAGCACCTCGACGCGAACTCCCAGCGAGCTGGTGTTGGAGCGGTTGCCGGCGAGGCGCAGTTTCAACTGCAGGTTCCGATTGCCGCCGTCGTTCCGCCAGAAGCGCAGCCCGGCGTCCGAGCTCGTCACCAGGTCGACGGCGCCGCCGCCGAGAAAATCGGCGGCGACCATCCCGTCAACCGGACCGACGCGGTCCAGCTCGAGTTCCTTTGTCACGTCGGTGAAGCCGGCATGGCCGGCGTTGCGCCAGACCCGCACGCCGTTGCTGCCGTAGGCGAAGAGGTCGAGCCAGCCGTCATTGTCGTAATCCGCCAGCAGCAGCCCCGAGACCTGAAAGCCGTTCAGCGGCAGGCTTAACCTCCGGTTTTGGTCGCGCGCGATGATCTCGAGCGTGGAGGCCGTCGCGATCACTGCCTCCGGGCGGAGGTCGTTGTTGAGGTCGCCCGTGACCATCACCGCTCCGGCGGGCCACCCTTGGGTCAGGTTGCTCGCCGTAAACGCTGCGGCGCGCTTTTTCGCATAAAACACCGGCGGGGCGTCCGCGCGCGCCAGGAACACCCCCGGCAGGCCCTCGTTGTTCCAGTCTTCCGTCATCACCTGCGTGGCGCGCGGAAACGCCTTTGGCAGCCCGGTGTCGCTCCAGTTGTTGTCAAAATAGAAGTTGCCGAGATTGCGGTAGAGGCCGAGGCCGGCCCCGCCCGGCGGCACCACGACCAGGTCCAGGTTCCCGGTGAAATCGAGGTCGGCCAGCAGTCCGGTACTCGCCTTCAGCCCCTCGAGTCCCGCCGCGCGGGTCGCGTCACGGAATCGGCCGTGCGCGTAGAACTTGAACACGCGCGAATCCTGCTCGCCGAGCACGACCACGTCGGCGAAGCCGTCGTTGCCCAGGTCTCCGGTCAGGGCGACGCGGTACCCGGCACCGGCGGGCGCGCGCAGCGGCTGGCCGAGCGCCGAGAAATGGGCGCCGCGGTTGTCGAGCAGGAGAAATCCGCCGCCCGCTTCCTGCGCGAAAAGGCTCGGGCGCCCGTCGTGATCATAATCGATGACGGCCAGCGGACCGCGGCACCCGGCTGCCAGCGCGCCAAAAGCGGCGGTGGTCTCCTCCGCGAAACGGACCGGAATCCCGTGAGGATCCGGTTGGTCCAGGACGAAGGGCGACAGCGGCCGGGTGTACTTGCAGCGCTCCAGGTCCGCCACGGTGACGGGCGTGCCGTGCAGACGCGCCAGGATTCGCTGGTGCTCCTCCAGCTCGCGCGCCGCGTCGTCGGTTCGGCCGACCCGCCGGTACAGCCGGTTCAATTGGAAATGCGCCGACGGATGGTCGGGCACGGCCCGGATCACGCCCTCGAAATCACGGATCGCGTCGGGGATCTGCCCCAGTTCCTGCTGCGCCATGCCCGTCTGGAAATCGAGCGCCGGCACCGCGGGGTCGATCTTCCACGATTGCTGGAACGCCTCCGCGGCCGGCTCGGGGTGGTTCTCCCGGAGGAGCGCGCAGCCCAGCAGGTAATACGCCGCCGCGCTGTTGGGATCGAGCTCGAGCGTCTGCCGGCACATCGGCACCGCGTCGTCCGGCCGTCCGGCCAGGAGATAGGCATTGGCCAGGTTGAGCCGGACATCGGTGCTCTCCGGCGAAAGCCGGAGCGCCCGGGTGTAGACGTCGATCGCGGCGATCGCATCGCCTTTTTCCAGCAGACCGTTGCCACGATTCATCAGCCGCGTGAACCCGGCGGACGCTGTCGACGACTGGCGAAGCCAAAAGGCGCCTGCGACGATTGCGGCCGCCAGGAATGCACCGCCCAGCCAGATCAGGCGCTTGGACATATCACACTCTCGTTAGTGAAAGGAACGCGGCTCTACAACTGTCATTGGTCGGACGATTTCATGGCGGACAATGCGCGCGATCGCGGGACACGTAATCGAAAAGGGGTGAATCGCCGTCAATGCGGGGCCAGTTGCCGGACCGATCTTCTTTCCGCGCCTGCCGGATCGTTTCGCCTTGTCCTGCACACGTCGCGGCGTAGGGTGCGAATTCGGTCCGGCCTCCGGCCGCCTGCCGGATCGCGATCCGCTTTGGCGACGCTGATAATCATCTCCCAAACCTCTTTTTCCCATGGACGAATACATTGAACGACTCGTCGACCTGATTGATCCGGCAACCCATCGCCTGCGCAACATGACCGTCGAGGAGGCCCGCACGCGCATCCTGCACGGCTCCGCCGACTCGGTTCGCGAGATCGACGGCTCCTTCGCGCTCGTAGCGCGCGAGGGCAAGCGCGTGCGGATGGCGCGCTCGCTCGACCGGCCGATGCGCTACTTCCTCGCCAAGCGCCGTGAGGGCCCCGCGCTCATCGTCTCCGACCGCATCGACGCGATCCACCGGCACCTGCAGGGCGAGGGGCTGGAACGGCAGTTTCATCCCAGCTACACGCGGATGGTGCCGGCGCACCACGTGGTCGAGCTCCAGCTCATCGGCTGCCCCGACCCCGATCCCACCTACACGCGCTTCTTCACGCCCGTGCGCAACGCGCTTCCCGCCGACCTCGACGTGATCGGCCGAAGCTACATCGGCGCCCTGGCGGACGAGACGGCGAAATGGCTCAGCGGCCTGCCGGAGCGCGAGCCGGTCGGCGTGTGCTTCTCTGGCGGAGTCGACAGCGGCTCCGTCTTCCTCACCGTCTACCACGTGATGCGCAAGCTCGGCCTGAATCCGGCGCGGCTCAAGGCGTTCACCCTGAACTTCGGCGACGGCCCCGACCTGCGCCAGGCGCGCGAATTCCTCGACCGGCTCGGGCTCGGCCTTTTTCTCGAGACGATCGAGGCCGATCCGGCGTCGCTCGACGCGGCGGACACGCTGCGCGTCCTCGAGGACTACAAGCCGCTCGACGTCGAGTGCGCCTCGATGGGGCTGGCCCTTTGCCGCGGCATCCGCGCCCGCTATCCGGAGTGGAGGTTCCTGATCGACGGCGACGGCGGCGACGAGAACCTGAAGGACTATCCGATCGAGGAGAATCCCGAGCTGACGATCCGCAGCGTCGTCAACAACCTGATGCTTTACCAGGAGGGCTGGGGGGTCGGTCGGATCAAGCATTCGCTCACCTACAGCGGCGGGCTCAGCCGAAGCTACGCGCGCACCTACGCACCCGCCCGGCACTGTGGGTTCGAGGGCTTCAGCCCCTTCACGCGGCCGGCCGTCATTTCCGTCGCCGAGGGCATTCCGTTCGCGACCCTCAGCAGCATGTCGGTCGACCGGCTCTACTCGCTCAAGGGCGAAATCGCCCGGCGCGGCATCAAGGCCCATTTCGGCGTCGACATGCCCGTCTTCGCGAAGCGCCGGTTCCAGCACGGGGCGATTCCCGTCGAGCGCCTGCGCCGCCGGCTGGGCGCGCTGGAGACCGACTACCGCCGGCAGTACTTAGCGATCTATCAGTGAGCGGGTGCTTAATGTGTGTCTTCAAATTCGATGTCTAGGGGTTGTCATGCTGAGCGCAGCGAAGCATCCAGAGGGATATCGCCAGCCGCCTTGGCCCCGTCCAACTGGATCCTTCGCTCCGCTCAGGCTGACAGGCGTATTTTGAAGACA
>CAJAKX010000359.1 GCA_903940425.1 uncultured Opitutia bacterium | reverse complement strand
GGTCGAGCGGTTGACCCAGAAGGTGCCGTATTCAAACACGAGCGGGTGGGGCCACACCGAGAGCCAGAGATAGCGGGTGACCGCCTCGAACTGGGTCAGCCAGTACGCCCACGGCGTGATGCCCACGTCGAAACCGGATGTGCCGTTGCGATCCCAGCCGGCGCTCGCCACCAGCCCGGCCAGCGGCAGCCAGGTGGCCGCCAGCACCACGTGTAGTCCCCCGCGCCGGCGCCAGGCCTCCCGAAACGAGCCCGCCACGAAGGTCCGGTCATAAAGCAGCACCAGCAGCGGGGCCGTGGCCGTCACCTCCTTGGTGGCCGCGCCGAGCAGGCAGGCCGCCACCGCGCACCCCTGCCAGAGCCGCGGCCGCGGTGACTCGACCGAACGGATGAAGCAATAGAAGGTCAGCAGGTAGAACAACCCCATCAGCGACTCGACGCGCTGGATGACATAGGTCACCGCCTCGGTTTGCAGCGGATGGAGGCTCCACAACAGGGCGATCACGACGGCCAGGGGGAACGCGTCCCGGCCGAAGCGCTCCCGCAGGGCCGGCTGCAGCAGCGTGCGCCGCACCACGCCGAACAGGGTTAGGCCGGCGAGCAGGTGAATGAGCAGGTTGAGCGCATGGTAGCTCCAGACGTTGGTCCCGCTCAGTGCGTAGTTGACGGCCAGTGTGAAATTGGCGACCGGCCGGCCGGTGACCGTCAGATCGGCCGGCGGGGCCAGGGTCTTCCAGACGGGCCACAGCTGCTGGATGCTCGGGTTCTCCAGGATGGCCGGCTCGTCATCGAAGAGCAGCGATCCGTGAAAGCTGTTGTGATAGGCGGCGAGGATCCCGAGGCCGATCATCACCGCCGCCAGCGCAACCGGCCAGCGGCTGGCGCGGGGGTGGGCAAACACAGGCTCAGGCGGTGACCTCATTATGGCTTCAACCGGGAATGTTGAAGGACTCCCGTCGCACAAGAACGTTCCTCCCTTATCGGCATCGCTCCAGTGGTCAAGCCGGCTCGTTGATCACCGGGTTGGTCAGTGCGCCGATCTTCTCGATGTCAATGGTGACGATGTCGCCGGGCCGCACGAACACGGGCGGCATGCGCGCGAAACCCACGCCGTGCGGCGTGCCCGTGAGGATGACGGTGCCGGGCAGCAGCGTTTTGCTGCCGCTGAGAAATTCAATGAGCGTGGGCACGTCGAAAATCATGTCGTCGGTGTTCCAGTCCTGCATCGCCGCGCCGTTGAGCAGCGTGCGGATGCGGAGGCGGTTGGGATCGGGAATCTCGTCCCGGGTCACGAGCACGGGGCCGAGCGGGCAGAAGGTGTCGAAGCTCTTGGCCTGGCACCACTGGCCGCCGCCCCAGGGCTTGCGCTGCCAGTCGCGCGCCGACACGTCGTTGGCACAGGTGTAGCCGAGCACGTAGTCCAGCGCCTGGTCGCGGGTCACATTCTTGCAGCGCCGGCCGATCACGACGGCCAGCTCGCATTCGTAGTCGACTTCCTGGCTGGCGAGTTTCTGCGGGATCTCGATGGGATCGCCGGGATTCTGCACGGAACTGGTGGCCTTGAGGAAGAGCACGGGTTTTTCCGGCGCGCCGCGACCGCCCTCCTCGGCGTGCTTCCGGTAATTGAGCCCGATCGCGAGAAGATTGACCGGCACAACCGGGGCGAGCAGCTTGCCGGGTTGCACGGCGCGATCGGTGACGCGGAAGTCGCCGAAGATGTCGCCGGCGATCTCGCGGGCGGTGCCGTCGGGCTGCAAGGCGGCATAGGCGGGTTCGGCGGAGGTGAGGTGGCGGATGAGTCTCATGCAGGAGGCAGTTTGGCCGGCAAATGCGGTAAATCAACCGCCGTCAGGCAAGGTCTGGCCGGTCGGCACCGGGCGGTGGCGTGATTGCTCATGGTTCTCCGCCCCGCCCGAAGGAACGCCATCCTTGCGCTGGTACGCGTTCTTACCGCAGGAAATTTATTGAAGGGCACGACGGAGGAGTGGTGTTAAACCAAAATGGAGTGTGATTTCGCCGGAACTTCCAGCGTATCCCCGCAAACATCAGGAATTATCCTCCGCCCCACACCATGAACATCGCCTCCGGGGAGCCGGGCTCCTCTGTCGTTTGTCTTCATCATGGCGCCGCCAGCGATTATCGCATCGCTCGGCTGATTCTTGGCAGACTGGCGCTCTGTGCCGCTGCCTGCGCGTTCGGAGCAGGAGCCGCGCCTGCGCCCGTGGACCAGGGTGCCCCGCGCGGGAGCGCGGCGTCCAGCATGGAAGAGCCGGTCGTAAGACTGGACAAGGTGGTGGTGACGCCAAGCCAGTACGGCATCGCCGAGGAGCGCATTGCCCCGAACGTCACGCTGACCAGCACGGAACTCGAGACCCTGCCGCAACTGGGCGAGGATCTTTACCGCACGATCACCCGCCTGCCCGGACTGACGGGAAACGATTTCTCCGCGAAGTTTCTCGTGCGGGGCGCGCCGAACAACCAGCTGCTCGCGCGATTCGACGGCGTGGACCTGATCGAACCATTCCACCTCAAGGATTTTGATGGATCGCTCTCGATCGTGGACCTGCAGACGATCGGCAGCGTTGACCTGGTGACGGGCGGCTTCACGACCGAGTATGGCGACCGGCTGGCCGGAGTGTTGACGATGGAGACCCAGGAATTCGCGAGGCCGAAGCCGCTCACCACGCTCGGCTTGAGTGTCACCAACGTGCGCGCCACCAACCAGGGCGAGTTCGCCGGGGGTGACGGCCAGTGGATGGTGGCGGCGCGGCGCGGTTACATCGACCTTGCCGTCAAGCTGGGCGGGGGCGAGATCGACGCCTCGCCCGTCTACTACGACTTTTCCAGCAAGGTGGAGTACCGGCTCAATCCGCACCAGACGCTCTCGCTGCATGTGCTGTATGCGAATGACACCTATCAACGCCTGCAGAACGGGCGGATGGACGACGATCCCGATCTCCGGAGCAGTTACGACAGCGCCTACCTGTGGGGCCGCTGGCGGGGCGACTTCGGCGAGCGTCTGTCGGGAGAGGGCGTGCTCTCGTTTTCCCAGCTCGACTGGCATCGCAACGGCAACGGGCTGCTCGATGGCGGAATTCACCGGTTCACGCTGCGCGACGACCGCCGTCTCGATACCGCGGGCCTGCGCCAGGACTGGACCCTCAATCTGACCGGGCGCGCCCTCATCCGCACGGGATTCGAATTCAAGTCCGGCGAGGCGCGCTACGACTACGACCTGTTGCGCGACCTGTGGTCCCTGAGCAACGGCAACCTCCTTACCACCACGCGGACGGTGGATTACCGCCTGCGGCTCGATGGCGACTATGCCGCGGCCTACTTCGCGCCCCGGCTGCAGCTGGGGGCGCCTCTGGTAATCGAACCAGGCGTGCGCTTCGAGCGCCATTCCTACACGAACGACTCGGGCTGGAGCCCGCGGCTCAACGCCTCGCTGGCGCTGGGGCCCCGCACCACGGTCCGCGCCGCCTGGGGCATCTACGAGCAGGCGCAGGGATTGCAGGAACTCTCCATGCAAGACCGGGAGACGACGTTTCATCCGGCGGAGCGGGCGGAACAGCGGGTGCTGGGCGTGTCACACCAGCTGGCATCCGGCCTGGCTCTCCGCCTCGAGGCCTACGAGCGGCTGAGCTCGCGCTTGCGTCCGTATTGGGAGAATCCCATCGACCCCTTCAACGTCTTCCCCGAAGCCCTTTACGACCGGACCAAGATCAGTCCCTCCCGCGGCCGGGCGCGCGGCATCGAGCTCCTCGCCGAGAACCGCCGCAATCCGCGCTTCGGCTGGTCGGCGAGCTACACCTATGCGGTGGCGGAGGAGGACGTCGGCGGACGCTGGACGCCGCGCATGTGGGACCAGCGCCACACCTTCTATGCAGACGTGACCTACGCGCCCGCGCCCCACTGGCAGTTGAGCGCTTCCTGGCAGTACCACACCGGGTGGCCGTTCACAGACATCAATTACTATCTCACCACCCTGAATGACGGCTCGCTCATCTATTCGTGGACCTACGGGCCGCTGGGAGGGTTGCGCGCACCTGCCTACCACCGCCTCGATCTGCGCGCCACCCGGACTTACCGGGTAAAGCACGGCACACTCCGGGCCTTCGTGGACTTTTTCAACGCCTACAACCGGCGAAACGAGATCGGCTACGACAGTCATTATGCCTATATTCAGCAGGGTCGGTTGATCGTCGTGAAAACCCCCGGGCGGATGCTGCCCATCCTGCCCAGCTTTGGCCTGAGCTGGGAGTTTTGAAACCGGACGCGGGATGGGGGCTTCAGGCTTGCGCGGCCGGCGCAGCAGAGGCCTCACGCCTGCGCCGCGGGCGCGGCATAGGCGTCAGGCTTGCGCCGCGGGTGCGGCATAAGCCTCCATCCCCGCGCACGAGCACATGAGATGGCGGTCGCCGTAGACATTGTCCACCCGGCCGACGGCGGGCCAGAACTTGAAGTGGCGCGTCCACGCGCTCGGAAAGGCGGCCAGCTCGCGCGAATACGGCCGGTCCCATGCGTCGGCGCAGACCACCTGCGCCGTGTGCGGCGCGTGCTTGAGCAGGTTGTTCGCCTGGTCGAATTCGCCGCTGGCCACCTTCTGCATCTCGCCGTGGATGGCAATGAGCGCGTCGCAGAAACGGTCGAGCTCGGCCTTCGACTCGCTTTCGGTGGGCTCGATCATGAGCGTGCCGGGCACCGGGAACGACATCGTGGGCGCGTGGTAGCCGTAGTCCATGAGACGCTTGGCCACGTCCTCCACCTCGAGGCCGTGCTGCTTCCAGGCGCGGAGATCGACGATGCATTCGTGGGCGACGAGGCCGCCGGCCCCCCGGTAGAGGACGGGAAAATACGGATCAAGCCGCTTCGCCACGTAGTTGGCATTGAGAATGGAAAGCCTGGTCGCCCGCGCCAGGCCGTCAGGACCCATCATGCGGAGATACATCCAGGAGATGACGAGGATGGAGGCGGACCCCCAAGGGGCGGCGGCCACCGCACCGGCGGAGGATCGCTGGGGCACCACCATGTGACCCGGCAGGTGGGGAACGAGATGCTTCGCCACGCCAATGGGGCCCACGCCCGGGCCGCCGCCGCCGTGCGGGATGCAGAACGTCTTGTGCAGGTTGAGATGGCACACGTCGGCACCGAGCGCCGCGGGATCGGTGAGTCCGACCAGCGCGTTGAGGTTGGCGCCATCCATGTAAACCTGGCCGCCGTACCCGTGCACGATGGCGGCGATGTCCTTGATGCCGCTCTCGAACACGCCATGGGTGGACGGGTAGGTGATCATGAGCGCGGCGAGGTCCGGCGCATGCTGCGCGGCCTTGGCGCGAAGGTCGGCCAGATCGACATTGCCCTGCGCGTCGCAGGCCACGGGCACGACCTTCAGGCCGGCCATGGCGGCGCTGGCGGGATTGGTGCCGTGCGCCGACGTGGGGATGAGGCAGATATTGCGGCGGCCCTCGCCGTGCGCCTCGTGCCAGGCGCGGATGGCGAGCAGGCCGGCGTATTCGCCGTTGGAGCCGGCGTTGGGCTGGAGGGAGACCGCGGCAAAGCCGGTGATGTCCGCGAGCCACGCCTCGAGATCGGCGAAGAGTTCCTGGTAGCCGCGGGTCTGCTCGGCGGGCGCGAACGGATGCAGCCGGCCGAACTCGGGCCAGGTGACCGGGAACATTTCGCTGGCGGCGTTGAGCTTCATCGTGCACGAGCCGAGCGAGATCATCGAGTGGCAGAGCGAGAGGTCGCGCGACTCGAGCCGCTTGATGTAACGCAGCATCTCATGCTCGGTGTGGCAGGAGTTGAACACCGGATGGGTGAGGAAGGCCGACTGCCGGGCGTGCGGGGCGGGATAGTCGGCGTCGCCGCCGGCCGCCGGCGGCGGCTGGACGGCGCTGAACAGCTCGAGCAGGGCGTGCACGTCCTCGAGCGTGGTCGTCTCGTCGAGCGAGATGCCCACCGTGCGCGCGTTGATGCGGCGCAGGTTCATGCGCCGGGCCTGCGCGGCGGCATGCACGCGGTCGGCGGTCACGGTGCCGAGCGTCAGCGTGTCGAAGACCGGCTCGGCGTTGACCCGGACGCCGAGGGCGGTGAGGCCCTGGGCGAGGAGCTGGGTGAGCTGGCGCACGCGCTGCGCGATGCGGCGCAGGCCCTCCGGGCCGTGGTACACCGCGTACATCGAGGCCATGACCGCCAGCAGCACCTGCGCGGTGCAGATGTTGGACGTGGCCTTGTCCCGGCGGATGTGCTGCTCCCGCGTGCCCAGGGCGAGACGGAGGGCGGGGTGGCCCTGCGCATCCTTCGACACGCCGACGAGGCGGCCGGGCATCTGGCGCTTGTAGGCGTCGCGGGTGGCGAAGAAGGCGGCATGCGGCCCGCCGAAGCCCATGGGCACGCCGAAGCGTTGCGCGGAACCGACCGCGACATCGGCCCCGAATTCACCCGGGGCGCGCAACAGCGTCAGCGCCAGCAGGTCGGTGGCGACGACGCAGAGCGCGCCGCCGGCGTGGGCCTGCGCGAAAAAGCCGGCATAGTCGTGGATGGAGCCCCAGGTGTCAGGGTACTGCACCAGCACGCCGCAGACACCACCCTCGACCTTGAACGTGCGGTGGTCGCCCACCACGACCTTGATGCCGAGCGGCCGGGCGCGCGTCTTGACGACGTCGATGGTCTGCGGGTGGCACGCGCTGGAGACGAAAAACACACCGCCGGCCTCCTCTTTCAGACGATGGCAGAGCATCATGGCCTCGGCGGCGGCGGTGCCTTCGTCCAGCAAGGAGGCGTTGGCGATCTCGAGCCCCGTGAGATCGCAGATCATCGTCTGATAATTGAGCAGCGCCTCGAGCCGGCCTTGGGAGATCTCGGCCTGGTAGGGCGTATAGGCGGTGTACCAGGCGGGATTTTCGAGAATGGTGCGCTGGATGACAGGCGGCGTGAACGTATCGGAGTAGCCCATGCCGATGAAGCTGCGGAACACCTGGTTTTGCGCGGCCATGGCGCGCAGCTCGGCGAGCGCGGCGCTCTCCCCGGCCGCCTCGGGCAGGCGGAGCGGCCGGCGCCCACGGATATGCGCTGGCACCGTGGCGTCGATCACGGCGTCGAGCGACGGATAGCCGAGCTGGCCGACCATCGCGGCAACGTCGGCCTCGTTGGAACCGAGGTGGCGGCGCGCAAAGGTGTCGGACGGGACGAGCGGGTCGCGGTTCATGAATATATCCCCGGACGGTAGGCGAGGGCGGTGGGCGCGCAATAGCGATTTAAGGTGGCCGTCATCTCCGGGGTTGTTTTCCGGACAAAACGGGTTCTGTTCCTTCGTGGTCCGAGTCATTGCAGGGGTGAGGCGATGAAGCCGTCCGGCGGGATCGCCCCGGCCGGTGGTGACGCGGGCCTCGCCATGACCAATCGTTTCACCACCCCGGCCGCCCGCGCCGCCTACCTCGACCGGCGGCTCGCGGAGCTGTATCCCGAGACGCCCGTGCCGCTGCGACACCAGGACGCCTACACGTTGCTGGTGGCCGTGCTGCTCTCGGCGCAATGCACCGATGCGCGCGTGAACGGGATCACGCCGGGCCTCTGGGCCGTGGCGGACACGCCCGAGGCCATGAGCCGGGTGCCGGTGGCGCGCATCGCGGAGATCATCCGCCCCTGCGGGCTGGCGCCGCAGAAGGCGCGGGCCATCGCCGGATTGTCGCGCCTGCTGGTCGAGCGGCACGGCGGGCGGGTGCCGCGCAGCTTCGCGGAACTCGAGGCGCTGCCGGGCGTAGGACACAAGACCGCGTCGGTCGTCATGGCGCAGGCGTTCGGCGAGCCGGCGTTTCCGGTCGACACCCACATCCACCGGCTCGCCCAGCGCTGGAAGCTGACCGACGGCCGCAGCGTGGAGCAGACCGAGCGCGACTTGAAACGGCTCTTTCCACGGGACCACTGGAACCGGCTCCACCTGCGCCTGATCTTCTACGGCCGTGAACACTGCACCGCGCGCGGCTGTGACGGCACCGTCTGCGAGATCTGCCGCACTCTCTTTCCCAACCGGCGGCGGGCGGTGGCGACCCGCAAGTAGGATCGGATGGGGCCGGAACGGGTTTCCATGGTTGCCAATCGCCGGGAAACCGGGAAGCTGTCGGACTTTATTCTGACATGTTGCGCAAAATTTTCGCGTCGATCCGGAAAAGCCTGACGGCCAAGCCCGCGGGCTCACCGGCGAAACCGGCGCCCAAGCCCTCCTCCCGATCCGCCGGTCCAGAACATCCCTCGGCATCCCAACCGTACCCGGCAGGAAGATCCGGCCGCGGACGGGGCCGCGGTCGGGGCCGCGGCCAACGCCAGCAGACCGGCCATCAGCAAACCGGCCATGCGCCAAGATCCTCCGCACCCAAGGCCGAACCAAGGCCGGCAACGAGGTCCGTGCCGCGGTCCGCTCCGCCCGCCCCGAGCCAGCCGGCGGCCGGTCAGTCGCATCCGACGCCCGAGCCGCCGCCCGCCACCGTGCCTGCCATGGACACCGTCTTCACGCAGCTCGGCCTCACCGATGCGTTCGCCTACGCCGTGCAGAAGATGGACTACACCGAACCGACGCCCGTCCAGCAGCAGGCCATCCCGCTCGTGCTCGCCGGTCGTGACGTCATCGGCTCCGCCCAGACCGGCACCGGCAAGACCGCCGCCTTCGCGCTGCCCATCCTGCAACGACTCGGCCGCCACGGCACGCTGCGCTGCCTCATTCTTGAACCCACGCGCGAGCTGGCGCTGCAGGTCGAGGAGGCGTTTCGCGACTTTGGCAAGTTCACCAACCTGCGGGCGACCGTGATCTACGGCGGCGTGGGCTACGGCCGCCAGCGCGATGACCTCAAGCGCGGCGTCGACGTCGTTGTCGCCACGCCCGGCCGGCTGCTCGACCTCCTCGAGCAGCGCGACCTGACGCTGCGCGACGTCAACGTCCTCGTGCTCGACGAGGTCGACCGCATGCTCGACATGGGCTTCCTGCCGGACGTGAAGCGGATCGTGCAGCAATGCCCGCGCGAGCGCCAGACCCTGCTTTTCACGGCCACGCTGCCGCCGGAGATCGAGTCGCTCGCCGCCTGGGTGCTGCACAACCCCGTGACGGTCGCGATCGGCCGGCGCCAGGCCCCGGCCGATACCGTCTCGCATGCGTTCTATCCCGTGGTCGGATCGCAGAAGTTCGACCTGCTGCGCACGCTGCTCGCCCGCACCAATTTTGAGAGCGTCCTCATCTTCTGCCGCACCAAGATGGGCGCCGATCGCGTGGCCGCCTGGCTCAAGTCGCACCGGCATTCCGTCGCGGTGATGCACGCGGACCGCAACCAGAGCGAACGCCAGGAGGCGCTCGCGGGTTTCAAGGCCGGCCGTTACGAGGTGCTGGTCGCCACCGACCTCGCCGCCCGCGGCCTCGACATCGCGGGTGTGACGCACGTCGTCAACTACGACGTGCCCGAGAATCCCGAGGACTACGTGCACCGCATCGGCCGCACGGGCCGCGCCCACCACCTCGGCGACGCCTTCACGCTGGTGACCGAGGAAAGCGTGCGCGATGCGCGCAGCATCGAGCGGTTCATCGGCCGCGCCATCGAGTGGAAGCGGCTCGAGGATTTTCCGTACGTTTACTCGGCGCTGTTCGACGAGCGGTCGCTGGCGGCCGAGGACGCGGCCAAGCCTTCCAGCCGCCTTCACCGCGGCATGCGGCGCTGAGCGCTCTGGTTGCCCCGGGGCCCGCGGCCGCCGCATCCCGGAGCGGTGCGGGAATATTGTCTGCGTCTTTTGGCTCCCTTGTGCGTCTGCATGGATGAAAACCAATCCATCCATGAAAACCAACGAGCAGATCCAGCCGCACCAATGCCTGTGCCCGTGCTGCGGCCCGGACACGAACAACAACGACGCCGGCGGTGGCAGCCAGTCCGGCCCGTTCCCGACCCCTGCCGGTCACCAAGTGAACTGGACGGACAGCCTGCGTCCGTTTCTCGGTTTCTACGTCTTCAAAGGGTGAACTCACATGACCACCAAGAACCTTGATGCCACCCAGATCAGAGACTACGTCCGCGAGCGCTACGGCGCCATTGCCGAGCAGGACGACACCCCGAACCCGTCCAGCTGCGGCTGCGGAGATGGCAGCAGCGGCAGTTGCTGCAACGCGGCTGACCCCAGCTACGCCGAGCAGCTCGGCTATTCCGCGACCGATGTGGCTGGCGTGCCCGCCGGCGCCGATCTCGGCCTTGGCTGCGGCAATCCGCTGGCCATCGCCTCCATCAAGCCTGGCGAGACTGTGCTCGACCTCGGCAGCGGCGCGGGCTTCGACTGCCTGCTCGCCGCGCGCCAGCTCAACGGCACGGGCCGCGTCATTGGCGTCGACATGACACCGCCCATGATCGCCAAGGCCCGCCGCAACACCGCCAGGGCCGGGTTTGCCAACGTCGAGTTCCGGCTCGGCGAGATCGAGCACCTGCCCGTGGCCGACGCCACCGTCGACCTGATCATCTCCAACTGCGTCATCAACCTCTCGCCCGAGAAGGCGCAGGTTTTCCGCGAGGCCTTCCGCGTGCTCAAACCGGGTGGCCGGCTGGCCATCTCGGACGTCGTGGCCACCAAGCCGGTTCCGCCGGACCTGCGGCAGAAGCTGGAGGCGATCGGCGCGTGTGTGGCCGGTGCGGCGCTGGTCTCCGACCTCCGGGCAATGCTCAAGGAGGCCGGCTTCGCCCGGGTCGACATCCAGCCCCGGGAAGCCTCGCGCAAGACGGTCGCGCAGTGGACCGAGGATCCCACGGTCGCGGATTTTGTGGTTTCCGCCTACCTCACCGCGTATAAGCCATGAGGATGGTGAAACCTGCCGCCGCCCCCATCGCCATTTTCACCGCCGCGCCGGACGACGAGGCGGCCATCGCCGCCTTGTTGCGCGAGGCGGAGCTGCCACACGAGGATTTCGCCGGCCACCTGGCGCATTTCCTCGTGGCGCGCCGTGAAGGCGCGGTGGTCGGCGCGGTTGGTTACGAACTGCACGGCCGGAGCGCGCTGCTGCGCTCGCTGGTGGTCGCGCCCGCGCTGCGCGGCAACGGCCTTGGCGATCAATTGGTGCGACGGCTCGCCGCGGTGGCGCGGCGCAAGAAGGTGGAGCGATTCTACCTTCTCACGACGACCGCCGAGGCGTTTTTTGCGGGACGCGGCTTCCAAAGAGTCGCGCGCCAGGCCGTGCCGGCGGCCATTGCCGCCACCCAGGAGTTCAACAGCCTGTGTCCGGTCAGCGCGGTCTGCATGACGCGGACGGTGGCGGCCGCCGCGAAATCATGACGGCGCAGGCATTCGACACTGGGGTCCTGCAGATGGCGCCGCGGCTGCGGGCGTTTCTCCGCCGCCGCGTGCGCGACGACGCCACCGCCGACGACCTGACGCAGGAGACGCTGCTCAAGGTCTACCGCTCGCGCGCGGCGCTGCGCGACGACGCCCGGCTGGAGGCCTGGCTCTACCGCGTGGCGCGCACGACGCTGATCGACCACTACCGCCGGCGGAAACCGACGGAGGAGCTGCCGCCGGCCCTCGCGGCGGAAAGCCGCGACGAGGTCGCGGCCATGCGCACGGCCATGGCGTCGTCGATCCATCATTTTCTGGCGGAGTTGCCGGCAGCCTACCGCGAGCCGGTGCGACTGGCGGAACTGGAGGGACTGCCGCTGGCGAAGATCGCGCTGCGGATGAACCTGTCGCTCACGGCGGTGAAGTCGCGCGTGCGGCGCGGCCGGCAGATGCTGAAGGCGAAGCTGCAGGCGTGCTGCCGCTTCGAGTTCGACCGGCTGGGCCAGGTGATCGGCTGGGAGCGGCGCAAGCTGCTGTGCTGCGAATAGCGTTACGGCCGGCGCGACCCACGAGGTAAAACCTTGCTTGACTATTACGCCAAACAGCGAAATAGATGCCGCCGTGAGCACCTCCAAAATCCAGCTTTGCCGGCAGCGCGCCGCGGTCTTCAAAGCCCTCGGGCATCCGGCGCGCTTGCAGATCGTCGAGCAGTTGGCCGGAGGCGAACGCTGCGTGTGCGAGTTAGTGGACTTGGTCGGCTCAAGCTGGTCGACGGTGTCCCGGCATCTGGCGGTGCTGAAGGCTGCGGGGGTGCTGGAGGACGAAAAGCGCGGCTTGCAGGTCTACTACCGGCTGGCACTGCCGTGCGTCACGTCGTTCACGCAGTGTCTGGATGCCGCCCGGAAGGGCGAGCCGGTGGAGGTGCGTCGCTGCTGCGGGTGAGGTTTGGGAACGGCAGAAACGTTACTTCGCGAGACATTGAACCATGAACCAGCGCAGAAACCTTTCCGCCGTGGCCCGTGCGGCCGCCGGTCTGGCGGCGCTTGCGGCATGGTGGCTCATATACCGCCAGCTGGCGGCGGTCGCCGGCTGGGCGACGTCCTCGCTGCTGCGGTTGCGCCGGGAATCACCCCTCGGTTCGGCGGTGGAGTTTTTCATCTATGAGACACCCAAGGTGCTGATGCTGCTGGTGCTGGTCGTCTTCGGTGTAGGCATCGTGCGGTCGTATTTCACGCCGGAGCGCACGCGCGCGATGTTGGTCGGCCGACGCGAATCCGTGGGCAACGTGCTGGCCGCGCTGCTGGGCGTCGTCACGCCCTTCTGCTCTTGCTCGGCCGTGCCCCTGTTCATCGGGTTTGTCACCGCCGGCGTGCCGCTGGGGGTGACATTTTCGTTTCTAATTTCCGCCCCGATGGTCAACGAGATCGCGCTGGTGCTGCTGTTCGGTTTGTTCGGCTGGAAAGTGGCCGGACTGTATATGGGGACCGGCCTCGTGATCGCCATCGTGGCGGGCTGGATCATCGGCCGGCTCAAGCTGGAGCGGCACGTCGAAGATTGGGTCTATGGGACGAAGACCAGTTCGAATGGCCTCGCGGATGAACGGATGGATCTTGCCGCCCGAGTGGCAGCCGGTCGCGAAGCGGTGCGCGACATCGTGGGGCGGGTGTGGCTCTATGTGGTGTTGGGTATCGCGGTGGGCGCGGGCATCCACGGCTACGT
>CAJAKX010000358.1 GCA_903940425.1 uncultured Opitutia bacterium | reverse complement strand
GGGGGAGCTGCACCTCGTTGCTGGCCGGCACCGCGTCCGTTTCCTCGTCCGGAACGGGCATGTCCACGCCGCCGAGGCGCCGGGGCGGAGCGGTCGGGGCCGCGCCCGGGGCCGGCGCCGGACGCGGGCGGAGTGCACTGCCATTCGGCGCCGGCGCCTCCGGCCCCTGCAGCCGCGCGCTGCGCGACAGGATCGCCAGCATGTTCTCGAACGCCTGCAGGTTCGTGGTGGAGCGGAAGAGGCCGGTGCAGATCTGCAGGCGCACGTTGTTCATCAGCTCCTCGAAATAATGGTAGGCCTCGGCCTTGTATTCCTGCAGCGGATCCTTCTGGCCGTAGCTCCGCAGGCCGATGGAGCGGCGCAGTTCCTCCATTTCGGTGAGATGCTCCTGCCAGTGGTGGTCGATGGCATTGATGACGACGTAGCGTTCGAGCGCGCCGAGCGCCTCGGGCACCTCGACCGACTCCTTCACGGCATAGGCCTTCTTGACGCGCTCGACCACCAGCGTCATGGCGGCCCGGCCCGCCAGGCCGCTGAGCTCGTCGAGTTTGAGCGTGATGGGAAAATGCGAATTGACCCAGCCGACGAAGCTCTCGACGGCGGTCGGCACCGGACCGGTCTTGGTGTCAAAACCGGCGGCCTCCAGCCGCTCGGCGATCTCCTCCTCGACCATGTCGTAGATGGTGTCCTTGGTGCGCTCGTTGTGGATGGCGCCGTTGCGGATGCCGTAAATGACCTCGCGCTGCTTGTTGAGGACGTCGTCGTACTGGAGCAGGCGCTTGCGGATGGAGAAGTTCTGCTGCTCGACCTTCTTCTGGGCGCTCTCGATGGAACGGTTGAGCCACGGGTGCTCGAGCTCCTCGCCCTCCTTCATCGTGCCCTCCATGAGCCGGGAGGCGATGTTGCCCTGGAGGAAGATGCGCAGCAGCTCGTCCTCGAGCGAGAGGAAGAACTTGCTCATGCCCGGGTCGCCCTGGCGCGCGCAGCGGCCGCGCAGCTGGCGGTCGATGCGGCGCGATTCGTGGCGCTCGGTGCCGATGACGTAGAGGCCGCCGAGATCGGGGATGCCCTCGCCGAGTTTGATGTCGGTGCCGCGGCCGGCCATGTTGGTGGCGATGGTGACGGAGCCGCGCTGGCCCGCGCGCGAGATGATCTCGGCCTCCTGCTGGTGGAACTTGGCGTTGAGGACGGAGTGCGTGATGTTGGCCCGGCGCAGCATGCGGCTGAGCACCTCGGACGCCTCGACCGATACCGTGCCGACGAGGACCGGCTGGCCGCGCTCGTTGGCCGCCTGGATCTCCTTGACGACCGCGTTGTACTTGTCCCGGCGGGTCTTGAAAATGGAGTCGTTCTTGTCGATCCGGACGCAGGGCTTGTTGGTCGGGATGACGACGACGGTGAGGCGGTAGATCTCGTTGAACTCGGTGGCCTCCGTCTCGGCGGTGCCGGTCATGCCCGCCAGCTTCTCGTACATGCGGAAGTAGTTCTGGATGGTGATGGTGGCGTAGGTGCGCGTCTCGCGCTCGATGATGACGT
>CAJAKX010000357.1 GCA_903940425.1 uncultured Opitutia bacterium | reverse complement strand
TACCGGGTGCAGCACAGCCTTTCCACCGGCCCCTCCAAGGGCGGCCTCCGCTTCCACCAAGACGTCACGCTCGGCGAGGTGGCCGCGCTCGCCATGTGGATGAGTTGGAAATGCTCGCTGGTGGGCCTGCCCTTCGGCGGCGCCAAGGGCGGCGTCATCGTCGACCCGTACAACCTCTCGCCGGGCGAGCTCGAGCGCCTCTCGCGCCGGTACATGCAGGAGATGATTCCCTTCCTCTCCCCGCACGTCGACATCGCCGCGCCTGACATGGGCACCAACGAGCAGGTCATGGCCTGGATGATGGACACGTATTCCAACCACGTTGGTCACGTTGAACCGGCGATTGTCACCGGCAAGCCGCTCTCGCTCGGCGGCTCGGAGGGCCGCCGCGAAGCCACTGGTCACGGCGTGGCCTACCTGGTCAAAGCCTACCTGGACGATATCAAGATTCCGGTGGAAAAGGCCACCGTCGCCATCCAGGGCTTCGGCAACGTGGGCAGCGAAAGCGCCGTGGCCCTCGCCGAATATGGCGCGAAGATCATCGCGATTTCCGACCACACCGCCGCCTTCCACAATCCGCGGGGCATCGATGTCAAAAAGGCGCTGCAGTACGTGCAGTTCAACCGCGTGCTGCACGACTTCGACGGCGGGGGCGATGACATCACCAATGCGGAGCTGCTCGAGCTGCCCTGCACCGTCCTCGTGCCGGCGGCGGTGGAGCGTGTCATCACGGAGGCCAACACGCCGAGGCTCCGGTGCCGCATTCTCGCCGAGGCGGCCAACGGCCCGACGACCAATGGCGCCGACCGCGTGCTCGAGATGCGCGAGGAGATCGAGGTCATCCCCGACGTGCTCTGCAACGCCGGCGGCGTGATCGTCTCCTACTTCGAGTGGCTGCAGAACCTGCAGCACTACTACTGGACCCGCGACGAGGTGCTGGCCAAGCTCTACGCCATCCTCGACAAGGCGAAGGCGAGCGTCGAATACCAGAAGCGCAAGATGAAATTCAGCCGCCGGCTCGCGGCGCTCACCCTCGGCATCCAGCGCGTGGCGGAGGCCAAGCAGAAGCGCGGCCTGTTCCCGTAAGCTTTCCACCCTTTTTGAAAAGAATTCACCAACCGGCCGGGGCCTTGCCGCGCACCACCGCAACCACTGACCCTTAATCACCAACGCCATGTTCAAGGAATTCCGTGAGTTCGCCATGAAGGGAAGCGTCGTCGATCTCGCCGTGGGCGTGATCGTGGGCGGCGCGTTTGGATCCATCGTCACTTCGTTCGTGAATGACGTGATCATGCCGCCGATCGGCCTCCTCATCGGCGGGGTCGAATTCACCAACCTTTTTGTCGTGTTGAAGGTCGGGACGGAGAAGCCCGGACCCTATGCGTCGTTGAGTGCCGCGAAGCAGGCGGGCGCAGTCACGCTTAACCTCGGCGTCTTCCTGAACACGCTCATCAACTTCCTCATCATCGCGGCGGCGATGTTCTTCGTTGTGAAGCTCGTCAACCGCCTGCGCCGGCAGCACCCCGTGCCCCCGGCGCCGGCCGCCCCGCCGCGCTCGGAAGCCCTGCTCGAGGAAATCCGCGACCTACTGAAGAAGCGTTCGTAGCGCGGGGTTTTGGCGTGCGTCGTTCTTCAGCAAAAGAATCGCGCAAATCCATTCAGAAGCCAGGAAGCCGGGAAAGCATCGTCGAAACGCGCCGGTTGCATGGCACCAGCGCGGAAGGCGAGTCCTCCGGATCAGGAAAGCATGGCCACCAGGATTCTTCTCCTGGATTCCTGGCTACTGAATTCAAGCCGGGGCAAACCTCGCGGCGTCACCGGAACAGCAGCACGGGGACCTTGCAGCGGCGGATCATCGCGGTGGTGGTGCTGCCGATGATGAGCTGGCGGATGCGGCTGTGGCCGTACGCGCCCATGATGAGCAGGTTGATCCCCCGCCCCTCCACGTAAGTGCTGATCTCGTTGTCCGCCATGCCCACGAGCATCTGGCACACCGGCGCGCAGCCCGCGGCGCGCAGCACGCCCTCGGCGGCCTGCAGGGTCTTGAGCGCGGCCTCCTCCTCGTTGCGCGCCGCCACGGTCACGAGATGCAGTTCGAGATCCTTGAAGGCCGACGAGGTGGACAGAAATTCCAGCGCCTTCTGGCAGCTCTTGCTGCCGTCGTAGGCGAAGAGCGCGCGCTCCACCGGCTTGAAGGCGCGCGAGGTGACCAGGCAGGGCTTGTGGCTGGCGCGCACCACGCGCTCCATGGTCGAGCCGAGGTGCTCGGTGGCGAAGTTGGCGTTCTCGCCGCGCTTGCCGAGCATGATCAGGTCGACGTGCGCCTCGAAGTCATGGAATGTGTCGACGAGGAAGCCGAGCTTGTGCGTGAAGGTCGCGATCGGAGACGGTGTTTTCGCGGCAAAATGCTTCCGCGCCTGCTCGAGAATGGCCTTGGCCCGCTCCTGTTCGAACTCCTGCAGCTTGCCGAGCACGGCCTGGTAGGGCTGCACGCCAAGGCTGCCGCTGAGGTCGGCGACCATGGGCACCTCGAACTGGCGCAGGTCGGAGACATAGAGGACTTCGAGCGCGGCGCCGGTGCGCTGCGCCATCCAGGCCGCGTAGTCGTAGCAGACGAACGAGTAGGCCGAACCGTCGGTGCAGACGAGGATCTTGTTCATGGCGCGTCTCCCGTTGCGGGGTTCAAACTTGCGGTGAGTGCTTCCGTTTTTGTGACCGCCGTCACGCTGACACGCCTGCCGGCCGGCGTCAAATCGTCGTGCCGGGCGGGATGACCGCGCCCTTGGGCACCACGAGCACGCCGTCGCGGATCATGACGTCGTGCGGGTAGTCGCCGTTGGGCTTGCCCTCGGGCGAGAGCACGCTGCCGTCGCCGATGCGGGCATTCTTGTCGATGATGGAGCCGCGGATGCGGCAGTTGTACCCCACGCCGACGTTGGGAATGCCCCGGGCGGCGTTCTCCTTCACCTCGGTCTCGCTCTCGTAGAAGTCGGCGCCCATCATGACCACGTCCTCGAGGGACGAACCCTCGCGCACCATGGAGCGGATGCCGATGACGCAGTGCTTGAGCGTGGTGTCGGTGATGATCGAGCCGTCGCCGACGACCACGTGGTCGATGAAGCATTTGTTGATCTTGGTGGCCGGCAGGAAACGGGCGTGGGTGTAGATCGGGGTGGTGTGCGTATAAAAATTGAAGGGCGGCAGCGGCTGCGCGAACGCGAGGTTGGCCTCAAAGAAGGACCGCACGGTCCCGATGTCCTCCCAGTAGCCCTCGAAAAGGTAGGCGAAGAGGCGCTTCCGGCCGAGGAGGCTGGGGATGACTTCCTTGCCGAAGTCGGTCATGTGGTTGTCGAGGGCATCCTGCAGCACGTCGCGGCTGAACAGGTAGATGCCCATTGAGGCGAGGCAGCGTTTTTCGGCCGAGGGCGTGGTCAGGCGCGCCTCCAGCGCCGGACCGATGGCGAAGCTGTTGATGACCGCGGGATCCTTGGGCTTTTCGGCGAACTGCCTGATCTC
>CAJAKX010000356.1 GCA_903940425.1 uncultured Opitutia bacterium | reverse complement strand
CCGCGTTGGTCCAGTATCGGTTTAACCTTTTCAACCACAGCGCGCAAAAGAATTCTACCGTTTTCGCCGGAATGGTCCAGCAAGGCAACGTTGCTGTTGAGAATGTCGGCGGATTCACCTCCTTGGGTGTCCCCAGACAGCCCGGCTGTTACCTCCCGTCGTTTACTATATTCAACGCGGGCGGTGGCTACAGATTGGGCAATTGGGATTTCAATCTAAATGTGAACAATGTATTCAATGAACGATGTTGGTATCAGGCGCAGGCACGCAGCTCTGTGCTCCCCTATCCCGGCACTCAGGTTATACTCAGCATGACACTGCATATTCATTGATCCTTTATAACTACTCAGGTTGATTCCAGGCATTTTTAGCCTTTTTTCTATGGGTGCAGGGCCCCCCGGCGGCAGCCGGGGGCCCACTGCACAACGGCGCAGCAATATAGCCACGAGGCCCCTGATATAGGGACGAATGGCGTCCCGGTGAAAATGCGTTGGATGGCTTGGGGTGCGCCGAGTGCATTTTTGCGGGCAGTGGAGATAAAACTGCGGATGGAGCAGAACGTCTTGGTCGCATCTTCGCTGCGGGAAACCCCGAAGATTTTCTGCTGTGGGGGGAAAATTGTCGAAGTGTTAGATGTCCGCACAAGAATAATGATCGATAACGTAGGTTGTTTTTCGCACATTTTTTCAGTCTGGACAGGGCGGGGATAAAACAAACCCGAACCCGACCATGCACGATGATATGACGACCAGCGCAACGACCCCGACCGTCGCGGAAGCCCTGCGACGACACCGACCAAGCCCCTGGGCTAGGGTGATCCAAATCGACCAAGAGCTGGTGCGAAAGCACTTGGACTCGGTGGTGTGCTCGACCGTGGAAGAGACGCTCAACGCCCTGCTGGATGCAGAAGCCGACCAGCCCTGTAAGGCAAAGCGCTACGAGCATTCCCCGGACCGGGTGGACACGCGGGCCGGCCATTACGAGCGCCAACTGCATACGAAAGCGGGCGAGGTCACACTGAAAATGCCGAAGCCGAGGAAGTTGCCTTTCGATACGGCCATCCTCGAGCGGTATCGGCGACGGGAATCAAGCGTGGAAGAGGCGATGCTGGAGATATACTATGCCGGGGTATCGATGCGCCGAGTCGAGGACATCACCGAAGCTCTGTGGGGCACCTGCGGCAGCGCGAGCACCGTAAGCGAGCTCAACCAGAAGATCGCCGGCCAGATCGAGCAGTGGCGTAACGCCCCGATCGAGGGCGAGCACGCCTACGTCTTCTTAGACGGGATCTGGCTCAAGCGCAGCTGGGGTGGCGAGGTCAAGAACGTCAGCGTCCTGGTAGCCGTTGGCGTCAACCAGGACGGCTTCCGCGAGGTTTTAGGGGTCGCAGAGGGGACCAAGGAAGATAAGGCCTCCTGGCAACGTTTCCTGCGCTATTTAAAGAACCGTGGATTGAAGGGCGTACGCATCTTCGTCGGCGACCGCTGTCTCGGTCTGGTCGAGAGCCTGGCTGAGTTTTATCCCGAAGCGGCGTTCCAGCGCTGTGTCGTCCACTTCTACCGCAATGTTTGGTCCTATGTGCCGGCGACCAAGGTCCGCACCGTGGCTTCGATGCTGAAGGCGATCCACGCCAGCGAGGACCGCGAGGCGGCCCGCACCAAGGTCAAACAGGTGGCCGAGAAGCTAATCGAGATGAAGCTTGCGGCGGCCGCGGACTTCCTGGCCAAAAACGTCGAGGAGACTTTCAGCTATTACGATTTTCCGTGCGAGCATCAGCGATCGATTCGCACCAACAATCCGCTTGAGCGGATCATGCGAGAGATCCGCCGGCGTACCCGTGTCGTCGGCGCCTTTCCGGACGGCAACAGCGCCCTGCTGCTAGTCAGCGCCAAGCTTTGCCATATCGCAGGCAAGACCTGGGGCGCCAAACGTTACCTCGACATGAGCCGCCTCCAGCAACAAATCCAGTCCGCCAGCGGAGCCGAGAGCGCCTAAAAACCAAACCACCCGCTTCCGAAGCGGGGAGGCGCAGAGTTCCTCCCCGCACCCCTCCTCGATTTTCGTCTTGTATGCGAAACTTTCTGGACACAACCGATTCCGAACTGCCCTCCCACGCATGGCGCGTCGTCGTTCTGCTTTGGTTCGTGGCGTTCTGCAATTTCCTCGCCCGACTCTTGCCGACGACGATGCATGGCTCGCTCGTCGCAGCGATACCGATGACGGAAACGCAGTATGGTCTGCTGACGGCGTCTCTTTTCTGGACATACGGCTTGGTGAGCCCGTTCGGCGGCTTCCTGGCGGACCGATTCGGCCGCAGTCGGGTGATCATCACGAGCATGTTCGTATGGTCGGTGATCACCTGGCTCACGTCCTATGCCAGGACGTTTGAGCAGCTGCTCATTTTACGGTCGTTGATGGGCCTCAGTGAGGGTTGCTATCTCCCGGCCGCACTTGCGCTCATCAGCGACTACCACAAGGGTCCAACCCGGTCGCTGGCCACGGGCATCCATCAAACCGGGTCGATAGTCGGCATTGGGCTAAGCGGCTTGGGAGGATGGCTGGCGGAGCGGAGCAGCTGGCACTACGCATTCAGCCTCGTGGGCCTGGCCAGCATCGCCTATTGTGCGCTTCTGGTGTTTCTGCTGCGCGATGCGCCACGAGCAAGCCCAAGTGGAACCGCTGCAGCTGAGGCCGAGCCCAAGGTGCGCGTCGGCAAGGCCGTAGTAAGCCTTTTTAGCCGCGGCTCCTTTGTCCTGGTGGTTATCAGCGCGGCTCTGGTCGCGGTGATCTCTTGGACGGTTGCCGCGTGGATGCCGGTATTCCTGCAAGAGCACTTTCACCTGACGCAGGGTGTCGCCGGACTTTCGGCCACTGGCTATATGAATGCCGCGGCGGTGCCCGGCATGCTTATCGGCGGCGTCTGGGCCGACCATTGGAGCCGAACCAACGGCCGCGGCCGCATATTCGTCACGGTAATAGGGCTCCTCGGCACTGCGCTGGGCATCTTGCTGACAGCGAACACTAACGTTTTCATCCTAGCGGTACTAGGGCTTGTCATCTACCGCCTGTTCCTGTCATTCTTCGACGCAAATGTGATGCCCATCCTCTGCGAGATTGTCGACGCGCGCTATCGTGCGACGGGCTATGGTCTGCTAAACTTGGTGGCCGCAACTATCTCCGGTTTTGGAATCTATTTTCCCGGCGTTGTGCGGGACCTGAAGATTGATCTCCACATCGTCTTCGACATCGTTGCGCCTGTTTCGGTAATGTGCGCAATAATGTTTTGTTTCGTAAAACAGAAGGCGGAAAAATAACTAAAAGTTGTGGAGGGGCATTTTCTTGTTGGTCTCGTCACCCCCAGACTGCCCTCCCAACCCGCCATCCACAACTTTCAGTTATTGCTCCCGATGAATCACCGATATCATTTTCCCCTCTCGTTCCAGACCGTCTTGCCGGACGACTATCGCCGCAACAAGGCATTCGGCTCCCTCCTGGCGCTGCTGCGCGAACTCGGGTTCTGGGGCGTCGAACTCAATCTGAACGACACCAAAGAGCACGACTTCGAGACCGTGCGGCAGTTCTTGGATCAACATGGCCTCGCCTTTTCGATGTTGGCGACGGGCCTCACCGCGCGGCGGCTGAGGCTTTCGCTTTCCCACACCAACGAGGCGGTACGCAGGCATGCCGTCGAAAAATGCCGGGATATGATCGCCTGGGTGAGAAGCCCCCAGACCGGAGTGATACTTGGACTCATCAAGGGCGGTCCCTCGCCCGAACCCGAGATCGCGCGCCGGCAATTCGCCCTATCGCTGGCGGAAATCGTCCCGCGGGCCAAGGCCCGCCAAGTCCCGATCCTGGTCGAGGTGACAAACCGCTACGAGGCCGCCGTCGCCAACACGTTGGCAGACGGGGTCAAACTGGTAGGCAAGTACGGCGCCGACTGCGCTCAGGTCCTGCCGGACACCTTTCACATGAACATCGAGGAAGCGGACCTCCTCGGCGCCCTGCGCGCGAATCGGGATCATTTCCGGTCGCTGCACCTCTCAGATAACAACCGCCACTTTCCGGGTTTTGGCGCGATCGACTTCAGCAGGATCGTCGCCTGTCTGGCCGAGATCGGCTATCAAGGCCGGATCGCCATCGAGGGGAATGTCCGCGTAGATCTCGCCAGCGATCTACGGGCGACGATGAAGCATCTGGCCCCCCTGCTCGAGGGCTAAGGAGACTTTCCCATGAAAGAACAAATCAAGGTCGGCGTGATCGGAACGGGACGGATCGGCCGGCTGCATACTGAGCACCTCGCCTTCTGAATTCCCGAGGCGACGGTGGTCGCCGTCTCGGATGTCAACTAATCAATTAGAAGTTTTTTTAATAAAAGATATTGATAAAGAATTGTTCATATCATGAATACTAAGCAAGCATCAGCAGAAATTATCTGCCGGATACACCAGTCGGTAGAAAGCTTTCCCATGAACGGTAGAATCATTCGCTCGCTCATCATTGGTTTTGCCTTGCTGGCAGCTTGTGCTAACAACATTTCAGCCGCCGAGGCTGCAAAGGAAGATAAGGCCATTTTCGACAAGCTTATCACTGCTATCATGCGGGCCGATTACGAGTCCTTCGTGGCGGATGGCGACGACTCCTTCAAGCAGAAGATGACGGAGAATCAGTTTGCCGCCGCGGTCGGGCAGCTGTCCACGCGGCTGAATGCCGGCTATCAAGCCACCTATCTGGGGGTGTTAAAGAAGAGCGGAGGCCATGTCATGCTTTGGCAACTGACCTTAAAGGGCGTCGAAGATGAATTGCTCGCCATGCTCAGCGTGAAAGACGGAAAGGTGCGCGCTTTCACGATCAGATAATTTGGTTTCTCACTGTTCGAGACCATTGTCGACTGACTCAAGTTTGAGGTTGGAAGAGACATTGTAGTGTCCGTCTGTACATGATCACCATCGCACCTAACCCCAAGTATCGCTTGGATTTTCTGCTCAAGAACGTGAGCCATCTACTGTGCCGCGAATTCGAGTGGCGGATACAGCAGAAGGGTCTTGGCCTCACGCGCTCCCAGTGGATCATCCTCTGCCAAGTGTTGTTGCTGGAGGGCTGTAGTCAGCGTGAGCTGGCCGAATCCATAGAGTCCGATGCGGTCACGGTCGGTCGCCAGATCAAACGGTTGGTGGCGGCGGGCTGGCTAGTATGTCGGTACCATCCCCGAAATAGACGTGCGCACCAGCTGTACTTACGATCTCAGACACGGGATATGCCTGTGCAACTGGAGCGACTGATGGCGCATCTTCGTGAGGAATTATTCACTGGAATTCCTCTGGAGCGGCGCGAGGTGCTGATCGACGACCTACTGATTATAAGAAAAAACCTTCTCGCCTGTCGGGGCCGGACTGAGGGTCGTCTCGCAGCGTCACGCATGCCAACATCACGCAGCTGACGGCAAAGGAGTCAGCGAGCAAGCTCTTCGAGCAGATGAACTGTCGCGGTTACCATATCGACACGATACTGGCCTGCGGCCATCCGGCGCACAGCCCCATGACCCGCTGCCGGAGCATGGTCTCTATAGAATGGACCACCTTTCCCGACTGCCACGTATCGCTCAACCGTCGCGCCACCGAGCGAATCAAGCCGAGCTTCCGATCGGGTCCCCCGCAGCAGCAGGAGCCCTCCGTCGCTGGTGACTTGGCCGCCGTTGAAATCTCCTTCGACTGCCCGCCTTTTTGCACTTGTGAACACGATTCTATTCCGTGAGTTTATCTACATCGCGCAGTTCCTGTTTGTTGATTGTAATTCTACTTATAGTAGAAACTTATAGGCTACACGATACCTTTTCACGAAAATTGCGGCTAAGGCCCAGACTGACTCAGAAGGCAGCTCAAAATTTTGGAGTTACGTCAATATGCCGCGGGCTCTATTTTTGGAACCGGAGATTGACTCGGCCAGCGTCTCCCAACAGGATGCATGCCATGAGCTTGAGCATAGATCTCGCGGGCAAGGTTGTGCTGGTCACGGGTGCGTCCCAGGGCATCGGCGCACAGATGACAAGGTCCTTTCACCTCGCTGATGCAACCCTCGTGTTGAATCACCCCGATGTCGGCACGACCCGGACCGATGCCGAGAAACTTGCCGCCGAGCTCAACCAAAAACGCGCGAACAGCGCGATCGTCCTCGTCGCGGATGTGGCGAAAGCGGATGCCGTGCGGGCCATGATGCAGGCCATCCGCGAGCGGCTGGGCGGCTTGGATATCCTGATCAATAACGCCGCTATCATTCGTGACCGCACCGTGGCAAAGATGTCCCTCGAAGAGTGGCAGAGTGTTCTCGATGTGAACCTCACCGGCGTCTTTCATTGCTGCAAGTTTGCCCTCGAGATCATGCGCGAGGGAGGAGCCATTGTAAGCATGGGCAGCATTGCCGCCCTGCAGGGTTTCTACGGGCAGGCCAACTACGCCGCCGCCAAGGGCGGCGTGCTCGCCATGACCCGTGTGCTGAGCCGCGAATGTGCCCGCCGCAACGTCCGCGTGAATGCCATCGCACCCGGGGTCATCAACACGGCGATGGCAGCGACTATTCCGGAATCCGTGCGGGCGGAGATGATGAAGAACATTCCGCTCAACCGCTTCGGCGAGCCAACGGAGATCGCCAGCGTCGCCCTCTTCCTGTGCTCGCCGCTGGCGTCCTACGTCACCGGCCAGACGATCGAGGTCAACGGAGGCTGGCGCGGATGAGGGGCGGGCCGCGCATCGTGTCCGCGGAGGAAGCTGTTGCGGCGATCCCTGACGGGGCGACGGTCGCGGTCGGCGGTTTTGTCGGCGCGGGGCATCCGGAGGCATTGACCCAGGCCCTGGAGCAAAGGTTTCTCCAGACCGCTGCGCCGCGCGATCTCACCCTGTTGTACGCCGCTGGCCAGGGCGATCGGGGAGCCCGGGGTCTGAACCACCTCGCCCACGCCGGCCTCTTGAAACGGGTCGTGGGCGGCCATTGGAACCTCGCGCCTAGACTCGGCAAACTGGCGCTCGATAATCAACTCGAGGCCTACAATTTTCCCCAGGGCGTCGTCTGCGTGCTCCTGCGCGAGATCGCCGCGAAGCGGTCCGGCGTCATCACGAAGGTGGGCCTGCATACCTTCATTGATCCGCGTCACGGTGGCGGCCGGCTCAACGCCCGCACCACCGATCCATTAGTGGAACTGCTCACCATTGATGGCGAGGACTGGCTGCGCTACAAGGCGATGCCGGTGTCGGTGGGTCTGATCCGTGCCAGCAGCGCGGACACCCGCGGCAATCTCACAATGGAGCGGGAAGGCTTGGTCGGCGAAGTTCTCCCCATTGCCCAGGCCGCGCATAATCACGGTGGCATCGTCATCGCCCAGGTCGAGCGCATCGTGGAGCGTATCACCGATCCCAAGGCCGTGCGCGTGCCGGGCATTCTCGTTAATTATGTCGTCGTGGGCGGCCCCGGGCTTCATCCGCAGACCTTTGGCGAGGATTTCAACGAGGCCTTCGTGACCGCGTCGGGCGAGACGATGGTGCTGCCGTCGCTGCCATTCAATGAGCGCAAGATCATCGGCCGCCGCGCCCTGATGGAGATTCGTGCCGGCGACATTGTTAACCTCGGCATCGGACTGCCGGAGACGGTCGCGGCCATCGCGGCCGAGACCGGGCGTCTGCAGGAGTTCACCCTCACCGTCGAAAGCGGGCCCATCGGAGGCGTGCCGGCCTCGGGTTTGAGCTTCGGATGCAGTCACCATCCCGAGGCCATCATTGACCAGCCGTCGCAATTCGATTTTTATGACGGTGGCGGTCTGGACATTGCGGTGCTCGGGGCGATCGAGGTGGACGCTGAGGGCAGCGTGAATGTCAGCAACTTCGCCGGCCGCTTTGCCGGCGTGGGCGGTTTTGTGAATATCTCGCAAAACGCCAAGCGGATTGTGTTTTGCTGCACTTTCACCGCCGGGGACCTTGAAATTGCCGTAACGGACGGACGCCTGCGCATCAGGCGTGAGGGCAGGCACGCCAAGTTTGTACAGCGCGTGCAGCAGGTCTGTTTCCACGGCCCGTCCGCGCTGGCCGGGGGCCAGCAGGTGCTCTATGTGACCGAGCGGGCCGTGTTCGAGCTGACTCCCAGGGGATTGCATTTGATCGAGATCGCGGAGGGAGTGGACCTGCACCAGCACATCCTGCCCCTGATGCAATTCGCCCCTTGTGTTGAGAGACCGGCAATCATGTCATCGCACTGCCTGCAGCCATCATGAAGTTTACCCAACCGGTTTATCTTGTTGCCGCACGACGATCTCCTATCGGACGCCTGGGGAGCGGGGTGAAGTCGCTGACCGCAGCGGATCTCGCCCTGCAGGTCGCCCAAGCCATCGTGCCCGAGGCATTGAAACCGGCCGTGGATCAGGTCATTCTCGGCCAGGTCCTGCAGGCCGGGTGCACCGCATCACGCTTTTCCCTGAAGACGGGTTCGGTTTTGGTCACGGTGTCGTCAGAGATGGTACCCGGAGAGCCGTGCGAAGCGTGGTGAAAGTTTCTGGAAGAAGTGGGGTGAGCGGGTGCCGGGCGGACCGTGGTGCGGCCGGAAGCAGCGTGGTGAAGGGCTACGGTCTTTGGAAAAACCGAGGAAAATCCGGCTGGAGGGGGCCGGAAGTGGGCGTTAAGCCGTCGGTAGTAAATCGCAGCTGGGTGGCAGATAGGCTTTGAAGAGTACCTATGGATTGGGGTAGGCGCTGTGGGGGAATGCAGCGCATTTACGCGTGCGAGTTGACCCCCGAACAGTACATCGCGACCGAAGCCCATCTTCAAGTCCGGTCGGAGCTGGTGTGCCCGCGCTGCGGGAAAGCGGGTCGATTGCACCGACATGGGGTTTATCGTCGCGGGATCACGGCGGGGCTCGGGCAAATCCTCACGGTAGTGATTGCGCGGTTTTTGTGCCTGACGTGCCGGGGGACCGTGAGCTATCTGCCGAATTTCGCGTTGAGTTATCGGCTGGTGCAGGCGTCGACTTTCGAGGCGTTCCTCGAGGGGAAAATTGACCGGCGGGACGTGCAGAACTAGCAAACACTCTTGGAAGATTACTGCCGGCGAATGACGCGGCGGGGCGCTATGGCCCTGGCTGAAGGTGGCGTGCGGCGGATTGGCGTCTGCCGCACGCCTGCTGGTTGCCCAGTTCAAGATTACCCTTTTCGGGCGATACCAGTGTCACCAGCCAGCCGGGGTGTAGGCACACCACTTGCTTAACTTCCCAGCATCTATCAGTCTCATGACTGCTAGATTGAGGGCCGTTAACCCTAAGAGAAACCTCTCGGCCACCGAGGACCCCCGCTTCGAAGCGCTCAAACAGCAGCTCCTCACGCTCAGCTATGTCCGCCCGGGCAGTGTCGTGCGCCGCTTCATGCCCTGCAGAAAACCTGGTTGCCGCTGCATGGCCAACCCCGCCACAACTCCACGGCCCCTACTACCAGTGGACCTACAAGGTCAAAGGGAAGACCAGAACCGTCCGCCTAACCGAAGAACAGGCCCGCTTTTTCGAGAAGTCCGTCACCAATCATCGTCAATTGCGCCGCATTATCCGCAAGAGGGAGCAGTACTCCCTCAAAAAAACCGACAAAATCCTTGGCGCGATATCGCATTCTTAATGTGCGGAAAGTAAGGCAATAGGTGCAATATGAAACCACCGTGCCGTTCATCCAAGATCGGGTGATCCAGATGGCGGCGGTTCTGATCCGGATCCGAGCGGGGGGGCCGGGCGTTCGCCCGGTCCCTACCGCGACTAATGTTCACTGTTATTACCAGTAGATTTCTGGATTTCTGATCTTCCCCACAATAATGCTTGCCAAGTAATCTTGGTGATATATCAAAACTCACCGCCGTGTTGAAACTGGAGATCCAAGGTCGAGTGACCGTGGTTCGGCTGAACCGGCCGGAACGTCGCAATGCGATGGGCTTGGAAATGGTCCGGCAACTGGCGGCAACATTGGCCGCGTTGAGCGCGGACGACGCGGTTGGCGCCGTTGTACTGGCGGGCGCGGAGCCCGGGTTTTGTGCGGGCAGCGATCTCAAGGAACTCGCCGGCCTCGATTCGCGGAAAATGAGCCTGCATGAGGCGGAAGCGGCGGCGGTGTGCCGCAGGCTCCTAGAATTTCCCAAGCCATTGGTGGTGGCAGTAGAGGGATTTGCCATTGGCGGCGGCTTCATTTTTGCAGCAGCGGCCGATATCGTAGTCTCGGCCCGGCAGGCTCGCTGGCACCTCCCGGAGGTCGCCCTTGGATGGCTTCCTCCGTGGGGGCTGCATGTGTTGGTGCGTCGCGTCGGCTGGACCCGCGCCCGGCTGCTGACTTGGGGAGCCGATCCCATCGACGGGGCGGAGGCGCATCGTCTGGGCCTCGCCGATCTGGTGACCGATGCCGGGGAGGCGGAGAAGTGTGCTTTGCGGGTAGCGCGTCGTCTAGCCGCATTGCCGCCCGACGCGGTTGCCGCGACCAAGTTTTTCTTCAACCACATGGCGCCGCATGGCGATGTCCGGGCTTTGGATGAATCGGCGACCGCCATCTTCGAAAGCAACTGTCACTCCGATGCGGCTCGGGCGACGTTTGATCGACTGACCGCAAGCGGGAGAAATCTCCAATGAAGGATGGGACAGTAACAAGGGCGGCGAAAGTCTCCAGCGCGAAAGAGGCGATTGCGGGTATCCGCGATGGCCAGACGGTGAGTTGCGTTGGTGTCATAGGTTGGATTACGCCCGACCTCCTTTTGCAGACGCTAAGTCGGCGCTTTGAATAAACTGGCGGACTGCGCGATCTGGCGTTTTATTTCCCCTGCGGCACAGGCGACAGCGTTGCCATCCGCGGCATGGACCACGTCGCCCGCGAAGGATTGATGAAGCGGATCGTCTCAGGTGTAGTAACTACGATTCAGGGCAGCGCCGCCTCCAGCGTCACATCCACCATGAGGTCCGAGGCGATCTTCTCCAATTCGGCGCGCAGCGCCTGTTCCAATTCATCCCGCCGCGCGGCCTACACCTCGATGCGCAGGATCCCCGCAAATTGCCCTCCCAGCCGGCACATTTGGCTCTCCAGCCAGTTGCCGCCATGGTCTGCGACGCGCGCCGCCACAATCTGGACTAGGCCGGGCCGATCGCCGCCGATCACGCTCATCACGAGCGTCGAAAGCATCCTGCCACAGTGGAACCTACGGTTTCATCAAGGGCGCAACCGGATTCATCATCGGCGCCGCGGAGCGATCACCGAAGGACTTGGAGGATTACGGTTATCTGATGGAGCATGCCATCCTGTTCGCGACCGATCTGGGGTTGGGAACCTGCTGGCTTGGCGGCACGTTCTCGAGGAGCCGGTTTGCCGAGAAGATCGAGGTGCGCCGGGATGAGATCGTGCCCACAGTGACTGCAATAGGCACCAACGCCCAGAGCCCGCAAGCCCGGGACTGGATCCGCGAACGTGCGAGGGGGACTGACCGGTTACCGGCCGAGCAGCTCTTCTTTGAACAACAGTTCGGTAAGCCGTTGCTGGCGGTTGGCGCCGGCGCGTATGCCGCGCCACTCGAGGCGTTGCGGTGGGCGCCCTCGGCCTCAAACAAACAGCCTTGGCGGATCGTACGAACCGAAAACGCCTTCCATTTCTACCTCGCACGGACCAAGGGTTGTGGAAAAGGAAGTCTGTTGTTCTTTCTGCTGCAGTTTGCCGATCTCCAACGCGTCGACATGGGGATTGCGATGTGCCATTTCGAACTGACCGCCCGCGAATTGTGTTTGGCCGGACGGTGGGTTGTCCAAGATCCGAACATCGCCAAATCCGACGACAGGACCGAATACATCGTGAGCTGGTTCGGCTGATCACTCGCGACGACCCCGGCTTGGAGCGACTCGACAAGACAGAAGGATGATTCGCAGTTGACGACGCACCAGTGAACGGCGGTACGAAATCCACGAAGATCGGCAGGATCACCGCTACACGCGTCTGGCGGCCTGACACCCGGCGAGCGGGGAATTGCCCGGAATCATCACCGTCGGAGCGGAGAAAACCCGCTGCTGCGCCCGTCGTGTCGGCGCGGGTGATCGGTCCGGCGGTTTCACGGCCGTCTTGCTGCTGACCCGATCAAGGTCGTCGCTCCGAGTGCGGAGCGAGCATCGGGCGCATTCAGCCAACGGCCGATGTTTCCGCGCGGACCATTGGAGCCCAACGCGCTGGCGAGAAAAACCTTCGATACCGAGCGGAGTTCGCCGCGTCGGGTACGTTCGCTACCCACACCAGGCTATGGCAGGCACGAATCGGGTTGAATGGAGGAGGGTTTCGTGGCAGACGCGAAACCGACCCGCGCCGCACACGCCGTAAGGCCCGCTCCCAGCGGGCAAACCCCAGAAAGGATGTTATCATGAACTCTCCAGCTCTCGGGCTGCGAGTCGCCAGTGTGATCTTCGGCCTCATGGGCCTTGGCCAGCTGATCCGCATCATCGTCTGCGCAAATCTGCAAGTCGGTAGCTGCCATATCGGCCGATGGTGGAGCGTTGTCGCCGTCATCGTCCTCGCCGCGCTTTGCGTGTAGCTGTGGATGCTCGCATCCAAGGCCGCCAAATCTCAGGTCTAAACCCCGCCGGCCAAGCCCGCCGCCTGAGCGGCGCCCGCCGGCACTCGATCCCAACGGGATCACTGCCGCGTTTGTGGCTGAATCCTGACCCCGCCTTCTTCTGTCGGCTGGGCCAATAGTTTTGTGTATAGCCTTTCGGCCCCTGTGGTTGGGATCCTGACACCGCTCTTGAGCTTCATAGCCGCTTAGTCTTGGCAGCTGGATGGGAAGGGAATTCCAGCTTTATGTCTCGGCCCGCGGCGTCACGCCGCGGGGGTCATGCGCAGACGGCCTCGACCCTATCTTAAGTCCCATTTCGGCGTGACCACGATCGCGGCTTCGCCGCACGCTCGACCGCAACTGACAGACCAATCAACGAATTCGCCTCCCGATGAGGTTTTCGCTACCCACAGCTATCTCCTGCTAGCGCCCGAGGAGAGCATTGCGGCCGGCGCGCGGGCGGCGCCAGCCAAGGCCCCGGGCCGTCCGGCGCGGAAGAAGCCGGTTGTGATCGCTGTCTGATCCGGCGACGGCTGAACCGTGTCATGACCCTGGCGGATTTCACCACACCCGGCTTGATCGTGCTGCATCTGCGCAGCCGGGATGCGACCAGCGCGATCCATGAACTCAGCCTTGCATTGCAGCGCGAAGGTTGTGTGACCGACTGGCTGCGGTTCTACAACGAGGCGCTCAACCGGGAGTATCTCGTGAGCACCGAGATGGAGGCGGGCCTGGCTTTGCCCCACGCCCTCCTCGCCGGATTGTCGGAGCCCATCTTTGCGTTTGGGCGCAGCGACGAGCCGTTTCCGTGGGGCTCGCGGGAGGCGCGCCTCGTGCGCCTGGTTTTTCTGCTGGCGGTTCCGGCCCCGGCCACCGGCCGCTACCTGCCGTTCACCGCCAGCCTGGCCCGGCTCGCGGGCAACGGCCCGTTGTTGGAGGCGATTCGGACCGCAACCGACGAAGCCCGGCGTCCTGAACGCCTTCCGGCAGATGACCCTGCCTGACTTGCCCGCTGAGGCCCCGCCGGGCCGCGGAGCCGCCAGATCCGTGCGGCTGCGCTGCAGCTGAGGCGGGCGCGCTCGGGCATCCAGCGTCTGCGCCGCGCGTTTGAACGGTGCGCCGGCCCAGCCGGGCTAGATTTTGCCCAAGGCGAGCAGGGCGCGATGGAGCTGCACGGCGCGCTCGAGGACGGTGTCCTTGAGCGGCACTTCACGTGCAGCCGTCGAAGGGCGAACCTCGGCCGGCAGAGCGACGTTTGGCACGCCCGGAACCGATGTTCAACAAACTCATCGATTTCCCAAACACAGAGAACCAGCTCTATGGCGGGCGCGACCAATTGCTACCGACCGATTTCCCTCAACCGACGAACAAACCAATGGACACCAACCCCAAAGCGCTCGGAATCATCGAAACGCAGGGCCTCACGGCAATTCTCGCAGCCAGTGATGCCATGCTTAAAGCCGCCAACGTCACGCTGGTCGGCAAGGAAAAGATCGGTGCTGCCTACGTAGCCGTAATAGTAAAAGGCGACGTTGCCGCAGTGAAGGCTGCGGTGGATGCGGGAGCCAAGGCAGTTGGCAACCTCGGGAAAATAGTGGCCGTCCATGTTATCGCGCGCGCACACGACGACTTGGTGGCATTGCTGCCAAAATAACCTGCCGACTGAAGCCAGTTTGGCAGGTTGATTATCCTCGGCAAAACCACAACGAGGCGATAACGCCAAAGGCCGTTATCTTTGATTATGCCGGGTATGGTTGCGAAGGTCCTCAGGCTGCGCGCCCCGTGGAGCGAGGGGACGGACCAGGTCCTGCAGGCATGCTCGACAAGGCCCCCAGGGGCGACCAGGCACGCAAAGCGAAGATCCTCGGCCGCACGCCACTCGGGCACTTCGGCGAGCCGAACGATATCGGCTGGGCCGTGATCTATCCCGCGTCGCTCGTAGCGAAGTTTGTCGCTGGCGTGGTGTTGCCAGTGGATGGCGGGGAGAGTATCGGTTTTTGAAGCATGAGCGCAAAGGACCAAGTACAAAAAGTGCTCCGGCGGCAACGGCCCGACCGCGTCGTTTACGCGCCCAACTACTGGCAGTGGTTTACACATCACCGCAACCATGGCCTCCTGCCTGAGGAATGCGGGCATCTGACCAGCCAGCTCGACTTGATCAGGCACCTGGGCCTCGATGTGTTCAGCCGCAATCTTTATTGCGACCCCACACGCTATTGGTTCGGGGGGCTCGCGGCGGAGGTGTGGGATGGCGTCGAGGTCGAGGAGCGGCTTCCTCTTCCCCTTGGGCTGGTTGGTTGAAGGACAGAGGACGGCGACGCACCTGTTGTGCTTCATGATCTCCACGGGCTCGCCGCTTGATGCGACTGCCTCGAGGGTGTTGTAGACGTCTCTTCGTAGGTCGGTGGCTTGCATGGTTTTCATGGTCTAAGCGTACGTTATTCCATATCTCGAATCAAGAGATGCGTACGTTATTTTCCGTACCTTCCAATTTGCCCGTAGCCCTTGGCCTTCTCGCCCGAGCTCGTCTTGAAGATACTGG
>CAJAKX010000355.1 GCA_903940425.1 uncultured Opitutia bacterium | reverse complement strand
CATCGGCGGACTGGCCGGCGGCGGGCAGGCGGCGGAGGAAGCCATCGCACAGCTGCTGGCCCTCGCGCGCAAGCAGTCCGCCAGCGACGACTGGGATTTTCAGGCGCTCTTCGAGAGCATCAGCCAGCGCGTGGCCAGCCTGGGAAAGATCATCGACGCCACCTTTGGGATCGGGACCACGCTCACTGTGACGCGGCTGTACCACAAGCGGCTGCATCTGGCGCATGTGGGCGACTCGGGCTGCTATCTCTGGCGCGACCGCATTCTCGAAAAACTCACCCTCGACCATACGCTGGAAAACGAGTTCAAGGCGCGGCACGGGCGCAGCGTCGCCGTCTTCCTCAGCCCCCGCACCCGGAATGCGCTGACCCGCTGCATCGGCCAGACCGCCCCGCCGGAAGCCGATCTGCTGATGCGACCGTTGCGGGCCGGCGACCGCCTCCTGTTGTGCAGCGACGGAATCACGCGCTTCGTCCGGGAAAACGAGCTGGCCCAGGTGCTGGCAGACACGGCAAATCCGGCGGACGGCCTCAATGAGATCATCGCCCTCGCCAGCGACCACGGCGGACATGACAACGCCACCGGCGTGCTGATCTTCGTGGATTCGGTCTGAGCGGATCGAGGCGGCGCCGCCGCCGGCTCATTCCGGCAGGTCGCGTTTCGGCGGCAGGGGCCGGCTGGCCTGGGAAAATCGCCTGCCGCCGGCGAGGACGCTGCTCACAGCCGCTCGGGATAAACGCCCTGGTCGATCAGCCGCCGGAGCGCGGTGCGCGCCCCCGGCACGTCCTGGCGGTAGGTCATGCCGAACCACGCATCGTCACTCTTGAGCAGGCGCATCTCGGCGTAACCGGCCTGCAGAAGTTCGCCGACCGCCACCGGCAGGTAGAATTCCGCCGTCTCGCTGCGGCCGTACTTTCCCAGGAAATCCACGAAGAGTCCGCGCAACTGGCCGAAGAACACGGGCGTGAAGCCGAAGAAGGTCATGGACACCATCTCGTCGCCGCTGAGCTGGCGCCACTCCCCCCACGCCAGCGGATGCCGCATCCGGCCGTCCGGCGTGCGCTCGATTTTCATCACCTCGTCGATGCCGCTCAGCCGGCCGGCGGCATCCGTCACGCACACCCCGCGGTTGACGGCGCCGTGTTCCGAAAGGGTCTGGCGCAGCGGGTAGCCCACCAGCGCGTAGACCGGCCTGCCCTGCGCCGCCTCCGTCGCGCCCGCGTCGCGAAAATGCCCTGCCAGCGCCCGGTAGGCCGAGGCACCATAAAAATCGTCGGCGTTGATGACCGCGAACGGTCCGCGCACCACCGGTTCCGCCGCCAGCACCGCCTGGCCGGTGCCCCACGGCTTCACCCGCCCGGGCGGCGGTGTGTACGGCAGCGGCAGATTGTCCAGCTCCTGAAAAACATAGGCCACGTCCATCCGCGCCTCGAGCCGGCGGCCGACCGCCGCCCGGAAGGCCTGCTCGATGTCGCGCCGGATCACAAACACCACGCGGTCGAACCCGGCGCGGCGCGCATCGTGGGCGGAGTACTCGATGACGAGCTCGCCGCCGGGACCGACCGGCTCGACCTGCTTCAGCCCGCCGAAGCGGCTGCCCACGCCCGCGGCCAGAACAACGAGATCGTACGTCACGGCGGATAGAATTCCGGAGTCGGCAGCCCAGGGCCAGCCGAATTTGCAGCCGGCCTGCCCCCCAAACAACAGAGTCGACCCCACCGTCCCAATCACGTAGACAATTGCCGGCTGCTAATCATCCCCGCCATGTTGCTGACCCCAGAATCCTTCTCGAAAGCCCGGGACTTTCTGCTGACCCGTGCCCGGCCGCTCGAGCGCGCACTGTATCGTTTCCATTTTGCAGGCGTGCCCGCCGCCGAGGCCCGCGCCGCGCTCGCGGCTTTTCAAAATAACAACGGCGGCTTCGGCCGGGCCCTTGAACCCGACCTCCGCCTGCCCGCTTCGTCAGCGCTGGTGACCTCCGTGGCTTTTCAACACCTGCGCGAACTGGGCCTCCCCGCCGAGGATCCCATGGTGCGTGCCGCCCTGCGTTGGACGCAGTCCGCCTTCGACCGCGAACTCGACCGCTGGCCTGCCGTGCCTCCCGCCGTCAACGACTGGCCGCATGCCCCGTGGTGGACGTGGAAGGAGGCAGGCGAACGCGGTTTCACTGCCAACCCCGGCGTGGAACTCGCCGCGCACCTCTGGCATTACCGCTCGGCGGTGGACGCCGGCTTTCTCGCCGAGATCACCACCCGCGTCGAACAGCTGGTCGAGGCTCTGCCCGAGGAACCGGCGATGCACGACCTGCTCTGCCTCCTCCACCTGGCCGAAACCCCGTTTGTGCCCGCCACCCTGCGCGAGGGGGCGATGGAGTATGTGCGCTGGGCCGGACCGGTCATCGTGGCGCGCGACCCACAGGCGTGGACCGGCTACGGCCTGCAACCGTTGATGCTGGCGCCGCGCGTCGATTCCCTGATGGAACCCCTCCTCAGCGACGCGCTGTCCGCCAACCTCGATTTCGTCATCAACCGGCAGGGCGTCGATGGAGCCTGGCCGCCCAACTGGAACTGGCTCGGACTTTTCCCGGAGGACTGGCCGCAGGCGGAGCTGGAATGGAAAGGCGTGCTCACCTTGCAGACCCTTCTTACGCTGCGCTCCTACGGCCGCCTCCCGTTCACCCCCCTGTCCACCTCCACCACCCCGGCATGAAGCCGTTGGTCAGACTCATCCACTGGCATGCAGCCGAGGCCAGGGAGCATGCGAAGCGGCTGGGGGCGCTGGGATACGCGGTCGTCAGCGGCCTGCCGCCAGCGCCGGTGCTGCTGCGGGAGTTGCGGCAAAAGCCGCCGGCGGTTGTCGTCATCTCACTCGACCGCCTGCCTTCACAAGGGCGCGATGTCGCCTTTGTTTTGCTCGGCTCAAAGGCGACCCGCGCCGTGCCCCTCGTGTTTGTCGGCGGCGCGCCGGAGAAAGTCGCCGGCGTGCGCGCCAAGGTGCCCTTGGCACCGTGCACAACCTGGGGAAAAATCGGGCCGGTGCTCGCGTGCGCGCTGGCCCGGCCGCGCACGGCGCCACCTGCCACGCCCGGGGGCGCGATGGCCGGTTACTCCGGCACGCCGCTGCCCAGGAAGCTCGGCATCAAACCCGACATGAGTGTGGCGCTGCTTGGCGCGCCGAAAAACTTTGCGGCGACACTCGGCGCGCTGCCCGTCGGGGCGCGTCTCGCCGGCCGGACGACCGCGAATACCGGACTCACCCTGTGGTTCGTCCGCACGCACCGCGAGTTCGACCGCGGCTTTGCCCGGGCGGTCGGACTCGCCGCCCGGATGCCGGTGTGGGTTGTCTCGCCGAAAAAAAGCGGGCCGCTCGCCGCCGACCTGTCGCAAAACTACATCCGCGGCGCCTGTCTCGCGGCTGGTCTCGTCGACTACAAGGTCTGCGCCGTCGACGCCGCCTGGAGCGGCTTGCTGTTCCGGCGCCGCCGGCCGGCCATGGCCGGGCCCAATTCATGAACTTATGCGCTCCGCCCTGATTCTTCCCGTTCTGCTCGCGACCGCACTCTGTGCCGTGGAAACCACGGAACACCCCACGCTGCCTCTCGGCTCGCCCGCGCCCGAATTCAGCCTGCCCGGCGTCGACGGCCGGACCTACTCGCTCAAGGACTTCGCCGCCGCGAAGGTCCTCGTCGTGATCTTCACCTCCGTCCACTGCCCCACGGCCCAGGCTTATGAAGGACGCATCAATCAGCTGGTCGCCGACTACCGTCCGCGCGGTGTGGCCTTCGTCGCCATCAACCCCAACAATCCAGACGCCGTCCGTCTCGATGAGCAGGGCTTCACCGACCTCGACGATACGTTCGAGTCCATGAAGATTCGCGCGGCCGACCGGCAGTTCAACTATCCCTTCCTCGACGACGGTCCGACCGAGACCGTGGCGCGGCAGTTCGGGCCCGCCGCGACACCGCATGTATTCATCTTCGATGAGGTGCGCCGGCTGCGTTTCCAGGGCCGCATCGATGATTCCGAGCGCGAAGCGCTGGCAAAGAATCACGACACCCGCAACGCCCTGGACGCGCTGCTCGCCGGCCGGGAGCCGCCGGTGACCGCAACCAAGGTCTTCGGCTGCTCGATCAAATGGGCCGAGAAGGCCGAGTCCAACCGCCGGTGGCGCGAACAGGTGCGCAAGGAGCCGGTGGCGATCGAATCCGCCGACGCCGCGGCACTGCGCGAACTGCGCGCCAACCATTCCGGCAAAATCCGGGTGGTGAATGTCTGGGCGACGTGGTGCGGGCCGTGCGTGGCGGAGTTCGACCAGTTGATCGAGACCAACCTGATCTACCGCAACCGCGATTTCGAGCTGGTCACCGTCGCGGCCCAGTTCCCGGATGAGAAGGACAAGGTCCTGAAATTCCTCCAGCAGCATCACGCCTCGACCCGCAATCTGCTTTTCGGCGAGACCGACAAGTACCCGCTGATGGCGGCGTTGGATTCGGAGTGGTCCGGCGCCCTGCCGCACACGCTGGTGATCGGGGCGGACGGCACGGTGCTCTACCGCCAGACCGGTGAGTTGGATTTTCTCCAGCTCCGCCGCGTGCTCGTCCCTGCACTGGACAAGCTCACCCCGTGGGCCGGGCTAAGCCCCATCAAGTAGGCCCGCGCCGGCGTCATCACCCTCGGCGGCGGCAGAGCCGGCCGTAGCCTTGGAGGGCGGCGCTCTGCTGGCCAGCAGAACGCCCTCCACCATCGCCCACCGGGCGAAGGTCCGCCTTAGCAGCCAGGGTCGCCCGTCCCCCGTAGCCTTGCGCGAAGGATGAATGAGACTTTGGATCTGCTTTCGTCCCAACTCTCACGAGTCTGGCTATCGCAAGGTTTCACCCGTTTTAAATTGTCCTCCCGGGTGGCCGTACGGAGACAGTTCTGGGGAGGTGAAGGCCCCATAGCAGTGGTTGCAGCGGCGTGCTATCTTCCGACCATGAACCTGCTCATCCTGATAATTATCCTTCTTCTTTTGTTCGGCGGCGGCGGTTTTTACTTCGGAGGGCCCGCCATCGGCGGAGGAGGGCTTGGCCTGATTCTGTTGATCTGCCTTATCATCTATTTGATGGGCGGATTTCGTACGAAAGACTAGCGGGATAGGCTCCGCGCCGCGGCTCCTGTCTGGGGCGTGTCTTCAAACTGACCCCCTGCCGAACGGCAGCGTCATTTGCTTTTGCCGACCACCGGTGATGCCATTCCCCTGATTACTGACATTCTGTCACAAAGACAGAATCGGGACAGGCGCCCCAGCTACCGCAACGAAGCAGCTCCTGCTTTCGCTCCAAACACCGCACGGAGCCCTTTACTTTTACTCTTTCCACCATCAGCGATGGGGAAACGCACAACAACCCTCAATAACCAAGGAGTATCGATGAAACGTATAATCGGCCTGGGGCTGGCATTGGCCATCGTTTGTTTGCTGGCTGGTTCAGCGACGCAGGCACGCGCACAGGAATGGTCCGCCGCCCAGAAGGAAGTCTGGAAGAATGTTGAGACGTACTGGAAGCTGGGTGCTGACAAAAACCTCGAAGGTTTTCTCGCCTACTTCCACGACGACTATGTCGGGTGGGATCATCAGTCGGCTCTGCCCACCACCAAGGGCGAACTCAGGAAATGGATCGACCACGACTTCAAGACGAACGACACCGTGGTTTATGAGATCAAGCCGGTGGCCATCAAGATTCACGGCGACGTCGCGTTCGTCGATTACTACTACTCACAGATCATGAAGGGTCCCGACGGCAAGGAAAAGCCCTCAGAGGGCCGCTGGACCGACATCCTGATGAAGCAGGGCGACAAGTGGGTGTTGATCGGCGACCATGGAGGGAAGACATCCAAGGACTAGGAGTCAGGTCCCTGGTCTCTGCTTTCAGCCCCGCCGCCCCGGCGGGGCTTTTTCTTTTTGAGAAACTCGGCCAACGGCGGCGGAAGCCCGCCACCTCGAGCGGAGGCCGGTCCAAGTAGCCAAAGTCGTGAGACTTTGGATCTGCTTTCGTCCAAACTCTCACGAGTTTGGCTACGGCCTGATGCCCATTCGCTCCAACACCGAAGGCGGGTCTTGGTTGATACACGACAAAGCGGGGGCGAAATGCGTGCGCCCGAGGTGCGATTCGATTTGGGCTCTCGTTTTCCCGGATTGACACACCTACTCAATTTTGAGTGTTAAAAGGATTCGCGGCGAACCCGTTATGATGGGAAAAATCGCTCCCATCGATGGAGCTTCTCTTGCAGGAATTCACCTAAAAATCGACTGACTCGTCATGCCGCCAAGTGATCCCGATGAGACGGCAGCAATTGCACGGCTCTGGACACGGTTAACCCCCTGACGGCAGACACCCTCTTCCAGCTTCAATAACTTCCACCTGGTCGGCACGGCGTCCGCCGGCGGATCGGCCGCATCCCCCGCTACCGGCGCGCCCTCGGCGATACGACGCTGTCGCCCGCCGTTTGCCGCCGAACCAATGGCTCCGGCCCCAGCCGTATGCCACCCATGAACACCATCAACTTCACCGCCAACAGGTCATCACCGGCGGACAATCTGTGTCAGCAATGTAATGAAATCATCAACCTCTAACCCTTAATTCCTATGCCAACCGCAGTGTCCTATCCGGGTGTCTACATCGAGGAGATTCCCAGCGGCGTCCACACCATTACCGGCGTAGCCACATCTATCACAGCGTTTGTCGGCACCGCAAAACGCGGACCGATCAACAAAGCCATCCGGTGCCTCGGCTTCGCTGACTTTGAGCGACGTTTCGGGGGGTTGAATACAGATTCCGAGTTGAGCTACGCCCTGCGCCAGTTTTTTCAAAACGGCGGCAGCGAGGCGTGGGTCGTGCGTCTCGCCAAGAACGCCATCGCTGCCTCGCAAGAGTTGGTCAGTGACAACGGGGACAAGGTCGTTCGCCTGACCGCGCTGGATCAGGGCTCTTCCGGGAACGACATCGCAATACGTGTCGATTACCAGACGGATAACCCTGGCAGCACGTTCAACCTGTCGCTTTCGCTCGTGCCGAAAGACGGCGCGGGCGAATCCGTCTCCGAATCGTTCCGCAACCTCTCGATGAACACCAAGGATCCGCGCTACGTCGAGACGATCGTCACCGGGAATTCGAACTTGGTGAAGGTCGAACGCCTGCCGTTGCCCGCCGCCCTCGCCACGAAAAACGGCATCAGCGAGAGCGACGACCTCAGCGGCACGACCGACTTCACCAAACTGATTGACGACAACCACAACACCTTCCAAGTGGCCGTTGACGGTCAGGCGCCGGTTAAGGTCGTCCTGGATCCAGCTGTCAACAACACCCTCGCCGCGCTCAAGACCGTCATTTCAGCCAAGCTACCGGCCGGCGTCACCATCGCCACACAGGACAACAAGTTCCTCGTCTTCACCTCCGGTTCGCCCGACGAGTTCTCCAGCGTTCGCCTCTTGCCTGGCGAAACCAAAGACGTGGCCAGCCGACTTAAGGTGGGGCCGCTTTTTGGCGGCACGGAAATCGACGCCGTCGCGTTCATCCGCCCCAAAGAGATGCCGGATCATGCGACCCTCACCAGTTCCGCCATTGCGGCTAGCGACCTGGACAACGTCCCATCCACCAAAAAGAGCCTGAAAGTCATCCTCGATGGTTACGTGGGCGACATCACGCTCGATGGGGCGAACCTGACGGGTAGCTTAAACGCCAGGCTCACGGACCTTGCCGCGCGTCTTGAGGACAAAGTGCGTGCTAGCAAACCCGCGAACCCAGCGTTCAGATCTTTTATCGCCTCGGTGAGCGGCAGCAAACTCGTCCTCAAATCCGGGACGCACGGGAATGGTTCCACGATTGATGTCCGTCCGGCCAACGGCGACACGCTGGCCACCGATCTCCATCTCACCGTCGCCGCAAATGCCGATACATCGGAAGCCCAAGCCGTCGAGGTAACCCTCGCAGGCGGCAACGAACAAAACTATACGCCCGAAGAAGCTTACAATCTCTTCATTGCGGACCGGTCCGAACGCCAGGGCATCTTCGCTCTTGAAGAAGTGGACTTGTTCAATCTGCTCGTCCTGCCCGGCGTGACGGATCCGGGAATCCTGGTCGATGCCGCTGCCTATTGTCAGGAACGCCGCGCCTTCCTCATCGTTGACTCGCCTCACTCGGCCCAAACTCCGGATGAGATGGAGCAGGCGATCAGTGGGACTGCCCTGCCCAAGACAAGCTATGCGGCGGTATACTACCCGTGGATCAAGATCGCCGATCCACTGAATGGTGGACGTCTGCGCACGGTCGGACCCGGCGGCACCGTTGCCGGACTCTATGCTCGTACCGACAGTGCCCGCGGTGTCTGGAAAGCCCCCGCCGGCACGGAGGCCGCGCTCGTGGGTGTGCAAGGCGTCGATTATGTTCTCACTGACCGGGAAAATGGTGTGCTCAATCCTCGCGGCGCCAACTGCATTCGGCTCTTCCCCGTTTTCGGGCCGGTCGCCTGGGGAGCGCGCACCTTGCAGGGCGACGACCAGATGGCAAGCGAATGGAAATACATCCCCGTCCGCCGTCTCGCGTTGTTCCTCGAAGAAAGCCTCTACCGCGGCACCAAGTGGGCCGTGTTCGAACCGAACGACGAGCCGCTGTGGGCGCAGATCCGACTCAATCTGGGGGCCTTCATGCACACCCTGTTCCGGCAGGGCGCCTTCCAGGGCCAGACGCCAAAGGACGCCTATTTCGTGAAGTGTGACCGGGAGACGACCACCCAGAACGACATCAACCTGGGCATCGTCAACATCCTGGTCGGCTTCGCTCCGCTCAAGCCGGCCGAGTTCGTCATTATCAAGATCCAACAGATGGCCGGGCAGATCGCCACCTGACTGGGGCACCGTCAACGCTCAACCCTTAACCTTCACTCCCATGGCTCAATTCAGCGTCAACACCCAACGGTTCGATCCCTACAAGAACTTCAAGTTCCGGATCAAATGGGACGGCCGGTATGTCGCCGGCGTCAGCAAGGTCGGCGGCCTCAAGCGCACCACCGAGGTCGTCAAACACCGGGAAGGCGGCGATCCGAGCAGCAGCCGCAAGTCGCCCGGCCGCAGCGAATACGACGCCATCACGCTCGAGCGCGGCGTCACGCACGACACCGAGTTCGAGAAGTGGGCGAACAAGGTCTGGAATTTCGGCAACGGCCTCGGCGCCGAGGTCTCGCTCAAGGATTTCCGCAAGGATCTCATCCTGGAGGTCTACAACGAGGCCGGCCAGCTCGCCCTCGCCTACAAGATCTACCGCTGCTGGGTCAGCGAGTATCAGGCGCTGCCCGACCTCGACGCCAACGCCAACGCCGTCGCCATCCAGCACCTCAAGCTTGAGAACGAGGGCTGGGAACGCGACCAAAGCGTGACCGAGCCGACCGAGCCGACCTTCACCAATCCGGCCACCTGAGTCCCCATGCGCGCGCTCTCGGCCACAGAACTGCTGGGCGTCTGGGAGCGGGCGTTCAGCCAGTCGTCGATTCAGCGCGCCCTCGCGCTGCTGGCCGCCGCCTGCCCCGAATCGCCGCCCGACGCCCTGGCCGGTCTCAGCATCGGCCAGCGCGACGCGCACCTGCTGGCCCTGCGCGAAGCGACCTTCGGAGCCGAATTCACCGCCCTGGCCTCCTGCCCCGCATGCGGTGCCGCGACGGAATTGACCTTCCGTGCCAGCGACCTCCAGGCACCGCCCGCACCGGCACCGCCGGCGGAACTGATGTTGCAGATCGAGGGCCGCGACCTGCGCGTCCGCCTGCCAACCAGCGCCGATCTGCTGGCGATCACCCGCCCTGACGACCTCGCGGCGGCCCGCGATCAGTTGCTCGCGCGTTGTCTGTTGAGCGACCGCAATCAGGTGCCGGAACCGGTGCTCGACGCGGTCATTGCCCAAATGGCGCTCGCGGATCCGCTGGCAGACATCCAACTGGCGCTCCGTTGTGCCGGCTGCGGCCACGCGTGGCAGGCGGCCTTTGACATCGTCTCGTTCTTCTGGCGCGAGGTCCACGCCTGGGCGCGCGGCCTGCTCCGCGAAGTCCACACCCTGGCCGCCGCCTATGGCTGGCACGAAGCCGACATCCTCGCGCTGAGTCCCGCCCGGCGGCGCCTTTACCTGGAAATGGTCGGCGGATGAGCGATTACCTCACCAACCTGATCACTCGCAGTTTCACCGCCACGCCGGTCATTCAACCGCGCGTGCCGTCGCTGTTTGAACCAAACGCGGACGCCCCGTTCCAGGCAGCGCAGCCGCCGGCCACCGCCGTCGAGACGCCTTCGCCCGCCGGTCCCGCCGCCAGCGTGCCGTCGGCGCAACGCCCGATCATTCCCGATGTGCCCGCTCCCATCGGGGCCGTCCCCGCCCCACCGGCGCCAACGATGCTCGTGGAGCCGTCGTCACCGCCATCTTCTCGGCCATCTCCAGCCGCCGCGCCCGTCGCGGATTGGCCGGCTGCCGAGGCTTCGGGGACCATGCCAGCACCGCCAACGGCGCCGGTGGACGCCGAAGGGCCGGCCCCGGCCAGGGCGAGCGCGCCGCCAGAGCCGCGGACGCAAACGGCGGCTCTCGCAGACCCTGTGCCACCGCCGTCTCCGCGGCCATCTCCGGCCGTCGCGGCCCATCCCGCCCGGTCTCCCGGCGACCTTTCCAGTGCTATTCCGCCGGCGTCCTCCCCAGCCGCGAGTCACTCTGCTCCCCCCGCCGTTCCGCCGCCGCGCGCGGCCGCTCCCGCCGCGGACACGATCCCGTCCGCCAGCACGCCGCTCGCCCCGTCGGGGCCGGCAGGAAAAATTCTGGCCCCGGTGACGCGGGCCGTGCCGCGCGGACGTACGAGGCAGGACTTTGGCGAGGCTGCCGACGGGGCCGGCCTGCGCGCTCCACCGCGCCCGGCCGAGCCGCCGCCGCCGGCGCCGGCGATTCATGTCACCATCGGCCGCGTTGAAGTGCGGGCGATTCCAGCCGCCGCGCCGGCCCCCCAACCCGCGCCGGCTGCGCCGAAGCTCTCGCTCGACGATTACCTGCGCCGACGCACCGGAGGTGCGCGATGAGCAATTTCCTCGCAGTGGCCACCGTGACCGCCACGCTCCAGCGCGTCCTGCAGTCCGCCATCGGCGGCGATGTGCCGGGCGCCATGGCCACCACCTTGCGGCCTGACGCCAATGGCATGCCGGCGGTCGGCCTCAACATTTTCCTCTACCAGGTCGGGCCCAACGTCGCCCGGCGCAACGCCGACCTGCCCACGCGCAACGCCGACGGCCAGGCCGGGCAGCGCCCGGCGACGGCACTCGATCTGGATTTCCTGCTGAGCTGTTACGGCCGGCAGAGCGTCCTGGAGCCGCAACGTGTGCTCGGCAGCGTCGTGCGGCACCTGCACAGCCGGCCCCTGCTCACGCGGCAGATGATCCGCGACACCGTCGCCGATCCGGGCTATTCGTTTCTCGCGACCTCCAACCTCGCGGATGCGATCGAGCCGGTCCGCTTCTCGCCACTGGCGCTTTCGCTCGAAGAACTCTCCAAACTCTGGTCGGTTTTCTTTCAGACGCAGTATGCCCTGTCCGTGGCCTACCGCGCTTCGGTGGTGTTGATCGAGGAAGAACTCATCCCAGTCACCGCGCTGCCCGTGCGGGAACGGCAGGTGATCGCCGTGCCCTTCCAGCCGCCGTTCATCGAGACCGTCACGCCGTCCTCGCTGCCGGCCGGTGGCGTGCTCGCGATCCAGGGACACGGCCTCCAGGGCGCGGTCACGAAACTCAAATTTGGCGACCTCCTCGTGGTCCCCGCCACCGTATCCGACCGCCAGCTCACCGTGACGCTGCCCGCCGCGCTCCCAGCCGGCGTGCGCACGGTGCAGGTGATTCACGATTTCGATTTTGGCACGCCGAACGAGCCGCATCGCGGGTTCGAATCCAACGTCGCCCCGTTCCTCCTCACGCCGGCGATCACCACCGCCCCGCCGTTCGCCGCCGCCCGGGGCGGCACGCTCGCGCTGTCGTTCGCGCCGCCGGTCGGCCGCGAGCAATCGGTGGCGCTCATGATCGGGGACCAGGCGATCAGCCTGCCGACGCGGCTGCCCACGGATCCCCTGACGGCAAGCACGTTTGGGTTTGCCATCCCGGCAAACTTTCCGACCGGCACCTTTCTGCTGCGCGTCCGGGTCGACGGCGCCGACAGTGCGCTGACGGTGGACACCGACAAGCTCAGCCCAACCTACAACCGGTACATCGGTCCGACCGTGACAATCACGTGAACTGGACGGAGGCCAACCAGCGTCATCTGCTGAACGCGCTCGCCGCGGTGCGCGCGAGGCTTGAGCGGCGTGCGCCGGAGCCGCCGGCCGCGCTGCCGGAAATGTCGGCTCCGCCCGCTCTGGAGACGCTGGGCGCACTGTTTGGCCTCTCTGTCTTTGAACGCGACGTCGTGCTGTTGTGCGCGGGAATGGATCTGGATTCCAAGTTTGCCGCCCTGTGCGCCACCGCGCACGGGGATCCGCGGCGGGATTACCCCACCTTCAGCCTCGCGCTGGCGGTCCTGCCCGAGGCGCACTGGAGCGCGCTCACGCCCGCCGCGCCGTTGCGCCACTGGCGGCTGATCGAAGTGGCACCGGGCGCCAGCCTCACGCTCAGCCCGCTGCGGGTCGACGAGCGCGTCCTGCATTTTCTCACCGGCGTGCCGCACCTGGATGAACGGCTCGCCGGCCTGGTGCAGCCTGTCGGGGAAGCGGACGATCTCCTGGATTCACACCGGGCGATTGCCGGGCAGGTCGCGGCGGCGCTGCGCACCGCCCGGCCCCTGCCGGTGGTCCAGCTATGCGGCCCCGATCCCGCCGCCAAGCGGGCCGTCGCCGCGGCTGGCTGCGCCGCGCTCGGCTTGCACCTGCATACGATGTCGGCGGCGGTTATTCCGGGCGACCCGCACGACCTCGAAACGCTGATCCGGCTGTGGGAGCGCGAAACCGCCCTGGGCGCCGCCGCGTTGCTGCTCGACTGCGACGAGACGGAGGCCGGCGAGACCGCGTTACGATTTGTCGAGCGCACCGGCGGCGTGCTGCTGCTGGCCGTGCGTGACCGGCGGCCGCTGCGGCACCGGTTGTCGGTCAGTTTCGATGTCGGCCGGCCGACCACGGCGGAGCAGCGCTCGCTCTGGCAGGCGGCGCTGGGCCCCGCGACGGCCGACGCCAACGGCGAGTTGGAGGCCGTCCTCGGGCAGTTTGACCTGAGCGCCGCCAGCATCCGCGCCGCGTGCCTGCTGGCGTCCTCCCCGCGGTCCCTGTGGGAGGCCTGCCGGACGCAGGCGCGGCCGCGCCTGGATGAGCTGGCGCAGCGGATCGAACCGCGGGCGGGCTGGGACGATCTGGTCCTGCCCGAACCGCAGCTCCGCATCCTGCGCGAGACCGCCGCGCACGTCCGGCGGCGCAGCCGGGTCTACGGCACGTGGGGCTTTGCGCAAAAATGCGCGCGGGGCCTCGGCATCAGCGCCCTGTTCGCCGGCGCCAGCGGCACGGGCAAGACCCTGGCCGCCGAGGTGCTCGCGAACGAGCTGCGGCTGGACCTGTATCGCATCGACCTGAGCCAGGTCGTCAACAAGTACATCGGCGAAACGGAGAAGAACCTGCGGCGCGTGTTCGACGCGGCGGAGGACGGCGGGGCCATTCTCCTGTTCGACGAGGCGGATGCGCTCTTCGGCAAACGCAGCGAGGTCCGGGACAGCCACGACCGCTACGCCAACATCGAGGTCAGCTACCTGCTGCAGCGCATGGAGGCCTATCGCGGGCTGGCCATCCTCACGACCAACATGAAGGACGCGCTCGATCCGGCATTCCTGCGGCGCATCCGCTTTGTCGTGCAATTCCCCTTTCCCGACGCCACGCAACGGGCCGAGATCTGGCGGCGCATTTTTCCGGCGGAAACGCCCAGGGAGGGGATCGACCCGCCACTGCTCGCCCAACTCAACGTCGCCGGCGGCAGCATCCGCAACATCGCGCTCAACGCCGCTTTTCTTGCGGCCGACACGAACGAGCCGGTGCGAATGGCGCACCTGTTGCGGGCCGCCCGGACCGAATGCGCCAAGATCGAAAAACCGCTGGCCGAAACGGAGATTGGAGGCTGGGTATGACCGCCCCACACGCGTTTCCCCAAGCCCGGCCAGACATCCATCTGCACATCGAGCGCCTCGTGCTCGACGGCCTCCCGCTCGCACCGGCGGAGGTCCCCCGCTTCCGGGCCGCGCTTGAACAGGAATTGGGCCGGCGGCTGGCTGCCGCTTCCGCCCCCGGCTGGCCGGGCGGCGCGGTCGCGCGCCTGGACGCGGGAGCGGTTCACCTTGCGGCCGGCGGGTCGGCCCGGACCTGGGGGCGGCAGGTGGCGCAAACGCTCGCCGCGAGTCTTGCCGCCCCACCGGAGCGCGCCGCCCGTGAAACGGGAGCGCCCGAAGGCAAATGATTTCAGACGGAACCGCATCGACAGCGAAAACCAACCTCCAACCAAGAAAGACATCGCCATGAGCAAAGCCTCCAAAGTAAACGCCTGGTACGGATGGATGCCGGATCGTCCGGACCACCGTGACAAACTGTACGCGGCCATTGCCGCGCCGCCGAAAAAGCTGCCCCCGTCGGTGGATTTGCACGCGATGTGTTCACCGGTGGAGGATCAGGGGCAGTTGGGCAGTTGCACCGCCAACGCGCTGGTCGGCAGCCTGGAGTTTCTCGAAAAGAAGGCCGGCCAGGCGCCGGCCGACCTGAGCCGCCTGTTTGTTTATTACAACGAGCGGGCGATGGAGGGCACCGTGAAGGAAGATGCCGGCGCGATGATTCGCGACGGCGTCAAGACGCTCGTCAAGCAGGGCGTCTGCGCGGAGACGAAGTGGCCGTACGTCATCGGCCGGTTCGCCGCGAAGCCCCTGGCCGCCTGTTACCAGGAAGCGCTCACGCATCAGGTGCTCTCTTATCACCGCATCCTGACGTTGCAGGAGATGAAGAGCTGCCTGGCCGAAGGATACCCCTTTGTTTTTGGCTTCACCGTTTACGAAGCCTTCGAGTCGCCGGCCGTGGCCAAGGCAGGCCGCCTCAATCTGCCCAAGCCGCAGGAGAAATCCATGGGTGGACACGCCGTCATGGCCGTGGGCTACAACGACGCCACGAAGCGCTTCACCATCCGCAACTCGTGGGGCGCGGACTGGGGTCTGGCGGGCTACTTCACCATGCCGTACGCCTATCTCGACGACCGCAACCTTTCGGACGACTTCTGGACGATTCGAACGATCGAGAACCCGTAAGGCCATCGCGGGGCGCGCCGCCCGGCGCGCGTCGCGATGCCAGCCAACCTGAACAACCGGCAAGATGAGCAGGCAATTATCAACGCTAGCCGACCGGAAGACGTCGTGGTCGCCCGGCGGCGCGCGCGCTCAACCGGCGTTTTTATCTCAGAAAACGGAGGACCGCCGGCTGGCCGGAGAATGGTCTGAGCTTGGGGCGCCGACATCGGCCGCCGGCGGGTGTGATTTCGGCCGGATCTCCGTCCACGCACCACCCCGCGCTGATGCCACCGGAAACTCTGGGGAGTTCGCAGCCGCCTGCACGGCCCAGGTGCAGACCAAACTGGCGATCAGCCAGTCGGGCGACGAATTCGAGCAAGAGGCCGATCGCGTGGCGGACACCGTGATGTCCGGACGCAGCGCCTCGGTCAGCCAATCGTCGATCGCTCCGTCCGTCCAGCGTGAGGAACCGCAGACCGGCCCGCCAACCGAGAAGCCGAAGTCCGAGGAAGAGAAATACAAAGAGGCCGCGAAGAAGCTGGCCGAAGCGCTCCGGGCCACCGAGGCGGGCAAACAACTTGAGGCCAGGGTCACGGAGTTGGGCAAGGATTTCCTTTCCACGACCGAGGGCAAGGCCGTGGCCGCCACGGCATTGGCTGCGGCGCTCGCGGGTATCATTGCGACGAATTCGGAGTTGCCCGTGCAGGTGCCCGAAATCCCGCTCGACTGGCTGGCCCCCGGCCTCAAAGCGAAGCTCACCTGGGAAGGCCCCGTGCGGACACCCACCAACGTGGAACTCACGCTCACCACCGGCGGCGGCGTGAGCATTGGCGCCAGCTACGCCAAAACGCCCGCGGCGCCGGGCAAACCCGCCGAAGAAAAGGCTGGCTTGACGATCACGATTCCGCTCGGTGGATCGTCCTCGAAGAAATCCGGCCCGTCGGAGTCGGAAAAAATCCGCGCCGAAACCGCGCGCCTGACGGCTGAGAACGCAAAGTGGCAGGAGGCGTTCAAGACGCCGGAGCAGCGCGCAGAAGACCAGGCGTTCTGGGACGCCTACTGGCGCTCGAAGATGAACGATCCACTGAACCCACGGGCGCGGCAGGGTCCCGGTTTGCAGCCAACCCCTGGGGCAACGGAGCCAAGGGAAAAGGACGACTTGATGTTGATGCGGGAACCCGCCGGCGAATACACGGCCGGCGCGTTCGCGCCGCCCGTTGTTCATGAAGTCCTCACAGAGAGCGGTCAGCCGCTCGATGCGGACACGCGCGGTTTCATGGAATCACGACTGGGGCACGATTTCAGCCGGGTCCGAATTCACACCGGCGCCACAGCCGCTGAGTCGGCGCGGGCGGTGAATGCACTCGCCTACACCGTCGGGAGGGATGTGGTGTTCGACACCGGGCAGTATGCGCCGCAAATGACCGGCGGCAAGCGGCTGCTCGCCCACGAATTGGCGCATGTGGTACAACAGACCGGCGGATTTCTCGGGAATGTCGCCACCAGATCGACGAGGGCATCTCAAGTAAATGGCCGCGGTAGCCGGGAGGTCGATCAGATGGTGGCTTCGGTGCCGAGCCTGGCTCACTGCCTTGTGCGCGCGACGGTGCGCCAGCGCGTGAACGTTCCATTTGTCGCCCGACAGAATACCAGCGAAACGGCAGCCGTTCTTCACACCGGCACGGTGCGCGGATCCGGCCTCCAGTTTTTCCCCCTGCAGGTGGTGAGCACGCACATTGGGCCCGTCTCCGGGGCAGGCGGACTTCTCGAAGACAGCCGTAACCGGCTTTCGGTCGTTGTCGGACAGTCGATGACCTTGCGTCGCATAGCGAACCTTATCCTTCCTCTGTGGAACTCGGCCACGCCGTTTACGCCGGCGGGTGCTGCTGGACCCATAATCACCCTACCTGTCTCGGCCGACGTGCTGGCGCGCGGTCTGCTGGTCTACAACCGATACTATTTGCGGCTGCAAACACAACCGGTGCCGTCAATCACGGGGTGGCAAGGGGGCCTGCGGTTTCCGCTCCCGGTCGAGATCGACGCGAACGGCGAAGGTGCGGTTAACAAGGATCTCATCCAGAATCTCGCTGCTGACTTCGACAATGCTTGGGAGGCGTTGCTCGACCAGCCGGCGGGAACGGTCGCGGCCCCGGCCCCGGCCGACCTGCGGCAGACGGTCGCCGATTTTCTCATTAGCCACCCCAGCGCGAACGAGCGCGGGGTCGCGCTTGCCGCTCGAGCGATTACCAACCCAGTCGAGGCGCAACCTTTGCTCGCGGAGATCCTGGCGCAGCTCGGTGTTAACGCCTTTGATGTCGCACTGGCCTTCATGGACGCGTCGGTCAATCCGCAGATTGCGCTGCTCGCGTCGCAGCGGTCCGGTGCTGGCGTCCTCGGGGCGATCCGCGCGGCGCTCGTCGCTGCGCCGGCCACCCTGACCGCGAGCCAACAAGCCAGCCTCGCGCGCGCAAATCGGATGCTCGGGCTCATTACCACGATTGTGCCGCGCGACATGCCGTTCCTGCAGCCGACGGCAGTGAGCGCCGCCGGCGAAAAGTCACGCCGTTCCGTCCTGACCTACGATCAAGTGAAAGCCTTGGTGGAGGCCAACAACAAGGCGAGTGTCTCCACCGAGCTGTTGCTCTGCCTGATCTGGAAGGAAAGCGGATTTAACCCGTCGGTCAAAAATGCGAGCAGCTCCGCGACCGGGTTGATGCAGATGACAAAAGGCGCCGTGGACGAGGCGAACAAGAACACGCCCAAGGGCGTGCATTATGAGCACAGCGAAATGACCGACCCGGCCACGAACATCCAGTGCGGGACATATTATCTGGCGATTCGGATCAAATGGGCCAAAGGCAACCTCAAAGGCGGGCTTGAAGGCTTCGGCACCGGCTCGGGCTATGCCGACAAGATCCTAGCTTGCGAGACGTGCCTGACGAAAAAGCCGGACGACGCCATGACCTGCCTGCACCAGATTCACCCTTAGCAGCCAGAGCTCCGAGCCTGAGCGAAACCCGTTAATTGAACCTGTTCATCTCCGAGTCTCCCAGAACGCGCGGATCGATTGCCGTCACAACATGACCTCCTTCCCCAACTCCCCCCGCCTGCTCAAGGGCGCGCTGGTCGGCCTCGATCCGGCCAACCCGCTGGCGAGCATCATTGTTTTCCAGTACAACCCGGAAACGGTCACGCGCACGCTGACGCCGCAGACCGCGGGTGGCCAAGGCGAGGGCGATCCGCCGCGCCTGGCGGGGCCGCCGCAGGAGACGATCCGCTTCGACGCCGTCTTCGACGCCACGGACCAACTGGAGCAAGGCAAGGCGCCAGCCACGGTGATGGGTCTCCATCCGCAACTCGCCGCGCTGGAAATGATGATTTATCCAAAGACCGCGCGGGTCATCGCCAACGAGGTCCTGCTCCAGGCCGGCATGATCGAAGTCATCCCACCCGAAGCGCCGCTCACGGTGCTGGTGTGGGGCGCATTGCGCGTCGTGCCGGTGCGGGTCACGTCGTTTTCCATCACCGAGGAGATGTTTGATCCGAACCTGAACCCGATTCACGCGAAGGTATCGTTGGAAGTGCGCGTGCTGAACTACCGCGATCTCGGCCTGGCCAGCCCCGGCGGCGCGATCTTCATGACGCACCAAGCGCTGAAGGAAGTCATGGCCACATCGAACACGATAAGCGGTGCGGTCAGTTTGTCCGCAACCGTGGGAGGATGACCTGTGTTTGAACCAACCAGCCGCTACGCCAAGCTCGCCTGCCAGTCACTCGCCACCACCGGCCCGGACGGCGCGCCGCGCGAAATCCGCTACGTGGAGCGCCGCTTCCTGCCGCCGCCCGACGCGGGCACCACCATCGTCGAACACACCGTCATCGAAGGCGAACGCCTCGATCAAATCACCGCGAAATATCTCGGCGACCCGGCGCAATTCTGGCGCGTGGCCGACGCGAACGGCGCGTTGCGGCCCGACGAACTCACCGACCAGCCCGGCCAGCGGATCATCATCGCGCTGCCTCAACTCTGAACGCCATCATGCTCGAAAGCCTTCTTGGCATACGTTTGCTGCTGCTGCACGGTTCCACCGTGCCGCGCCCGGCGCCGCCTGAGTTGCTGAAGGCGCTGACCCGCGTGGAGGTGCAGAACAACTCGAATGAGAGCGATGGCTTCCAGTTGACCTTCGCGGTGGCGCGCGACGGACTCGCCGACTACGGGCTGATTCAGGGCGGCGCGCTGGCCCCGATGACCCGCGTGATCATCGGCGTGGTTTTCGGCGCCCTGCCGGAGGTGCTCATCGACGGCGTGATCACGCACACCCAGTTCGATCCCGGTTCCGGCTCCGGACAGGCCGCGTTCACCGTGACGGGCCGCGACCTGACGGCGCTCATGGATTTGGAAGAGAAGAACAGCGAGTACCAGAACCAGCCGGATTCCGTGATCGCGCTCCAAGTGCTGGCGAACTACGCCCGCTACGGCATCGCGCCGCAAGTTTCGCCCACCACCGACGTTCCGATCATGATCCGCCGCATCCCGCGCCAGCAGGAGACGGACTTGCAGTTGCTCCAGCGCCTGGCGGAGCGAAACGGCTATGTCTTCTACCTCGAACCGCAGACCGTCGGCGTGAGCACGGCCTTCTGGGGGCCGCCCAGTCGTGTGGGTCTGCCCCAACCGGCGCTTTCGGTCAACCTGGGCGCGGCCACGAACGTGCGCTCGCTGAACTTCGCCAACGACGCGCTGGCGCCGGTGGAGTCGCGCGGCGTGTTCGTGGAACCTTTCTCGAAGATGAGCATCCCCATTCCATCGTTGCCGTCGCTGCGCCTGCCGCCGCTGGCCGCGTCGCCGGCCACGGCCTATCGTGTCCGGCTCGAACGTGGAACGGCAAACCAAGAGGCGACCAGCGCCGCGACCAGCGCGCTCGCCACCATGATGAACGCACCTGACGCCGCCACCGCCAGCGGTGAACTGGACGGCGCGCGTTACGGTTCGGCGTTGCGGGCGCGCAAGCTGGTGGGCGTGCGCGGCGCGGGCTTTACGCACGATGGCACTTGGTACGTGCGGCGCGTCACCCACTCGATAACCTTGGGTGCGACGCCGCAGTTCACGCAGCAATTCTCTCTCAGCCGCGAAGGCACGGGCGCGCTGACTCCATTCGTACGAACATGAGCACGCAATTCTTCGGCAAATACCGCGGCGTGGTCACGGACATCCAGGACCCGCTCCAGCAGGGCCGCATCCGCGCCCGCGTCCCGGACGTGCTGGGCGATAACGAGAGCGGCTGGGCCATGCCGTGCTTTCCGTTTGCGGGTTCCGGCATGGGCTTCTTCGGTCTGCCCAAGGTCGGCGCGGGCGTTTGGATCGAGTTCGAGCACGGCGATCCCGACTACCCGATCTGGAGTGGTTGCTGGTATGGCGACACGTCTGAAGTGCCGTCAGCCTTGCTGGCCCCGCCTTACAAGAAAGTGCTGATCGCAACCGAAGGCGGTCAGAGCATCACCCTCGACGACACGCCCGGCGCCGGCGGCATCACGCTGGAAACCTCCGGCGGCCAGAAACTCAAAATCCTCGCCACCGGCATCGAGATCGACAACGGCACGGGCGCGACGATCAAGCTCACCGGCCCATCGGTGAAAATCAACGACCAGGCACTGGAGGTGACGTGATGCCAGGCTACCTCCTTCATCAAGGCGCGACGGTCCTCTGCCAGCACAGCGGGCAGGCGCAGGCCACGGTGCCCAATCCGCGCGTGAAGGTCGCCAGCCAGGTGACGGTGCAGCAGCCGAATCCGTGGACCATCGCCGGCTGTCCGTTCATGACCGGCACCAACCCGATGCCGTGCGTGACCGCGCAGTGGACCACCGCCGCCACCCGCGTGAAGTCGGGCGGGATGCCGTTGCTGCTCAAAGACAGCCAGGCCGTCTGCGCGCCCAACGGCACCGGCGTCAACATCGTCGTCACCAAGATGCGCGTGAAAGCCACATGAACATCGCCTACCCCTACCAGTTCGACGCCCGCGGCCGCACGGCGGGCGCCGATGACGAGCGGCACATCCGCGACCTGATCGAGCAAGTGCTCTTCACTTCGCCCGGCGAGCGCGTGAACCGGCCCACGTTCGGCAGCGGCCTGTTGCAGCTCGTCTTCACCCCCAACAACGACACGCTCGCCGCCGCCACCCGGATGACCGTGCAGGCAGCGCTCCAGCAGTGGCTCGGCGATTTGATTGAGGTCGAGTCCGTGCAAGTCACCGCGCAGGACTCCAGTCTGTTCGTCGAAGTGAGCTACGTGGTCCGCCGCACCCAACAGCGGCAGACCGCACAATTTCAGAGAGCTGTCGGATGAGCACGCAATACCACTGCCAGAATCCGGGCCGCCGCCAGGAAGTCGGGAAGCGGAAGACGCTGAACGGAATCGACTACCTCGAAGTCGCCGCCGCGGACCAGAAGTCGCTCAAGGTTTGCTTCGTCTTCAATCTGCCGGGCAAAACCGGAGCAGTGCCGCCGTCGCCCGCTCCGGAATTGACGAAGGAGAACTTTGTCATCGACGGCGGTGTCCGCGTGAAGGCCATCAAGGTCGAGGGCGTGGACATGGTTGCCGAAAAGAACACGCTCCTCCTCAAGCTGGATGGGCGCGGGGATTTTTCCACTTACAAGCTCCGCTTGGTTTCCGCGCCGGACCAATCCGATCCGCCCGACGGGTTCGATCCGCAGCTGGCCGAGATTGATTTCTCGTTCAAGGTCGAGTGCCCCAGCGAATTTGACTGCCAGCCGAAAGCCGTTTGTCCGCCGGAGACACTTGCCGAGCCGCAGATTGATTATCTGGCCAAGGACTACGCGGGCTTCCGCCAGCTCATTCTCGACCGCCTGAGCACGATCTTGCCCGACTGGCGCGAGCGCAACCCGGCGGACCTGCAGGTGGCGCTCATCGAGTGGCTGGCCTATATCGGCGATCAGCTCAGCTACCAGCAGGACGCCGTCGCGACCGAGGCTTATCTCGGCACCGCCCGCAAGCGCGTCTCGCTCCGCCGCCACGCGCGCCTGCTGGACTACGTGATGCACGAGGGCGGCAATGCGCGCGCCTGGCTCTGCCTCACCGTGAGCCAGAACGCCGAGCGCGTTATCAAGACCGAGCCACCGCCGGTTTCGCCGGACACAAAATTCCTGACCGACGTGGGCGCGCCGCCTGTCGACCTGACGCCGGATTCATCCTGGCTCCGCCAGGCGCAACCGGTCTTTGAGCCGATGCAGCCGGTGCATGGCCTCTACAAAGCGCACAACGAAATCCATTTCTACACCTGGAGCGACAGCCAGTGTTGCCTGCCCAAAGGCTCGACGAAGGCGACTCTGTGCGACGACCTGACCAAGCGCCTCAGTCTGCGTGTCGGCGATGTGCTGATCTTCGAGGAAGTGCTGGGCGCGGAATCCGGCGAACCCGCCGATCTTGACCCGCGCCATCGCCACGCCGTGCGTCTGACCAGTGTGGACCCGGAAGCCTTCGCCACGGTCAATGACGAGGTGATCACCCGCTCGCCGGCCGCCGCGAAAACCGATCCGCTCACCGGCGATCCCATCGTGGAAATCGAGTGGGCCGCCGAGGACGCGCTGCCGTTCCCGCTTTGCCTCAGCGCGGTGGTGAAGAACGACCAGGGCAAGGATGAGCCGAAGGAAATCAGCCTGGCTCGTGGCAACGTGGTGCTCGTCGATCACGGACTGACGATCACCGATGAACCGCTCGATCCAGCCACCGTGCCCCCGCTGGGGAAATACCGTCCGCAGCTTTCGCAGGCCCCGCTCACGTTTCAAGGTGCGCCGGCCGTGACGAAGCCTGCCACCGCTGCAATGCAGTGGGATGTGCATCAGGCGCGCCCCGACGTCTGGGTCGCCGGCGAAGGACGCACTTGGTCGCCGCAACTCGACCTGCTGGCCAGCGACAAGTTCCGCGACGAGTTCGTGGTGGAGATGGAGTCCGATGGCGTGGCGCACCTGCGTTTCGGCGACGGTGTGCTCGGACGCAAACCCCAGCCCGGCGCCCAGTTCACAGCCACCTACCGCGTGGGCAACGGCCCGGCGGGCAACGTCGGCGCGGGAGTTCTCACGCGGGTTGTTTTCGCGCATGAAGCGATCACCGGCGTTCGCAATCCGCTGCCGGCCATGGGCGGCGCGACCACGGAAGCTTTCGAACAGGTCCGTCAGTTTGCGCCGCAAGCATTCCGCCGCCAGGAGCGCGCCGTGACCGCCGCCGATTACGCGGCGATGGCGGAGCGGCATCCGGGCATCCAGAAAGCCGCGGCGCGGTTCCGCTGGACCGGGAGTTGGTTTACCGCGTTCGTGGCGATTGACCGCAAAGGCGGCTTGGAGGTGAATGACCAGTTCAAGCAGGAGATGGCGGACTTCCTGGAGCGCTACCGGCTCGCCGGCTACGACGTGGAGATCGAAGGCGCGGTGGATGTACCACTCGACGTGGCGATGATGGTTTGCGTGAAGCCCGGCTACTTCCGCGCCAAGATGAAGGAGGCGTTGCTCGATGCCTTCAGCAACCGCGACTTCCCCGATGGCCGGCGCGGCTTCTTCCATCCCGACAACTTCACGTTCGGCCAGCCGGTGTATCTCAGCGCGCTGTACGAGCGGGCGATGGGCGTGGCGGGCGTGGCGTCGGTCGAGGTCAAGCGCTTCCAGCGCTGGGGCAAACTGCCGAACCAGGAACTGGACAACGCGGTGTTGACGCCGGGCGAGTTCGAGATCGTGCGCCTCGACAACGACCGCAACTTCCCCGAAAACGGCAAACTCGAATTCACGATGGGAGGAGGAATGTGAGCAGCGAGACCCTCACCACCTGCGGCTGTTGCGAAAGTCTTAAGGCCCGGACGCCGGTCGCGCTCGACAACGCCCCGGGCCTCTCCGCGCTGGCGTATCGAGTCGGCACGCACGGCCAGTTCAAGGCTTCCCTGCTGGCGGCGATCTCCCGGCACCGCGAACTCGACAGCCTGACCACGCGCGCGGATGACGATCCCAGCATCGCCTTGCTGGACGGCTGGGCGACGGTGCTGGACGTGCTGTCGTTCTACCAGGAGCGCATCGCCAACGAAGGTTACCTGCGCACCGCCACCGAGCGCCGCTCCCTGCTGGAACTGGCCCGCAGCATTGGCTACGAGCTTCGCCCCGGCGTCGCGGCGGGCGCGCATCTCGCGTTCACGCTCGACGACGTCCCGCAAGCTCCGCGCGAAGCGAAGATTCCGCTGGGCGCAAAAGTCCAAAGCGTTCCCGCCCAGGACGAGAAACCGCAGACCTTCGAGACGGTCGAAGAACTCGAAGCCCGGGCCGAGTGGAACGCGATGCGCCCGCGGCTCCGGGAGTTGAAGCTGCCCGGCTTTGGCGACACCTACGTCGCGTTCCAAGGCACCAGTACGAACCTGAAACCGGGCGACGCCATTCTGTTCGCGGGCGCGGAACGCGAAGCGGAGCAGACCAAAGAGAACTGGGATTTTCGCCGCGTGAAGACCGTAGAGCCGGTCTTCACCGGCAACGCGGACACGGACTACACCCTCGTCACGTGGGATCGCCCGCTCGGCCAGATCCAGCCTTACGGTCCGGTGGCCGCGAAACCCAAAGGGTATGCCTTGCGCCAGCGGGCCGCGCTCTTTGGGGCCAGCGCGCCGGATTGGCGGCTGATGCCGGCCAAAGTGCAGAGTCAATATGAGAGCAATCGGGAGGAGATCGTCCCCCTGATGATGCAACAGACCGCACGCACCGAATGGCCCGCATTCACCATCCGCGGGATCAGCGGCTCCGAGGAGCCGGTGGTTTTTCTGGACGCGATTTATCCCAGGATTCAGGCGGGCAGTTGGCTGGTGCTGTCGCAGCCGGAGTATGCGGAACTCTACAAGGTCGATGGCGTGACCGAAGATTCGCGCACGATGTTCACCCTCAACTCGAAAACAAGCCGGGTGGTGTTGCAGGGAGAAAACTTGTTTGCGCAATTCGACGAAAAGGTGCGGCAGACGGTCGTGTTCGCCGAAAGCGAGGAACTGCCCATCGCCGAACTGCCGATCGCTGACACGGTGTGGGGGCAGGAAATCGAACTTGACCAACTGGTCACGCCGCTGGGACGCGGGCGCAAGATCATCGTCCGCGGCCAGCGTGTTCATGCAAAGGTGATAGAGCCGGTGCTGCTGCAACTTTCCCCGCGCCAGAAAACCGCGGCCAGGCAGCTTCTCAAGTCCTCGACGAAGGATCTTCTCGAAGTCGCACCGCTGGCCCGGGGTTCCCTGTTGCGCCTCGTCCGCCAACCGACGCTTGTGACCGGCGGCCTGTCCCGGTGGACGTTGATCCACGAGACCGGCCTGATCGGCGAAGCGGAGGGTTCGATCGAATATTTGCGGGAAGACGTGGTTACGTGCGAGTTGGCCGAGGTGGACACGGTTCGTGTCGCGAGCGACGGCCGGGTGACGCTGGTTCTCAAGGAACCGCTCCAGAACAGCTACGACCGCGCGAGCGTCCGCCTCCTGGGCAACGTCGCGCTCGCCACGCAAGGCGAGAGCAAGACGGAAGTGCTCGGCAGCGGCGATGCCAGCCAGCCGTTCCAGTCTTTCACGCTCAAGCAGACGCCGCTCACGTTCGTGTCGGCCGCCAGCGCCAGCGGCGCGGCCTCGACGTTGGAAGTGCGCGCGAACGACGTGCTGTGGACGGAGGCGCCGAGCTTCTACGAATTGGGGCCGCACGACCGCTGCTACGTGACGCGCCGCGCCGATGACGGCAAGGTGACGGTGGAGTTCGGCGATGGCCTCACCGGCGCACGTCCGCCGACGGGTGTGGAAAACATCAAGGCGAGCTACCGCGTCGGGCTTGGTCTGGCGGGCAACTTGGACGCCAGCCAACTCAGCCTGCTCATGACTCGTCCGCTGGGCGTGAAGGAAGTCACCAACCCGCAGCCCAGCACCGGCGGCGACGATCCGGAGGCGCGCGACACGGCCCGCCAGAACGCGCCGCTCACCATGCTGACGCTGGATCGCATCGTGTCGCTGCAGGACTTCGAGGACTTCGCGCGCGCGTTCGCGGGCATCGGCAAGGCCCAGGCCACCTGGGTTTGGAGCGGCACGCAGCGGGTGGTTTTTCTCACCGTCGCCGGCGCGGATGGCGGGGCGCTGATCGAGACGCAGCCGCCGTTAAGCAATCTCCTTCCCGCCATCGAAGCGGCACGCGAGCCGACGCAGCCGGTGCAGGTCGGCGTGTTCACGCCCCTTCAGTTCCGGCTCTCGGCGAAGGTGCTGCGGGCCGACGGCTATTTGAAGGACAAGGTTTACGCCGCCATCACCAGCGCGTTGCTCGGCAAGTTCTCTTTTGACCAGCGGAGTTTTGGGCAGGCGGTGACCGCGAGCGAGGTGCTGGCGGTGATGCAAGCCGTCGAGGGGGTCAAGGCTGTGGACCTCGATACGCTCCATCTTTCCGGCGATGCGGCGAAGTGGAATCCGCGGCTGCCGGTGAACACTGCGCATTGGGACGACACGGAACGGGTGATACTGCCGGCGGAATTGCTGACGCTCGACGCAGCGGGGATCGAGTTGAAGGAGATGAAGCCATGAGCAGCTACACCGACAAACTTTACCAGTTGCTCCCCGCGATCTACCGCATCCGCGATGCGGAGCAAGGCGGGAAGCTGCAGGCGTTGCTCGAAATGATCGGCGAGCAGGCTGACGTGATGGACGCCGACATCGCGCGGCTCCACGACAATCTGTTCATCGAGACGTGCGACGAGTGGGTGGTTCCCTACCTCGGCGATCTGCTCGGCGTGCGCGGGCTGCATCCGGTGAGCGACGCCACGTTCAGCCAGCGGGCGCGCGTGGCGAACACGCTCCGCTATCGCCGCCGCAAGGGCACCGCCGCCATGCTGGAACAACTGACCCGCGACACCACCGGCTGGAACGCCCGCGTGGTGGAATTTTTCCAGCGCCTCGGCACGACGCAGTATCTCAACCACCACCGTCCGCAAAACCTCCGCACGCCGGACTTGCGCGACGCGAACGCACTGGAGTTGATCGGCACGCCGTTTGACACCGCGGCCCGCACGGCGGACGTGCGCCACATCGCCAGCGGGCGCGGCCAGTTCAACCTGCCGAACATCGGACTTTTCCTGTGGCGCTTGCAGGCGTATCCGGTGGAGCGCGCACCGGCGTTTGATCAGGGCGCGGGCCGCTACAGTTTCAGCCAACTGGGCAACGATATTCCGCTATTCAATCCGCCGGTGACGGAGGAAGACATCGCCCACCTGGCTGAAGAGCGCAACGTGCCGGGCCGGCTGCGGCGCCGTCCGCTCTATGATGAATTGGAGGCGTGGCGGCAGGCGCTGGCCGACCAGCGGGAGCCGCAGCCGATCTGGTTCGGCAAGGAGCCGGTGCTGCAGGTCTTCCTTGACGGCAGCGATGAGCCGGTGCCGCCGGAGAAGATTCTGATATGCCACCTGGGCGCGTGGACCGTCCCGCCCCACACCAAGACCTACCATCGCGTCAAACCGAACGGCACGTTGGAGAACGTGGAGCGCCTCATCACGGTGGCGGTGGACCCCGAGCTGGGAAGATTGACGTTCCCCAATGCGGTGAAGCCGGCCAAGGTGGAAGTGTCTTACGCTTACGGCTTCAGCAGCGAGCTGGGCGGCGGATTCTATGATCGTGAGTACGCGCCCGTTTCAGCGGAGTCATTGGTTTATCCCATCGCGAAGTCGCTGGCGTGCGACTCGCTGAAGAAAGCCGTCGCCACGTGGAAAGGCGACGGCAGCCCGCCCGCGATCTTCGTGATTCAAGACAGCGCGTATTACGAAGAGAAGTTTGAACTCAGCTTGCCGGCGGGCGTGACGCTGGAGATTCGCGCGGGGCAGAACACGGCCGGCCAGCAGCAGAGGCCCGTCCTGCTCCTGAAGGGGCCGTGGAAAATCACCGGCGAAACGCCGGACGACGAAAAGAAACCCGGCGGCACCCTGATCCTCAACGGGCTGTGGCTCGCCAACAACCAGGTGCAGGTGCAGAAAGGCGATCTGGCCGCGCTTCAGTTCCAGCATTGCACACTGGTGCCGGGCTGGAGCCTGAATCCCGATGGCACGGCGACGGACCCAGGCGAAGCGTCGCTGAAGGTCGCCGGCGCCAACCGTCACCTGCAAATCTCCTTCGCCTGGAGCCTGGCGGGGAAACTGGAGCTGGCTTCAGCGGAGAAGCTGGTTGTGCAGGACAGCATCATCGCGGCGGAGGACGAAGTGGCGATCGCCGGGCCAGTGGTCGTCGTCGAGCGCAGCACGATCCTGGGGCGCGTGAAGGCCGGGGTCGTGCAACTGGCGAGCAACAGCATCTTCACCGGCGCGGTCGTGGCGGAGCGGCGGCAGGAAGGCTGCGTGCGCTTCTGCTCGTTGCCGCTGACTTCCGAAGTGTCCCGCCGCCATCGCTGCCAGCCCAGTTTCGCGATCCAGCAGGCGCTCGAAGCCGCCGCGGAGAAGGGCCAGACCCTGACTGCCGTCGAGCAGGCTGCCCTTGCCACGCGCCTCCAGCCGGTGTTCACCAGCGAACGCTACGGCGAAGCTGGTTTCTGCCAGTTGCCTTCGTCGGGACCGCGCGAGATTTTCAGCGGGGCGGACGACGAGTCGGAGATGGGCGCGTTCCATCATCTGTACGAACCGCAACGCGAGGCCAACTTGCGCGCCAGCCTGGACGAGTATCTGCGCGCCGGGCTGGAGGCGGGAATTTTCTACGTGGATTGAAACGAAACAGACCAAAGGACCAACTATGAAAGGCGACTTTTCCCGCAACACCTTCGATCCGAAAAAGCGTTACAGCCGCGTGCTGATGCAGCAAGGGCGCGTGCAGATGGACGCGGATTGGAACGAACAACTGGACATTGCCACCCATCGCGCCGCCACTGAATCGGTGGACGTGATCGGCCCGGCGGGCGCGCCGACGCACGCGGCGGCCTTCGGCCTCGTGCTCGATCCGACGACGCTCACGGCGGCCGAACAGGCGCGCGTGGCGGCGTTGGGGCTGACACCGTTGGGTGCGGGCAATTTTCTTCTTACGCCGGGCCGGTTCTACGCCGCCGGCACGCCATGCGAGGCGGAGGATTTTCTTTCGCTGGCGAAGCAGCCGGACTTTCCCGGCGCGGCGGCGATCAGCGAGGCTGGGTTTCACCTGGTTTATCTCGACGTGTGGCAGCGGCACCTGACCGCGCTCGATGATGGCGCGATTCGCGAGACAGCCCTCGGCGGGCCGGACACCGCCACACGTGTGAAGACGATCTGGCAGGTCAAGACCGCGAAGGTGGACCAACCCAAGTGCATCAGCGACGCGGCCGACTGGGCGAAGATCGTCACGCCCAGCACGGGCCACCTCACGGCCCGCGCGAAACCGGGCGAGGACACGGACACGCCGTGCGTGTTGCCGCCGGGCGCGGGCTACCGGCGGCTGGAGAACCAGCTTTATCGCGTGGAGATTCATCAGCCGGGCGAGCGGGGCAAAGCCACGTTCAAGTGGTCGCGCGACAACGGCACGGTGGTCACCAAGCTCGCCGGGCCGATCAACGGCAAGGAAGTGAAGGTCGATGACCTGGGCCGCGACGCGGTGCTGGGCTTCAATCCGGGCGACTGGGTGGAGTTGCTCGATGACGCGACGGACTTGAACGGCGTGTCGGGTGTGCTGGCGCAGATCGACATAATTGAGCGTGCGACGAAGAAAGTTGTGCTCAAGGCGGTGCCGGCTTTCGCCTACGTCAAAGAGCGGAACCCGAAGATGCGTCGCTGGGACGATCCCCATGGCGAGCGGAAGGTGGAACTGGGTCCAGAGGAAAACGATGGCTTCCTCGAACTGGAAGACGGCGTGCAGGTGAAGTTTGCCGGGGGTTATTTCAACACCGGCGATTACTGGCTGATCCCGGCCCGCACCGCGACGAACGGCGTCGAATGGCCGCTCGATCCGAAGACCGGCAATCCCGTGGCCCAGCCGCCACTCGGCATCACGCACACCTGCTGCTGCCTCGCGTATGTCACCGCGACGAAGGCGGCCGCCACGATCACGCTGAGCGATCCGCACGACTGCCGCGACCTTTTCATCCCGCTCACGGAACTGGAGGACGCCGAGGAAGCCCGCCGGCGCCACAACCGCCTGCTGCACGGCTGGGGCGTGGTGTGCGGCCTGCAAGTCCATTGCGGCGGGGACCGGCAGAGCGTGCAGATCGAGCCGGGCTACGCGCTGCAATGCGACGGTTCGGAAGCGTTCCTGCCGCCACCCGGACGCAATTTCGACGTGGTCGCCGCAGCGAGGAAACAGGCGGACCTGCTTAAGAACAGCAACGGCCGGGTGGCGCTCACGATGGCGGCGGACCAGAACAAACAGATCAGCTTTGGCGTGCGCAAACTGGCCGGCGACGGTTCGTCGTATTTGCAGACGATTCTGAAGGGCACGCTGCTGAGGGATGTCTATCATGACTGCGTGGAACCGGTGTTCGAGTTCGCGCAAAAGGAATTCTTCACCGACGACACGAAGGACAAGCGGCTGGTGAACGAGACCGTCCGCCGGCGCACGGCGGCGATCAACCTGGCCGTGCAATTCGTGAACCAGAGCGCGGGCAGACACGTGCTGCTTTCAGCGCGAGAGCACGACTTGCTGGAGCAGGTTCACGAGGACCTGAAGAAATACCTGACCGATCCGGTTTATTGCGGCGTGCTCGATGGTTTGGGCGCGTTCCCGGATTATCCGTTCAAGGAGCAGGGCGCGTTGACCGCGTTCGGCAAGGCGCCGATGACGCGGGTGCGTGTTTCGCCGGACGGACATGCGGCCTGCGCCTTCGGCGGCGAGGGCGACGCGAAGGTGTACGTCTTCGATCTGGCCAAGGCGGAGATGGTGGCGGAGATCGAGTTGAAGACCGTCGTGGGCACAGGCTCGCTGCTGGTGCGGGATGTGGCGTTCTATGCCAGAGGCACGCGGATGATGGTGACGGCGACTTCGGGCGAGGACTCAGTTCTGTACTCCTACAAGGTCTCCAAGACCGGGGCGAAGTTCGAGTTGATCAATGATCCCCTGGTGCTCGGGGAACGGCAATTGTTGCGGCTGGGACAGATTTCCGAGGACGACCGGTTCCTCTACGGTTTGCTGCAAGGCGCAGGCTTGGTGCGGTTCGATCCAGCGAAGTTTGTCGCCGATGACTTCATCCCGCTGGCGTCGTTCAACGCGACCGGCCATTGGGTGTTGGGCACGGGCGCGGGCGTGGGCCTGATCTACGCGACGGCGGCAGCCTCGGCGACGGGCGAGACCGACCACTACACCCAAGTGCTCGTCTATCGCCTGCGCGCGGAGCCGGTCTTGGTGCAAACGATCAAGTTGCCGCAGGCGGGCAGCGACGGCATCGGCGTGCTGTTCAGGACGGCGTTTGAGACACCCAGGGTTCTGACGGAGAGCGCGAAGGTGTCGGGCCGGCTCTACGTTGCGGTCGATCCCCCGACGGGCACCGGCGTCAAACGCCTGTTGGTGTACACGGACGGAGCGGACCCGGTGGCGGCCATCACCCTGCCGACGGTGGGACCGGTAAGCCTCGCGCCCACGGCCGGCCATCAGTTCATGATGGTCACGCTGGCGGAGCAGTACCTTCTCGGCTGGATTAATCCGGCGAAGAACCAATGGCTGGCGGTGCAAACGCTGCCCACGCAGATGCATCCCACCGCCGTGGCGACGGCCACGATCCTGCTAAAGTCGGCCAACCAGGAAGCCTTCTTGGAGAAGCCGATGGTGGTGGTGGTAAATCGCGACAGCCACACGCTCAGCGTGCTGCCCGCCGGGCTGGTTTCCGCCACGCCGTCGCTCAAGGTGTCTGCCGTGGTGGAATATCGAGCGGGCCTGGTGGCGCTCTACCGCGCGTTGGGACTGCGCTTGCTCCAGCACATGAAAGATTGTCTCTGCGAGCACCTGCGGGTGAATTGCCCGGTTTGTGCGGACAATGATGTGATCGAACTGGCCGCCGTCGATATCCGCGAGGGCAAGGTTTACCATATCTGCAACTCGCGCCGGCGCGAAGTGGTCACGTTCCCGAAACTGAACTACTGGCTGTCGGCGATCCCCGTGATTCCGGTGCTCAATTGCCTGGTCCGCGAGTTCTGCTGCCTCGTGCTGCCGGACTTTTTCAAGCCGGCCACGGCTACAACCGCGGTCAAGGACACCATCACAGCGTCATCGATGCTGAAGATGCGGGAGCAATTGACTCCCGCCAGGTTCACCGCAATCAAAAAGGAGGCCCTCGCGCGGATCGGCCTGCTTGGCGGGGTGTTCTTGAACGCCACCAAGGCGCAGGCCATCGCGCCGTTCAAGCCGGACATCGCGGTTCGTGCGGGGGAACTGGTGGAGAGCGACGAGGAAACCGTCAAACGTCGCCTCGCCGACAGCGGCGTGATTGTGAACACGGTGGCCGACTACGACGAAGCCTTCGCCGAGAAGCGGTGGCAGAACCTGGCCGACCTGCAATTCGACTTCAAACCCGGCGACCGGGTGAACCTGCTCGTCAAGGACGGCAAGGTGGCCATGATCACCACGGCCAAAGCTGCCGCGCCCGCCGGGGACGTGGCCACGGCGCCGGGACTGGTGCAGGAAGTCGCGCGGCTGAACGCGAAGCTGGCGGACATGCAGGTCGAGCACGCGGCCTCCCTCGCCGCGCGCGAAAAGGAGATGAACGCGGTGAAGGCCAACCTGGAGAAGTTCAACACCATCCTCAGCGTTCGCAGCACGGCCAGGCCACGCATCGCCGCCAAGCCGCGTCCGAAGCGCAAGTCCAAGTAGGCGGGTCGGCCGATGGGGATCTCCATCCGCAGCGGGTGCCCGTAACCACAACTGAATTAGCCCCCCTGAGAAATGATGATACGAGTGAGGCTGAGGCGACCGCACGGAACGGCGCTTCAACACCCGCTTCGGCGCGGACTGGATGAATGGCTGCCGGATGCGCGCGGGAGCGCGCGCCGGCGACCCTCCGCCCCTTTTCCTTGTTACCTATGGTCAATAACTGTCCGGTGTGGGCATTGCTGCGATTCTAAGCCAACAAATCCGTGGTAGCCTTTGGACGTACAGCGATTCCCGAAGAGCTCCAAATCTTATTGCGCTATTGGCAGTTCTGGCGTTGGTTTGCTTCATGTGGACCTTGGTCAAACAGGTCTTCGAAGTCCGTTACACACACGAGTACCTGTACTGGGACCGTACTGGCTATATTGCCCGAGGTGTGGCGAAAATTTTTCCGAATGCCGAGATAAAGCGCGCGGACCAGGACCGCACAGTCATCCATCTACCCAGTGAAGGCATCCAGCTGGCATATAGCTACAATCAAGCAAGCGCCTTCTGCGATCTGGAAGACAATCCAAAGGCAAAGTTTGCTGAAATCGCCGAGCACTTTTTCAGGGAGGTAATTGCCTCGTTTGAAATTGAGCACATCGCTAGGGTGGGAAATCGTTTTACGTATACAAAAATCTTCGATTCGTCGGCTGCTGCTGAAGACCACGTAGACAAGGTTGCCGACCGTTTTGGGGTAAGCCGAATGACTTTCTCAGATACGGGCGACCCACGACTCACATCCCCGAAAATCACGAGCTTTTCGGCTCGCTTTGATACAACCACATCAAGCGTGCGTATTGAAGGATCACACGGACATGTCGATTATCACGCACCGCATTGGGCTGCCGACCGGCCTCAGAGAAATGGACGCGTTGCTGAAACCGTCTATATTGCTCAGTGTGACGTGGACATCGTTTCAAAAACGGTTGTAACTGCCGAACAACTTTCCGCAGTGGCCATGATACAGAGTAACACGAAGATGATTGAGACTCGAATCCTTCCTAAATTTGCATGAGCACAGCGTCTCAAACTGAACAGACAGAGAAAGAGCTAACGCAGCTTTCTTCTGACTGGCACCAACATTTCCCAGGCATCATTAGGAGCTCTAGGGATATTTCAGCCTTCGACCATACAAGCGCCAATATGGAATCGGCGGAATCGAAGTTTGGCCTGTATGCCGTAATACCGTCGGACGGCGGGAAATCGTCTGGCGTCGTATCGTTTGGCGATTTCAATCTCAGCCAGTTTTACTACGGTTCCGACTCTCTGGCTGTTGCGTTCAATCAGCAGCTTGAAGACATTGCTGGCACACTGATGCAAGCGTCGCGAGAGAAGCTTGATTCCGTTCAACTCAACGTGATCGCTTCGACCGTCTGGGTCAAAATTAAGGAACTGAAGGAATATTTGGGCCGAATTAGTGACGAGCACGACGAGGTAATAACCAGTTTGTTCACCGTCTGCATGGAACATCGGGCATATCCGGTGAACCTACATGAAATGAGCAGCTTAGCTGCCGCGCTTCAAACGCTTCGAAATAAAGTGCGGTTCAACGAAACGTCCTTGAATGCCTTCGAAGACACGTTGGAAGCTGCAGGATTCTCATTGAGATTCGCGACTCAAAATGGCTGATGGCGACATTGCACTGCTGGAGACTAGCGCGGTCATAGATTTATGTTTTTGGGACGAGAAGACTGCATCGAAGGTCAAAAGCGCATTGGAAGCTACGGGGGCTAACGGTGTAGTTACACCATATGTATTATTCGAATTGGCGAGGAGTCTTTTGCATTATTTGATTCTGTTTCACGCAAAATGCCGTGATCTGGATACTCTTAGTGACGTAATTGCGTTCGCCGAGCGCTTGTTTATGAAGAAGTATTACCAAGGAGCTGTACTCAAGGCCCTTGAAGTATTTGTCGCCAGTGCGGATAAGAATTTCCAGCTAAACGGCGAACAGCAGATGAGTGCTTTGCGTGCATTTCTCAGGTTGAATATTCGACGAGGGTGGCAGTCTGCACGACGCATGAACGACGAGGGCCTCAATTCAATTCTCTGCCGGGATTTGCCTGATCCAGTATATACAAAAGATGGAGCGTATTCCCACGACCTGCCAAAGTCGGATTGCGGACGTCGAGATAACTGCGGGTTACGGCCCTACTTTGCGCTGAACAAGAGCCACTTTGAAGCCGTAAGAAATGGGCTACGCCAGCTGGCGAAGAGAGACACGGAGACGGAAGCAAGAATTAAGTCCCTAAGATTGCTCTACAAAGTGGATAACAGAGATTTCATTGCGGACGACTGCTATAGATGCGGAGATGCAATCATTTGCCATGAAGCAATTGGCCTAAAGGCTCTGATTACGAAAAATATCAGACATATTGGTCCAATTGGACAGATTCTAGGGGTCAATGTCGTGGAGTGCAGATGAGGGGGCCTAGAAGGGGTCGGTGCTCAAGTATTTGAATTGGCGCTGGGGAGTCTGCGCCCATGGCGCGTTCTACTGGCCGGCAGAACGCCCTCCACTGCGGCGAAGGATCCGCTCCTTGATGCCCGGCGCCCGCCTGCGCCACGCTACGGCGAGGCAGGCCGTCCGTCAGGAGATCCTCCCCGCGCTTTTCACAACCGAATACCTGGTTGCTCCATGCGAAGGACAGGCGTACACGCGATCTGGATCATCACCCTGTTCGGAAAAACAGCACCACCATGGAAACACCATTCCCGGAAAATGTGCCACCTCCGTTGATGCCGCCTCTACTGATGCCGCCTACACTGGCGCCGACTCCGCTAATGCCGCCTCAACTAGTGCCCGCTAGTGGGCCTGCCACCGGCGAATCGGCGTCAATCAAGATCACCCTCGCGGAGTTGAAGTGGCTTTTTGGTTTGGACAGCATCACTTTTCTACTGGATGGGCATCCGCTGAAGCCGATACCCATCGGCGGCACTGGCGTATTCGGGGTTTCTCCCGGGCAGCATACGATCCAAACGATATTGAAATCCAGCAGTTGGCTGTATCTCTACATCCCCATCACCCGAAAATCCGCGATTCTGACGGTGAGCGTCGCGCCGAATGCGCAAGTGGCGGTTATGGCCAGTTACAATCGGGTACGCGGTAATCTCGAATTGCACGCTTCCTAGGGATTTCGAGCGTCGCTCTGTCCGAGGACGCCCCACAAAAGACGCAGTCACACTCGACCGTGGGATGACCCGTTGCCTCACAAGGGCACACCTCGGGCCGCCCGCCTACGCCGCGGGCGCAAGACGATGAAAGAAAAGCCGAACCAGTCGCCGCTGCCGACGCCTGACTCGATGCAGGTGGTGGCGAAGATGTGGCGGAAGTCGTGGTGGGTGAAATGCGGGTGGCCGCT
>CAJAKX010000354.1 GCA_903940425.1 uncultured Opitutia bacterium | reverse complement strand
GATTGGCCTTTTGCGGCTCGTGCGGTCGTGCGCTGGTGCCAAACGACAGCGGGAAAAAAAGCGTCCGGGGCATCAAATATCGTTACTACACGTGCAGCCTGGTCATGAGGGAAACAGCCGCTGCCCCGTGTCCAGTGGGCCGGCTATCGGCCGATGCGCTGGAGCAAGCCGTCATCGCGTTGATCGGCGAGGTCAGCAAGCACCCGACTGTGGTCGCGGAAATGGTCGAGGCATCGCGGACTATGCGTAAAGGCGATCGGGAGCCCTTGCGCGTCGAAGTCGAAAAAGCCAAACAGGCCTTGGTTAACGTGGACAAGCAGCTGAACAATTGCGCCGATGCGGTCGCCAAGGGTGGGGCGGAAGTGCTGGGAGAGGCACTGGTTCGTCGGGCGACTGAATTGAGGGCCGAGCGTCAGCGGCTCCTGGTGGCACAGGAACGTAAACGGCAGGAGCTGGCCGCCTGCGAAAAGACCGTTTTGGAGGAGCATCTCATTACCGAGAATTTGGGAAAACTGGGACAGGCGCTTCCGAACCTGCCGCCCCAAGAGCGGAAGGAACTGATACGCTTGTTCGTGGAACGCGTGGAGGTGCGACGACTAGCGGCGAATGTCCGCCGCAGACCATCAGGCAACGAGCCAGCGCCGGCGGAGTCCGAAGCACGGGTCATGGAACTTCGGATAAAACTTCATCTTCCCGAGCTGATTCAAGGCATGCAGGAGCGCGCGGCAGGCGCACGCGCCGAGCCACGGGTGGCGGCGCGCGGGTTGAGTCTCGATGGAACTGTAGATTTCACCAATGCCCAGCGCGGCGAAGTGGTGGTTATTGCGCCTTTCAATCGAACCATCCGGCTCGAATCGCGTGTGCGCACGGTCCCCCCGCCGAAGCCGAATATTGTGCATCCGATCATCCGCGCCAAAGAGTGGCAACGGATGTTGGACGAAAAAGAGGTACCCCACCGGTTCGCCCTCGCCAAGCAGGTCGCATGCACCCCCGGAACGGTGACGAAGATGCTGAAGATGATCAAACTCGTGCCGGAGATTCAGGATTATTTGGCGGCGCTAAAGACGCGCAACGAAGTGTGGCACTTCAGCGCAAAGCGGATGGCCAAACTCGCGGTCCTCGCTCCGGAGCTGCAACGCGTAGCGTTCACGAGAATTCGCAATAACTACGTGAAACAAAAGGAGATTTTACCTGCTAGGCCCACACCCTGAGAAAAACCTTCATCCGGAAAGTCTATGCAGCCACCGGGCATGACATCAACCTGACCTGGGCCGTCATGGGGAACTTGATGCGGCAGGTCGCAATTTGCTGTTGGCGGCATGCCGCTGCTGATAAAGCTCCGCTTTCTCCACGGTACGCAGCGAGCCATTCGCGCGCAGGTGGAGGAGAATAAGTTCGTAGCGTTGTCCGCCGTGCAGGCCGCGCAGAAGCTCGGCCACGACAAGCGCGCTGGCGGCGGCGCCGACAAACGACGCTGAAATCGGTTTGCGCGTGAGTTCGTCCAGTAAAACGCCGCATTCTCCGTCGGCTAATTCCGCACCGAACAAACTGGCATCAAAGTCCACGACATCCGGCTGGGCGGTCTCCAGCCACACCTCCTCCGGCCGTTTGGATGCGCCAGGAAAGGTATGCAGCATCAGTCGGTCGAAAAAGTCGAAGGACGAGCCCAGCCCGCACTCGACAATCAAATGGAATTTGGCGTCCTCGAGCACGCGGCGTCCAGCGACATTGTCAAAGCCGCACAGGGCGATTTTCGGCTCGTCCGTACCCACGCGGGTGTGGGCATCGAACGGCCGCTCGATCAACCTGGTTATGAAACCGCGGCGTTCGATCCAAGCCGCGCACGCGCGCGTTTTGAGTTCGCCGGTGACACCTTCTTCGCAGAGCATACCAGCGCTCCAGTTGCCCGAGGTGATGTGGTCGAAATCTTGGAGAAAAAGCATGGGGTTGGAGTCCGAGGCGAACGGGAGTAGGCCAAGGGTCCAAAGATAGGCTTGGCCTAGATGACCAAGGCCGAGTAACCAGAGTCGGGCTGGTAGGAGGGAAAGCGCAGGGCCGCGCGCGTTTTCATCCGTCCACGGCAGATCAAGTCGCCACAAGGATAAACCGAACGGTTCATCGCAGCCACCCAGCGCGAGGCCGGCAACCTCCGCGAATGCGCGTGAGACCACGAGGCCGGCGGCGAATACACCGCCGAGCGCGAAACCGTCCGTCTCTGGAAAAGGTGCCGCCAAACCGGCGGGCACAAAGCCACCGCGCCAACCGTCTGCGATGAGCACGAGGTCGCTGGGCTGCGCGGCCCCGCTGAATCCGATCCACACGGTTTTGTGCGCTGCAGGTCGCACGGAGACAACTTGGCCGCCAAGTTCGTGCACCACCGCGTTGAGTGGCTGGTCGAACCAACCCGGAAGCACGCACTTGACGTCGGGGGGAAGCTGGACGGTGACGCCACCGAGAAAGGCGCGTTTGCCGACGTTTACCGCTGTCAGCAAAGCGGCCTGGTATTGGGGGCGTCGGATCGAAGCGACGAGACACACCAAGTGCAGATGGAATCCGCCGAGGATGGTGAGGGCCTGCTCATAGTTGACGCGGTGGCGCTGCATGACCGTTTTTGCGAGACGGTTGAGCTGATCGACGGTGGGGAGGTGGGGACTCATAGGAGGCAGAGGTTCAGGGCGGATTTGACGTCGCACGTCTGCCAACGGTGGTTGCCGCGGTAGCGATAGATGCCGATACCGCGCAAGGAGAAGGTATTTCCTTGGGCGAAATTGGGCACGATGAGGGCTACATGACCTGGGGTTCCGACCATGGGATGGGTTAAGTCGGTGTGACTTTGTTCCGTCCAGTCGCCGGGATGCGTGTGAACATCGGCGGCGACGCGCAACTGCCGTGCCTCGCACAATTGCCACAGGCGTGTGTAGCCGGCTCCGCGGAAAACGATGATGCCGGACTCCAACGCCTGCGAGTCGAGGTCGTCATAGCAGACATGCGCGGTGACGCGCGAACTGCCCGGGGCTGCGAGCAGAAAGGCCCCGCTTTCGTGCTGGCGCGCGCCTCGTCGTCGTAGATCACGGATAAGGCTTTGCCACCGCCAAAGAGAGATGGAAAGGCGTTCAGTCATTCGCCGGCTGAATTGAGGCAACGGAAAACAAAAGTAAGATAGTCGACGATGGTGCGATCGGGCGTCCACCACCACTGGGCGAATGTCTGCTTCCACCCATCATGATTCACCATCGCTACCCGATCGCACGGCATGTAAAGAGCTGTGGTCTTCCAGCCGGGTTTGAAGACGGCGTTGACGAGGGCTGAGCCCTTCGGCCAGCGTTCGCGGTCCAGCGGGGCGTTTTTTTCGGCGTCCCACGGTTGCGCGGTCGGCGCCGCCGCGGGATAATTGTCGAGGTCAAAACGCAGAACCACTCGACCGTCCTTGGTGTATCGCGGGTCGCAGCGAATCCAGATACGGCACAAGGGCCACTGTTCCAAGGTCTCGCCTTCGACCAACGCCCAGTGGCCGGCTTCGACACCGCTCACAAAGGGAGCCTCCTCCAGGTGGAGCCGGAAGAGGCTGAGGTCTGGCGCATCGGCTTTCATCCTTGGGGCTGCACGATGTCGGCGAGGTACGCCGTGAGTTCGCATTTCGGGTGGCGGGCGTAGCAGCCGATGGCCGCGTCTTCTTTCATGACCTCATTGGACGCTTCGCCCAAGCGGAGTTCCTTGTTTTCTGCGTCGGCCCCCTTGAGCCCGAACTCGTGCAGGGCCCATTTCAACACTTGCCGGACGGTAATGCCGGGCGCGAAGGCCTTGGTGTGCTTCTTGAGATTATAGACGACGGTGACCTCGATTTTGCGGCACCGATGCCAGTGAATCCGCAACCGGTCGTTCGGGGACGCGTGAAGCCGGTCGGCCGACATCGGCTCCTCCTCGTCGATGACAAAGAGTACAATTTCTTCGACCCGGACCTCCGGCGGGATAATACCGGCTTGTTTGGCCGCCGCGACCAAATCGGCCACGGTCGGCGAATGGGGGACTGAAACAGGAGTGGGGTGACCCTCTCCGCTGAGATGAACATCTTTATGCATATGATTTAGGGCAAGTTACGAAGGCCGTAATTGACCTTCTGCCATCATGGTATAAACAATGCGCAGGAAATCAAGCAAATAGTAAGCAGCGCTCATCGTTTGTTAATTATCTAACGCGAAGCTTGAAAAGGCTCCGGTTTCCTGGTAGGTTCGCAGTACTCCCAGAAACCCGAACCCGATTCCCACCCCATGAACACCGCCCAAATACTTGGCTCTGGCCTTAGATCTGCCCGAGAGGCGCGCAACCTCTCGTTGCGACAAGTCGAGGAGGCGACCGGCATTTCCAATGCCTACCTTAGCCAGTTGGAAAACGACAAAGTGAAAAAGCCCTCGCCCCATTTTCTACATAAATTAGCGGCACTCTACGATGTGCCGTACGATCTGCTCATGGAGTATGCCGGCTACATCAAGCGATCAGCCGAAGCTTCAGGTCCCCGCACATTGGCGGCCGCCGCGTTCCGGAGTCAGGCACAGCTCTCCAAGGCCGGCGCCGCCCTTTACAGTCAGGCGCAGCTCACGGATGATGAGGCCGCCCAATTGCTGGATTATCTGGGTTACCTTCGTTCGAAGAACAAATCCAAATGAGAGCTCCGGCTTTGGAGTCGGCCACCGAGGTTGAGCAGATTGTCCGTAACCTCCTTAGGGAATCCAAAGCGTGGGGAAGATTTCCAACACCGGTCGACGACATCGCCGCGTATAGCGAGTTGGTGATCGACCGGGGCATCGACCTGCGGACGATCGACCCAGGGTTTATACCGCGTCATCTCGGGCACTTGACCAGTGCGGTCAGAAAAATCCTCGGGCTAATCGATCGCCGGCAACAGAAGATCTACCTCGACCAGTCGATGCCGGCACCGCGCAAAACGTTCGTCAAGCTGCACGAGATCGGCCACGGCGTCCTCCCGTGGCAGGCGATCAACGTGGGATACCGCGACGATGAGAGAACCATCAGCCCCGAAGTGCCGGAGCTCTTCGAGCGCGAGGCGAACTATTTTGCTTCGGCGGCTTTATTTCAACTGGAACGGTTCGACGACGAGCTGAAGAAGCTTCCTCTGTCCTTCGGGTCGATTCGCGCGCTCGCTCAGCATTTCGGTGCGTCCGTGCATGCGACAGCGCGGCGCTACGTGGAGCGCTGTCCCAAGCGTTGTGCGCTTTTGGTGTTCGACCGTCCGGCGGTCCGGACCGAACCCTGCCCTATGCCGGTACGGAACTGCTTTGAATCTCCGCCCTTCACCGGGGAATTCGGTCGTCTCGGGGTGCCCCGCGTGTGCGATGCGCGACTCCCTTTTGTGCAGGACATTATGCGCGGTCGCCGGCTGCACGAAGAGGGGGTGGTGACGTTGCCCACGGAGCGGGTCCCGAGCCTCATGCTGAACTACCACTTCTTCAACAATTCCTACAACAGCTTCGTTTTCATGCTGCCACCGGGCGAGATCATGCGTTCGCGCATTACGATCGTGGACCGAGCCAACAACTAGAAACCTTGAGCCTGGACGCGGACCGTGGGGCGGAGCGTCAGATTCTGTGTGCGGAAGCGCGCGTGGAGAATCCGCGCCATCTCATCATAGACCGGGGCGCGGTGATCCAGGTCGCCAATCGTCAGGATCAAGGCGAAAGACTGGGGTTCAGTCAGCGCGAGATTGACGTCATGGCGACAAAGCAAGCGCACTTTGAGCCGCCACCGTTTGCCGCGGACCCCGGTGGGCAGCGAGCGATAGTAGGTGCGCACCGGCGCCCATTTACGCAGATATTTCACTTGGAAAGATTCGTAGAGTTCGCTGGCGCGCGCGTGTTCGACCGGCACCTGGCCTTTGAAGTTCTCTTCCCCATCGCCGTCTACGAACACGCCGAAGGAGGCGTCGATGTGGGTTTCACAGTATTCGGCGCCAAAATCGCCATTGCGCTTCGGCGGGAAAGCCAAGGTCATGGCGATCTCGCCGCGAAAACGATCATTGGCGGTGAGCGATGGCGGATAAGGGAAGTCGTCCCATTCGAGGTAGTAACCCGGGCGAAGATGCTCCTCGAAAACCAAGGTCATGGCCCAAGGCGTGCACTCAAGGGCCGCCCGCACGCTGAGCGGCGTGCCAAAGCCGAAATAATGGTCTTCGCCATCCGGCACGCGCTGCCGGGTGCGCAAATCCCGGGCGCAATGCGTGAGTACCGCCCGCGCGACGGTGAGCGAGGGCGCCGGGGTGATTGAGTGATAGATGTGGGCCAGTTGGCGTGCTACGAGCGGCGTGGCGAAGCTCGTCCCCACGTTGTCGATCAATTGAGGCTGGACATCCAGGGAGGTCACGCCGTGCACCGGGGTGCCGGCGTGGCCGATGGTACCGCCCAGGTGGACCAGGTCGGGCTTGATGATGTAATTGGGTCCGGGTCCATTTCGGGAAAAAGGCGAAGGCTCGCCGCGCTTCACTCCGTGTTGTCCGAGATCGATGTGCGCGATCGAACCGACGACGATTCCCAGCACGCTGTCCGCCGGGACCGTGATCCGCCCGTCGCTGCAGGCCTGGGCATCGCGGGGATATTTCAGCAGCGGCGTCTTGTCGTAGTTGCCGGCGGCGATGACGAAGCTCACGTTGAAGCGCTCTTGGAGGTCATCGAGTTCGATGGCGAGTTCGCTGAAATTGTTCAGCGAGCAAACCCGGTCGCTGCCGAGCGACAAGTTCCACACCTTTACCTCGTTGGCATGTTTGATGAGGCAGTATTCCAGATCCTGCAACAGCTCCTCGTCGGTAAGCACACCTCGCGGGCCGCTCGCCGGATCGTTGTTGGGCAACACCTGCACGTCCAGGAGGCGGCAATGCAAGGGTTCGATTTCGCTCAAAGAGGGATTTAGCTCGTGGGCCCACACCAACAGGCCCGCAACGAAGCTCCCGTGCGCGCGGTCTTGCTCGGCGGCCGCGACGAACGATTCACGGCCATAGAGCCAGGGCTGGAGGACCGGGATCTGGTCTGTGATGCCGCTATCGACCACGGCTACTACCGGGTGCTCGGAGGCTGACGGCTGAACCTGTGCCAAGGCGGATGGCAGCGGTCGTTGCCCAAGGCGCTGGCACCGGAGCAAGTGGACAGTGGGTAGCGCGGCCACCGAGCGCACCATCACCAGCCGCGCCAGCCGTTCGATTTGATTCTGGTCGGTGCACTCGACGACATAGGTCTCATGCTCCCGCGCTTTACCCAGCCGGCGAGCCGCGACATTGGTCTGCTGCAAAGCCTGCAAAAACGCTGCTTGTTTTTGCTGGTCTTGGGCGGCGTTGGGATAGCGGAATAGCCGCACTTTGAGCAGGTGCGAAGGCGTCGTGCGGCTGCGGGGCGCGGCGGCCAAGATCCGCGCCGGCGTCTGTCCTTGCAGTCGATCGGCCGGGGCCACCGGTGCGATGCTCTTCACGGTGGAGATCGCCTTGATGAGCGAAGCGGAACTCCCGCGATTGATGCGATGGCGCAGCGCCATCAAACCGTCGCGTGAAGCTTGGACGAAGAGTTCGCCTGGGCGTTCAGAACCAATAATCGGGCAGCCGGCGGGCACGAAGAGTTCGTCGGGACGATGGCTCTTGGCGGTGGCCTTGTTTTCCAATTGAACCCGCATCGGCACGAAGGGCGACGCGGCCGGTGCGGCGGGGAATTCTCTTTCGACGGGCGCCAGCTCCTCGATCAAGCGCGCTCGGAAGCGCTCGTTGACTTGCTTGAACGGAACAGGCGGGCTTCCGCCGGCCGGATTTTTCGTCTCATGCCCTTGCTTGGGCAGGATGACTTTGATGAACAGTCGTTCGTCGGGCATTTGGGGGGTGGGGTTTCCCTTCCGGCGTCCGGAGATGTCGGAAGAGGGTGGATTTCGGCTGGCCCGTTAACGCAGAAATCATGCTCAGGGAATACAATTTAGCGGAACGATCGGTCAACGCTTTGTGCAATTTGAGGGGGTCGTCTAGGAGTTCGGGGCGCAACCAGCGGTCGGGCTTCGCCCCGGCATGAGCCAACAACGTGCGCATGGCGAGGTGCAGAGAAGGCGGCTCCCGATGCGTGATGGTACGCATCTTAAGCCGGTCCGCGGTCGCTTTGAGCGCGGCGCCGGAAAATCCTTCCGACAAGTCCGCGAGCACCTCAATTTCTCGCTTGGGGAGTGAAATGGTGGACGTAAACTGACGCCAAAGCTTCTCGCGGGTGGAATAGTCCGGCAGGCCAATTTCCAGTTGGAAGGTGAAACGTCGCCAGACTGCGGAGTCCAACAGGTGCTCATGGTTCGTCGCCGCAATGACGACCAGGTCGCGCGCGAACATATCGAGAGTTTGAATGAAACTGTTGACCACGCGCTTGAGTTCCCCGAGTTCCTGTTGATCGTCGCGCAGCTTGGCAATGGCGTCGAATTCGTCGAGGAACAACACGCAGGGAGTACGGGCTGCGAACTCGAAAATTGCGCGGATGTTCTTCGCGGTGCTGCCAAGGAAGGACGAAATCATTCCGTCTAGCCTCGCGATGTAGATAGGCAGCTCGAGCTTCCGGGCAATGTCGCCGGCGAGCAGGGTCTTTCCGCAACCGGGCGGACCATAGAGCAGCAGGCTGGGGCTGCCCGTGATCCCCAGATTTTCGAGCGCCGCCCGATGTTTGACGGCATGCTCGAATTCATCGACCAAGCGCATTTGCGGTTCCGTCAATATCGTGGCGCTCTCGGCGGCGCGCGTGCTCAGTCGCTCCAAGAGCGGGAAGCGGCTCTCGCCATCTACCGGTGGGAGCGCATTTTGATCGAGATGAAGCGGTCGCAGCTGATTGCCCGGCTCCTCCAACAATCGGCGTAAGCGCCGCGCGCTGGCGGACTCCCCGTTTGCCTCTAATTTCTCGGCCAAAAGTTGCGAATAATTCCGTACTTTCGTGGCGTCTAAGCGGAGCGCACCCTCCACGATCTTGAAAATCTCCGAGAGAAAGGCCAGGTCATCTTTCATGCGCAGCGCCGCTTACTTTTGTGAGCTGTCACAAAAAATCAACACAAATGGGACGCAAGATGTCAAAAATGGCACAAAAACAAGATAAATGAGACAATCTTAACAAGAAACAGCATGGTTCAATCAGCAAACAATTTCTACGCAGCTTCCGAATAGCTGGAACGAATCAAGGAATCTGCTACGCGCCTGGAAGATTATCCTGTTGCGGCGTATCCACGATATTTCTCGGCGATGCGCCCAAGACTGATGCCTTGGATGACCTTCGATTTGGCGATTCTGTGGCGAACAGTAGCAGGCTTCCCTCGCGATCTCCTTTCTGGGAAGGCGACGCAGAATCAGATCGCGATGCCACAGACGCCTGCGCTAAAGCGGCCGCGAGCATCTCGTTTGTCCGCCGGATGAGACGCCAGCTAAACCGTCTAAGCGGCTGAATTCGACGGCAATTTCGAGCTTTTGAGGGGTGTAAGAAAGTTTTCCCGACTTTTTCCGGGGAGGCGTACAGTCCCGAAAATCCGACCCCAGACGAGAACAAATCGAGAACTTTGCCGAAAGTCGGGAAAAGTCAGAACCGCTGTTCCACCGTGCGCCCAGTCACTTAGCCATTTGTTTTCCCAACCTCGATTTTGGTTCGTGGTTTTTTCAAGCTGGCTGCCCTGCATGGATCGTTCCACGAACTTTTTGGAGCGAATCAGGCCGTTTTCGAGGGGATTTCCCTCTGAACCCTCCAAGATCGGGCAAAGGCTGGAGCGAATCGGCGGCCGGGCCAACCCGGTTTTGGGTGCCGGATTCGCTCCATTCGCTCCACATTTTGCCATTTTTTAGCCCTTAGGGGTAGCTCTTATCCGCTTAGGGGTAGGGCCTAGATCGCGGCATATGCTGCCATCGATCCCAGCGGTCCCGGATACTATGCCACTGCTTTGCTGCTGCTCGTGGCTGCCGGTCGGAGCCAAACGGAGAACTTTTTGAAGCGAATCGGCCTGTTTTCGAGGGGAACTCCCTCTGAGAG
>CAJAKX010000353.1 GCA_903940425.1 uncultured Opitutia bacterium | reverse complement strand
TTTCAATCCACTTAACTCATGATACGCCGTCAAGCTGGCGGGTTGCAAGGTGGGTGTGCGTTTCGGGCCACACTTTTACGCATAGCCATCTGCAAAGATAATGTAATCGTTTATCCCCCTGCCATGCATCAATGCCAGTCAGGGCATAGACAAGATGGCAGAATTGTTTACCATAGCCGCTAAACATTCCGCTTCGTAACAATAGACCGTGTACCTGAGCGACTTTGACCTCAAGCAGCTTGAAGCCAGGAATCTGGCGAAGCTGCCTGTTGCCGAGAAAAACCGGCTGCTGGGGAAAATGCTGAGGGACTTGATCGAAGCCCGTGAGCGCCTTGCGGCCAATTCATCGACCAGTTCGCGCCCCCCGAGCAGTGACCCGCCCTGGTCGGGTCCGCACGGCGATGCCGAGGCAGAAGAGGCCACTGCCCAGGCGGCGAAGGCGAAAGAAGATGAGGTGTCTTTGCCGGAAACCGGGCCGTCCGCGCCGCCGGATGGTCGCACCATGACCGCTTGCCCGGACGGCAAGCCGTCGGGCACGGGACTGAAAAAGCCCGGTCGCCAGCCGGGGGCGCCCGGCCATAGCCGCATGCTCACGCTCCCGGTGACGGGGACGATCCTCCATGCGCCCACGCACTGCGCGGTGTGTGACCGGGTTTTGGACGGCGACGCGTTCAAGGCGCGCACCGGCCATTACGTGTTGGAATTGGTGGCCGGGGACGGCCCCGGCCTGCAGGGGCTGGCGGTGCGCCACGACAAGCACCTGTATGGCGAGAGCGCTTGCGCCTGCGGGCATGTGACGCGCACCGAGCCAGGGCGCTGCCCGGACGAACCGATGTGGAAGGTGGGTTTAAGCGAATGGGGCCTCGCCGGGCCGTTTTTGACGAGTTTCATCGTGTGCCTCTCGCTGCGGATGCGGCTGTCGCGCCGGAACATCCAAGAGTTTATGCAGGACTGGCTGGGCGTATACCTGTCGACTAGCACGATCAACCGCTGTGTTCACGAGGCCGGGCGGGCGGTGGAGCCGCTGGAGGGACAGCTGGTGGGCGAGGTGAGGCAGGCGTCGCTGGCCCATGCCGACGAAACCTCCTGGAAGGAATGGGGGAAGCTGCTGTGGCTGTGGGTGGTCAGCACCGCCACCGTCAGCCTGTACCTGATCGGCTACCGCAGCGCCGAGCTGATCACCAACGCCCTGGGGGAAGACTTTGCGGGCTGGCTGATGACGGACGGCTACAAAGTCTACCGCCAGTTCCACAAGCGCCTGCGCTGTTGGGCGCACCTGCTGCGCAAAGCCAAAGGGCTCCGGGAAAGCCTGACGGGCGAAGCGCGGCTCTTCGGCGAGCACAGCCACGCCTTGCTGACGGAGCTGATGGATGCCGTCTACCAGGCGCGGGAAGGCCCGCCGACCTCGCTGGCCGGTCGCTACCGGGACCGGCTGGAGGAATTTCGCCTTATGTGCGGGCGGCATCGGGATTCCAGGCATGAGAAGACCCGCGCCTTGGCGTGCGAGTTCCTCAACGACTGGGAGGCTGTGTGGATCGTCCTGGCCCACCCGTATTTGCCGTTGACCAACAACGAGGCCGAGCGCGCCCTGCGCCACTGGGTCATCCTCCGGCGCATCACGCACGGCACCCGGACGGAGCAGGGAAGCCGCGCATTGGCCTTGTTGATCAGCGTGATCGAAACCTGCCGCAAACGAAAGCACCTGCCCTGGCCGTACTTGGCCCAGGTGATCGCCGAGCGCCGCAAGGGCAACCCAGCCCCGGCTATGCTCGCAGCAGCCTAATCGGGAAACGGTCACAAGTCAGATGAGGGATAAATCAGTACGAAAATTGGGGTCCACTAGACATTATCATAAACCTATTTATACTATTTCAAATAGTATCTATTAAATTTCGCTGCTTCACCAGCACGGAAACTAGTTTCTATGGTTATGCGTCGATCTATCGCCCTGACTCAGGTAGAGGGTGAAGCCATTAGTTATTAGCCAGTTGCCAACACTGGCCCGACGGGTGCGG
>CAJAKX010000352.1 GCA_903940425.1 uncultured Opitutia bacterium | reverse complement strand
GCTCCCGCGATGCCCGTAAAGTTACCGCGGATGCCCGCGACTTCCGTGCTCGGAGTGTAGACCAGCAGGTCGGCGTTGTTCTTCGCCCCGGTGTCCTGGAGGAATTGCTGCGTCACAACGGAAATGGACGAGGCAATGTCCTTCAGATCGCTACGGACACGGGTTCCAGCCAGCGTAGTGTTGGCTTTGTAGCCGTTCTGGTCCGCGGTGGCATCGACAACGAATGGAGACAGCCGCACCACTTCTTCGGTCGTCTCGGTGGAGACGACAGTCGTAGTCGTGGGCTGCACTTGGGTCGTGGTCGTCACCGTGGAGGTCGTAGTCGTGGGCTGCTCTGCAACGGCTTGACCGAACGATCTCGGAACAACCGCAAGGCTCAAAACGGCGGCGGTAAGAAACGCGCCTGCCGTAAAATATTTGCGTGTCATAAGGTTTGTTGGGGGTTGTGGGTTAGTACCAGCGTTAGGAGTAGCGTCAGAATCAATGCTCATACGTGTTTGGGTCAGGATTTGATGGCACATCCACGGGACATGCCACAAAGGGGGAACGGGGAAAACGAGAGGGGTTAAGGTTTGCTCTCGGCGGGCTGACGGAAACCATGCAGGGCCAATGTCGTGATACTTTCAATTACATGATTGAAAGAAGGACGATTTTCTCGTGGATTTAATGCATTAAATGTGGCCAAATGTCGTTTATCATGGGTAAAGTTACAGCGGTGTTTGGTGAAGTGGCATGCTGGCAGCATGGATGCGAGGGGCTCCGAGCGGGCCGCCCCTCGGGCTCCTGGCCCACCCTCCCGCTCGCGGAAGCGCGTCTGCACGAATGGTACCACCGGGCCCGTCGCTCGCGTATCCCGGAGATAATGAAGGCCGCCCTCACGGTGCCAGAGCACTTCCCGGAATTGCTGGCATCCTCCCGCACTCACTTCTTCTCCGCCGCTGCCGAAGCACTCAACGATTTCATCCAAACCGCCAGGCGCAAATCCCGCGGCTTCCGCAGCCCCCGCCATTCCCGCGCCATCATCTTCCTGCCCGGCGGAACTCTTCATTTCAAACTGTCGGATCCATTTCCGCCACCCCTGCTCAACCCACAGTAAACACCATTGCGCTTCTAATGAAAACCCCGGGCATACACCGGCCGACCGAAATCGCGCTGGCGGGTTACGAGAGCTTGATACGGGAGGCTGCAGACCGGCCCTCCACGGTCTTCCCGCCGGAGAAGGAACTGGCGATGCGTTGGGAGGTCAGCCAGGCGGCCGTCAACCGGGCCGCTTTGCGCCTGATCGCCGCAGGTCGGCTGCGCCGCTCCGGCTACAAGCTGATGCCGGTTCCGTCCGTCCTGGGGACGGTCTCCCTGGCGGGGGCGCGCCTGGCCGTGCTGACGCATCGCGTCGGGAGACTTCCGTCCCTGGCGGAGGAGGCGGCCCGACGCGGGGTGCAGGTGGAGGAAATCTTCTACATTGGCCGCGACAGCCTGCGCCATCACCTGCGGCTTGCCGCCCAGAAGCGGGTTGACGGCGTGATTTTTCACCTCTGCGAAGGCGGCTGGGAATGGGACAATGAAACCGCGGAATTCGACCGGCTGAAGATCCCCTGGGTCGTTGCCGAGGAAGCGCCGCCAGGACCCAACCTCGCCACGGAGGATCTGCACGGCGCCACGGCAAGTCTGATCGCGCATCTGACCAGCCTGGGGCACACGAACATGGTCTGTCTGGGCGTGGCCCGGCGAGTGCATCGTTCGATCGCCGTGTGGCAGGCCTATGAAGAGACCTGTCTCCGTCTGGGCCTGCAG
>CAJAKX010000351.1 GCA_903940425.1 uncultured Opitutia bacterium | reverse complement strand
GTTCTGGTGAAAGCGGAGACCCCCCTTGGACGGTCCGGTGGAGAGGCTGTGCTGCACGCGGTAGCCCTCGAAGACGACGGTAGTGCCGTTGTCGCGCTTGATGGGCAGCGCCACCGCCATGCAGCGGCGCGGATACTTGGTGCGGTCGCGGATGGCCTCCGGCAGGTTGATGGCATCGGCCGCCTTGTCGAACTGGCGACAGGCCATGCGGAAGACGTCGGAGTCGTAAAGTTTGGAAACAACAGCCTTGGACATGGGGTGGGAGGGTTGGGCCAGAGTTGAGGGTTTTCCTTTGTGGCCTAACTTGGCGGAAGCGGGTCGCCCTGGCAAACGGCTTCGGAGCGACGCTGGGCCTTGCCCTTGCCGCGGAGGGCGGCAGGATGGCGGCGGATGCTGTCGCCATCCTCCAGGCTCGCTTTGTGGCTGGTGCAAAAGGCCGGCGTGGCCGCGCTTCTCGTCGCGGTCGGCCTCGGGGCGTACGCCTTCTGGCTCGCGGCCCGGGATCCCGTCGATTTCGATCTGCGCCGGTCTGAGTCGCTGCGTCTGCTCACGGGCGAGCAGCAGCACCTGCAGGCGGCGCTGGGTGACGTGAAGCAGCGCATCGCGAGTCTCGAGACCGGGCTGGCCGCGCAGCAGGAGCGCCGCCACACGGCGGACCGCATGATCGCCGCTCTGCGCTCCGGTGACACCTGGTGGCGCACCGCGTGGGACAAGCTGTTCGGCGACGCCGAGCAGGTTCGCACCAAGGAGGAGCGCCTGGACCGCCTCGAACAGATGAAGACCGAAGCGACGGCCCGCGCCGCCGAATTGCGCACCACCATTATCCGGACGGCATGGGAGCGGGATGGCGTGGAAATCGACCTGGAACGGGTGAACCGCCACCTGGCCGCCGTGGAGCGGGACCGGTCGAAGGCGCTGCATTATCTGGCCCTGGCCTGGCAGCGAAGCCGGTGGTATGTCATCGCCGCCTTGGCGGCGTGGTTCCTCGCGCCGACCCTGTGGAGGCGCCGGCGCCAACCGGGATGATTCAATTCAGAAGCCAGGAAGCCACATCCAGAAAGGTACGATCAATTCAGAAGCCGTGAAGCCATGAGCTGAGGAAGCAACGATCGATTCAGAAGCCAAGAAGCCAAGAGTTAGGGTCGTGCCTGATTATCAACCGTGCGACGACTGTACCATTCCCGTCCGACACGTCTTATCGTGAGGGCATTCGTGGCGAAATTCAGCAGCAGACCGAGCTCCTTGCCGGTTGCCTTGAGATAAGAGCGCAGGGTTGCGTAGTGAATGTCGTGAAGTTCCACGATGGCCTTCAGCTCAACGATCACCGCGTCCTCCACAAGGAGATCCAGACGATGATCGCCAACATCATGCCCGCGGAAGCGCACCGGAACGGACAGCTGACGCGCGAACCGCAGATTGCAGTCGGTCAGTGCAATACAGAGTGCCTCTTCGTAGATTGATTCCAGGAAACCGGGACCCAATTCGCGGTGCACTTCAATCGCCGCACCAATGATCCGTTGGGTAAGCTCGGAAGATTCCACGAAATGTATATTTCCTATGTAACATTTAACGGCAAGCTTTTCATGGCTTCCTGGCTTCTGAATTGATTCTTGTCTCCTTGGCTATGGCTTCCTGGCTTCTGGATTCATTCCCCGCATCCCCGGTTGCCATTTCCCGCCTTCCTGGCTTCCTGATCGATCATGGATTTTAAGCTGCACGCCGACTATGCGCCGACGGGCGACCAGCCGCAGGCCATCGAGGCGCTGGTGCGCTCGCTCCAGGCCGGGCACCGCCACCAGACGCTGCTCGGCGTGACCGGCTCGGGCAAGACGTTCACCATGGCCAGCGTCATCGCGCGCCTCAACCGGCCCGCGCTCGTCATCTCGCACAACAAGACGCTCGCCGCGCAGCTCTACTCGGAGTTCAAGAACTTCTTTCCCGAGAACGCCGTCGAATACTTCGTCAGCTACTACGACTACTACCAGCCCGAGGCGTACCTGCCGTCGTCTGATACCTACATCGAGAAGGACTCCTCGATCAACGAGGAGATCGAGCGCCTGCGCATCTCGGCGACGAGCTCGCTGGTGAGCCGCCGCGACGTGATCGTGGTCGCCAGCGTGTCGTGCATCTACGGACTCGGCTCGCCCGAGGATTTCGCGGAGTTGAAGATCGAGCTGCGCCGCGGCGCCGCTCTCGGCCGCAACCGCCTGCTCGAGCGCCTGGTCGACAATCTCTACGATCGCAACGACTACGACCTGAAGCCCGGCCGCTTTCGCGTGCGCGGCGACGTGGTCGACGTCATGCCCGCCTACCTCGAGCAGGGGCTGCGCGTGGAGTTCTGGGGCGAGACTGTCGAGGCCCTCAGCGAGTTCGATCCACTGACCGGTGAGGTCATCCGCCCGCTCGAGCAGTTCGACCTCTATCCGGCCAACCAGTACGTCACCACACGCGGCAAGCTCGAGGGCGCCATCGCCGGCATCAAGGCCGAGCTGGAGGAACGTGTGGCCTGGTTCGAAAAAAACGGCCGGTACCTCGAGGCGCAGCGCGTCCGGATGCGCACTAACTACGACCTCGAAATGCTGCAGGAAATGGGCTTCTGCAGCGGCATCGAAAACTACTCGCGCCACCTCGCGGGCCGTCGGGCCGGCGAGCGGCCGTGCTGCCTGATCGACTTTTTCCCGAAGGATTTCCTGCTGTTCGTCGACGAGAGCCACGCGACCGTGCCGCAGATCGGCGGCATGTACAACGGCGACCTCGCCCGCAAGAAGGTGCTGGTGGACTTCGGTTTTCGCCTGCCTTCGGCGCTCGACAACCGCCCGCAGAGTTTCGCCGAGTTCGAGCAGATCACCGGCCAGACCGTCTTTGCCTCGGCCACGCCGGGGCCGTTCGAGCTGGAGCGCTCCACCGTGGTCGCCGAACAGCTCATCCGGCCGACCGGCCTGCTCGATCCGGAGATCACCCTGCGCCCGACAAAGGGGCAGGTGGAGAACCTCATCGGGGAAATCCGCGCCGCGGTCGAAAAGGGCGAGCGGGTGCTCGTCACCACGCTGACCAAGCGCCTCTCCGAGGATCTCACGGCCTACCTGCGCGAGGCGAAGATCCGCGTGGAATACCTGCACTCCGACATCGACGCCATCGAGCGCGTGGAAATTCTGCGCAACCTCCGGCTCGGCAACTTCGACGTGCTGGTGGGCATCAACCTGTTGCGCGAGGGGCTCGACCTGCCGGAGGTGGCGCTGGTGGCCATCCTCGACGCCGACAAGGAGGGCTTCCTGCGCAGCGAGACGAGCCTCATCCAGACCGCGGGCCGAGCCGCGCGCCATGAAAACGGCCGCGTTATCTTCTACGCCGACCAGCTCACCAACTCGATCCGCCGGACCCTTGAGACCACCCGTTACCGCCGCGAAAAGCAGCTGGCCTACAACCGCGAGCACGGCATCACGCCGCGCAGCGTGAAGCGCTCCGCCCAGGCCAGCCTGCACGCCTATGACGGCACCGGGCGCGGCGAGGAGCCGCTGGCGGTGGCCGAGGGCGACGCCGCGGACGTGGCGGCGGTGATCGCCGAGCTGGAGGAGGAAATGCAGGAGGCCGCGACCAAGCTCGAGTTCGAGCGCGCCGCATTGATCCGCGACCAGATCAACGCCCTCAAGTCCGGCGACTTTCGGAAGAGCGCTTCCAAGACGGCAAAGTCGTCGACTTATAAGCAGTCGAAGAGGAAAGACTCATCCTCCGCCCGTCGGCGGTGAGCGCGCAGGGGCGGTTGGCAGTAGTCGGCATCGGCGTTCCGACGCAGCCAAAGCCGCCTGCCGGTCACAGCGCGAAGAGCGACGACGGGTGAGGCTTTGACCGAGCTTCCCGAACCCTCGCGGCTTTGGCCGCTGGCTCCGGGTTTCCAACCCAGAACTCTGAATCATGAACCTTGAACCGTGAACCTTGGATCTTCTGCCTACGCCCACTCGGGCGGATTCTGCAACTGCGGCTTGAGCACGCCGATGCTCGACAGGTTGCGGTAGCGCTCCGCGAAATCGAGCCCGTAGCCGACGACGAACTGGTCGGGGATCGGGAAGCCAACGAAGTCGGCCTCGAAGGCCACCTCGCGCCGGCCCTTTTTGTCGAGCAGCACGCAGGTCTTCACCGAGGCGGGGTTGAGCTTCTGGATGAGGTTGACGACGACCGACAGCGTCTTGCCCGTGTCGAGGATGTCGTCGATCAGCAGCACGTGGCGGTTGGTGATGTCGATGGTCAGGCTGTGCACGATCTCCGGCCGGCCGAGGGAGCGGGTGTCGTTGCGGTAGCTCGACACGCGGATGCAGTCGAGCCGGATGGGGCGGCGGATCTCGCGCAGCAGGTCGGCGGCGAAGAGCAGCGCGCCGTTGATGATGGCGATGACCGTGATCTCCTCCTCGGGATAGGCGGCGGTGATCTCCTCGCCGAGCTTCTTCACCCGCCGTTTGATCATCTGCTCGGAGATGATGATCTCCTCAAGGTCTTGATACGTGGGCAAGGCTTGGTGGGTGGCGGGCATGGCGGGGAGGTGGACGGTCCTTTTGATCAGGGGGCGCAGGTCGGCGGGTCGCCCACAGCCAAAAGGCAAAACCGTGCCGCTGGCAAATTGTTTACGGTTGGTAGGAAAGCCAGGGCCCGCTGTTTTACGACAAACCTGAAAACTTCGGCGCATGTGCTCTCACTGAGAATGTGCGGATTCCGTGCGGCGCGCGGAATGGACTCCGGTTGCGCGCGGCGGCCGTTATTCTTTTGACTTTGCGAAAGCCGGCCGGTTGCCTCGCCCCTCGCGCGGGGGCAAGCGATGATTTCCATTCAGATCAAGAAGCTGACGAAGCGTTTCGGCACCGTCGTCGCCCTGCACCATCTGGACCTCACCATCAATCCCGGTGAGCTGTTTTTCCTTCTCGGCCCGAGCGGCTGCGGCAAGACCACGCTGCTGCGATGCCTCGCCGGTTTCTACCTCCCGGACGAGGGGCAGATTTTCTTCGGCGACGATGAGGTGACTCATCTCGCGCCCCACAAGCGCAACACCGGCATGGTGTTTCAGAGCTACGCCCTGTGGCCGCACATGACCGTGGCCGAAAACGTCGCCTTCGGCCTCGAGGAGCGCGACGTGCCGCCCGACGAGATCCGGCGCCGCGCCGGCGAGGCGCTCGAGTCGGTGCACATGGGCCCGTACGCCGACCGCAAGCCCAACCAGCTTTCCGGCGGCCAGCAGCAGCGCGTGGCGCTCGCCCGCGCCCTCGTCGTCCGGCCGCGCTGCCTCCTGCTCGACGAGCCGCTTTCGAACCTCGACGCCAAGCTGCGGCTGGAAATGCGCGGGGAAATCCGCCGCGTCTGCAAGGAGTTCCAGCTGACCACGGTTTACGTGACCCACGACCAGAAGGAGGCGCTGTCGATTTCCGACCGCATGGCCGTGCTCGACGGCGGGCGCATCCTGCAGGTGGGTGAACCGCACGAAATCTACCGCCGCCCCGCCAGCAAAACGGTGGCCAATTTCATCGGGGAGGCTGATTTCATTCCGGGCAAGGTGCTCGCCGCCAGCGGTGGCAATGCGAGCGTGGAAACCGCCATCGGCCGTTTCGACGGCGTGCTCGGTGATCCGACCCTACCGCCCAAGACGGGCGCCGAGGTCACTGTGTCCATCCGCCCGGAATGCTGGGTGCTCGGCCGGGAGGCGAAGGCGCAGAACTGCGTGCAGGGCATCATCGGCGAGGCGGTCTACCTGGGCGAGATGGCGCAGTATGATTTCGTCTGCCCGGGCCTGACGCTGAAAATCGTCGAGTTGAATCCGCGTTTTCTCGGCCCGGCGGCGCAAGGCGAGCTGTATGCCCACGTGGAACCGGAGGACGTGGTGGTGCTGGTGGAGTAAGCTCGGTTGGCCGCCAAAAGGCGCAGAATGCGCAAAATATCCCGGAAATCCGCGGCTCTCTGAGATTCATCACTGTGGACTGGCTTCCGCTCCCTTCCGACCGATACTTGGTTCCTCCCTTTTGTGAGTTTTGTGCCTCTTTGCGGCAATCAATCTGAACGCTGATGAAACGCGCGATCATCCTCCTCGTCCTGGCGGCCACGATCGCCCTGCCGTTCCTGCTGCGGCCGAAAAAGCCGGCGGCGGTGCGGGCGGACGTCACGCTGGTCATCATCACGCCGCACAACGAGGCCATCCGCTACGAGTTCGGGCTCGGCTTCCAGCGCTGGTACCGGCAGCAGACCGGCAAAACGGTTTTCGTCGACTGGCGGGTCATCGGCGGCACGAGCGAGATCACGCGCTACCTCGATGGCGAATACACGGCGTCGTTCCAGGACTACTGGACCCACACGCTCAAGCGCGCCTGGAGCAACGAGGTGACGAACGCCTTCGCCAATCCGCGCGTCCAACCCGGTCTGTCGCCCGCCAAAGACACGCCGGCCGAGGCCGCCCGGCGGGCGTTTCTGGCCTCCGACGTGGACTGCGGCATCGACCTCTTTTTCGGCGGCGGCACCTATGATTTTGAAAAACAGGCGCAGGCCGGACACCTCATCGACTGCGGCGTGTTGGAACGGCATCCGGAATGGTTCACCGAAAGCGTCATCCCGCGGTTCTACGCCGGCGAGGCCTATTGGGACAAGCAGGGCCTGTGGGTCGGCACCGTGCTGAGCAACTACGGCATTCTCTACAGCAAGGAGTCGCTCGCCCGGCTCGGCATCCGGGAGCCGCCGACGCAATGGGCGGATCTGCAGGATCCACGCCTGCGGGGCGAGGTGGCCCTCGCCGATCCGACGAAGAGCAGCTCGATGGCCAAGGCGTTCGAGAACGTCATCCAGCAGCAGATGCAGGAGCGGCTGCTGGATCTGATGGTCGCGGCCGACCGGATTTCCGGCCTCGATGAGAAGACGGCCGTGGCCAAGGCGGTCCACGAGGGCTGGATCGAGGGCCTGCGGCACGTGCAGCTCATCAGCGCCAACGCGCGCTATTTCACCGATTCCTCGCAGAAGGTGCCGATCGACGTGGCCGACGGCAACTGCGCCGCGGGCATGTGCATCGATTTCTACGGCCGGGAGCAGGCGGAGGCGGAACGGCGCCGCGGTGGCTCGGACCGGCTGGTGTTCGTCGCGCCCGCCGGCGGCACGGTCAGCTCGGTCGACCCGATCGCGCTCATGCGCGGGGCGAAAAACCGCGCGGTGGCGCTGGCGTTCATCGACTGGGTGCTGTCGCTGGACGCGCAGAAGCTGTGGAACTTCAAGCCCGGCACGCCGGGCGGGCCGGAGCAATACAACCTGCGACGCATGCCGGTGCGGCGCGACTTCTACGCGCAGGAGGACTGGAAAAAGTTTCGCAGCGATCCCGGCGTCTCGCCATTCGCGGAGAAGAACCAGCTCATCTATCATGAGGAGTGGACCGGCGGGCTCTTCCGGGAGCTGTCGTTCATCATCCGGGTCATGTGCCAGGACGACCAGCCGGAGCTCGTCGCGGCCTGGCGCGCCATCATCGCGGCCGGAAAGGCGGACCAGGCGATGGCCGTGCTGCAGGACATGTCGGCGGTCGACTACGACAAGGCCGCGGGCGAGATCAAGACGGCGCTGGGCTCGAAGAACAAACTCGAGGAGGTCGCGCTGGCCAAGCGGCTGGGGAAGCTTTTCCGCGAGCAATACCGGCGCGCGGCGGAGCTGGCCCGCGCGAAGAAGTAGCGGGGGCACACGCAAAGCCGCCAGGGATTTTTTTATTCAGAAGCCAGAAAGCCAGGAAGGAAATCGTGGCTTCCTGGCTTCTGAATTCAGTCAACCTGCCGCAATTTCCCGTCAGATGCAGCGGAATCAGCCAGGCCAAGTCGCGAGGGTGCCTACGTCGGAGCCGGCTGCTGCCAGGGCTGCGGGTTCCGCTTTTCCATCTGGCTTTCGGGCTTGGCCACCGGCTTGAAACCGAACTGCGCGTAGAGTCCGTGGGCATCACGGGTTGCCAGGGTGAAGCGCCGCACGCTCTGCAGCCGGGGGTGCGACAGGGCCGCGCGCATCAGGGCCTTCGACAATCCGCGGCCGCGATGCGGTTCGAGCACGTAGACGTCGCACAGCCAGGCAAAGGTTGCGTAATCGGTGACGACGCGGACCAGGCCGACCTGTTCGCCGGCGGCGGTGTAGAGGCCGAGGCAGAGGGAGCCGCGCACCGCGCGTTCGACGATTTCGCAGGGGATGCCTGCCGCCCAATAGCTGCGCGTGAGATAGGCGTGAATGGCGGCGACATCGAGCCGCGCGGGATCGTCAGAGATCAGATAACCATCGGGCAGGGTTTCCTCGGGCATGAAAATGGAACCGGCCGCCGCTGCTACAGTTTCGCAAACGCCGCCGCAAAGACCGCGGGATCGGGCGCGCCGAAGAACGAGGTGCCGGCCACGAACGTGTCGGTGCCGGCGGCGCGGCACTCGGCCGCGGTGGCGAGGTCGATGCCGCCGTCGACCTCGAGGCGGAAGTTCAGGCCGCGGGTGCGGCGCCATTCGGCGATTTGCGCGAGCTTGGGCAGCATGTCGCGCCGGAAGGACTGGCCGCCGAAACCGGGCTGCACCGTCATCACCAGCACAAGGTCCACCCGGTTGAGCAGCGGCTCGACGGCCGCCGCCGGCGTGCCGGGGTTGAGCACAATGCCGTTCTGGCAGCCGAGCTTTTTGATGCGCGCCAGCGTGTCCGCGTGGTCATACGACGGCTCGATGTGGATGCTGATGAGGCTGGCGCCCGCCGCGGCGAACGGTTCGACGTAGTGATGCGGCTCGTCAAGCATCAGGTGCACGTCGAAAAAAAGCCCGGAGGACTGGCGCAGCGCGGCGACCGTGCCGGGGCCGAAGGTGAGGTTGGGCACGAAGTGCCCGTCCATGATGTCGAGGTGGATCCACGGCAGGCCGAGGCGGGCGACGAGCGCCGCGCTGTCGGCGAGGCGGGCATGGTCACCGGCAAGAATGGACGGGACGAGCAAAGGCGGGAGCATGGGAGGGGTGCTCAATGATTAACGATCCATGACGAATGACTCCGGCGCTTTTGTCCAGCACGTGGTCACACGGTTTCGGACGGCGACGGACGGGCCGGTCACGGTGTCACCACACGTCGAGCACGGCGTGCGCGACTTTGCCGGCGAGCGCGCCGGCCAGCAGCGGCAGGGCCTGATACTCGGACTGCAGCTGGCCGCTGTCGGTATAGGCATCCTGGGTGACCCGGATCTCACGGTTGGTGAACAGCGCTTTGCCGGTGCGGTTGTCGGTGAGCGTGCAGGCGGCGCGCAGGTTGAGCGCAAATTTCCGCGCGAGGCCGGTGTCGACGGAGCTGGTGACGGCCACCTCGCGCTCATAACCCGTCAGCGTGACCCGCAGCGTGGCGTCGGCCGCCTCGGGCGAGGCCACCAGCGTCACGCGGCCATCCTTCAGCAGGGCGTCGCGGATTTCCGTGGCGACGACGGCCTGCGCCTGGGGCAGCATGGCGCGGTTTTCGACCGGGGCCACGTAGAGGGTGGTGAACGCCAGCCGGGCCTTGGTGCCGAGTTGATAATGCGAGCAGGCGGGCAGGGTCAGCAGACCGAGGCTGAGAAGAGGAGCGAGCGCGGCAACCGGGAGAAGCCGCCGGCGGAAGGGCTGGAGCATGGAAATTCCTCGCTGCGCCTGCGGTGGCATACGATGGGTCCGCCCGGGCGGCGCGGTGCTCAGAAGAACAGAAACCGCTTCTTCCTGGGCGGGGGCGCGGGCTCGGAGGATTCCTCGGGCGGTTTGGTCCCGGTCAGCTTGGCTTCCACCTTGGCGAGCTGGACGCGGGCGCGCTTCGCCACGGACGAGTCGGGATAGTCAGTGATGGCCTCGTTATAGAAGACTTTTGCGGCTTTGTAGTTGCTGCGATATTTGAAGTAGTAATCGCCGATCCGCAGCTTGCTCTCGGCGAGCACCTGCTTCATCTGGGCGAGACCCTTTTCCGCGGCGGCGATGTTGGGATCGCCGGGGTAAAGGATCATGAAGTCCTCGTAATAAGTGATGGCCTCCTTGGTGGCTGTCTGGTCGTAGTTGGGGCCCTCGACAAGGGCGGTATACGCCTGGGCGAGCCGCAGGTAGGCGTCGGGTGTCAGCAGACTTTTCGGGTAGGTGTTGATCATGCGGTCCAGCGCATCGATGCTCTCCTCCGGATTGCCAAGCATCTGGTGGGCCTTGGCGATGTTCATGAGCGCGAGCGGCGCATACTCGCTGTAGGGGGCGTTGTAGAGGATCTGCTCGAACAGGCCGATCGATCCCTCGCGGTTCCGGAAGCCGGGGATGAGGAGGAGCCAGCCGCGGCTGCGCGCCCCATCGAGCAGGGCGGTGGCGATGCGATACTGCTCGCCGATGACCTGGTTGAATTTCGAGGTGCTCGGATAGCGCGTCACGATTTCCTGGAAGGCCCGGAAGGCCTTCAAGTACTGGCGGCGCGCCAGCCGGATGTAGCCGGTGTGGTAGAACGCCTCGGGGGCATAAAGGGAATTGGGGTACCTCTTGGTGACCTTCTGGTAGGCGCTGAGGGCCGAGCGGTAATGGCCCTTGTCCTCGGCGGTGCGCGCCTTGTTCATCAGCTCAAGCGCGTTGCGGTTCTCCCTGGGAGCGAGGCCGGAGACGACGCCGCCCTCGAACTTCCAGCCGCCTTCCGGCGTCCATGTGAGATCGGCGGCCAGCCGCGCGGGCAGGAACAGCAGGGTGAGGGCGGCCAGCAAGGGCGCGTAACGGTGGAGCACAACGGGAAGCGGCATGAGGAAGTTTTACCAGCGAATCAGGGCGGACCCATAGGTCAAGCCCGCCCCAAACGCCAGCAGCAGCGAGATGTCGCCGGCGTGGATGCGCCCGGCGCGCCGGGCCTCGTCGAGCGCCAGCGGGATCGAGGCGGCGGAGGTGTTGCCGTAACGGTCAAGGTTGATGACGAAGCGTTCCAACGGAATTTTGAGATCCTTTGAAAGGGTTTCGATGATGCGACGGTTCGCCTGGTGCGGAATGACGCAGGTGATTTGGTCAGCCGTCAGCCGATGTTGTTCCAGAATCTCCCGCGCCGCCCCGGCCATCATCCGCACCGCGCTTTTGAAGACCTCGCGGCCTTTCATCTTGATGTAATGCTGGCGGTGCTCGACGGAATGTGCCGAGGGCGGGTGGAGGCTGCCGCCGCCGGGAATGCACAGCAGGTCGGTGGCGCCGCCCTCCGCGCCGAGGTTGCAGCCGAGGAGGCCATGCCGGGAGTCGGCGGCCCGGCCCAGCACGACGGCACCGGCGGCGTCGCCGAACAACACGCAGGTGGCCCGGTCCTGCCAGTCCAGGAAACCGGAGAACTTCTCCGCGCCGATGACCAGGGCGTGGCGGCCGCGGCCGGCGACCAGCAGCGCGCGCGCGACCTCGAGGGCGTAAAGAAAACCGGTGCACGCGGCGTTAAGGTCGAAGCAGGCGGCGTGCGTGGGAATGCCGAGCTTGTGCTGCACGACGCACGCGGTGGACGGCATCGGCATGTCCGGCGTGACCGTGGCGAGGACGACCAGGTCGATGTCGGCGGAGGTCAGCCGGGCGTCGGCGATGGCGGCGAGGCCCGCCCGCGCGGCCAGTTCGGAGGTGGGTTCGTACTGGCCGGCGATGCGCCGCTCGCGGATGCCGGTGCGGGTGGTGATCCACTCGTCGGAGGTGTCCACCAGCCGGGAGAGATCATGATTCGAAACGATTTTGGCGGGGGCGTAGGAACCCGTGCCGAGGATGGCGATGGAAGGGCCCATGAACGGTGTGGCCGGAGAGTGCGGAGGCGTCAGGCAACGGGCTGGTGGAGGATCTCGTTGGCGAGCGCGACGTCGACCTCGATGCGATGATTCAGGTCGGACTGGATGGCCTCGTTGGCCACGCGGATGGCGTTCTTCCACGCCTGCCGGTTGCTCGAACCGTGGGCCTTGATGATGTTGCCCTTGAGTCCGAGCAGGGGCGCCCCGCCATAGCGCTCGGGGTTGATCCGGCGGCGCAACGCCTCGAACGCGCCCTGCGCCAGGAACGCGCCCGTCGCCCGCAGCGGATTGGCCTGCAGCAGGTCGCGGAGTTCGCCGGTGAAAAACTTGGCGAGCGACTCCCAGCTCTTGACGCAGATGTTGCCCACGAACCCGTCGCACACCACGACGTCAACATGGTCGAAGAAGAGCTGGAAACCCTCGACGAGCCCGACGTAGTTCACGAGCGAACCCATCCGCTTGAGCGCGTCGTGCGTCTCGGCGATGAGGGCGTTGCCCTTGCCTTCCTCGGTGCCAATGCTCAGCAGACCGACGCGCGGCGCGGCGCAGCCCAGCTCGATGCGGGCGTAATGCGAGCCGATGATGGCGTTATGCACGAGGTGCTCGGGCCGGGCCTCAGGATTGGCGCCGGCGTCGATGAGGATGAAATAGCCGTCGGCGCGCGGCACGGCCGGCGCCAGCGCCGCGCGGTCGAGGCCCTCGAGCGTGCGCAGTTTGAGAATGCCGGCCGCCACCAGGCTGCCGGTGTTGCCGCAACTGACCGCCGCAATGGCCTCGCCGTGTTTCACCAGCTCGATGGCACGCATCATCGAGGAATCCTTCTTCCGGCGGATGGCCAGCAGCGGCTTGTCGTCCATCGTGATGATCTCCGACGCATGGGAGAGCGCCAGGGTCGGATGGTCCGCCAGGCCCGCCTTCTGCAGCAGCGGCCGGAGCACGGCCACGTCCCCCACCAGGGTGAGGGGAATGAGGCCGGGATATTCCGCCAAGGCCAGCTTGGCGGCCTCGACAACCTCGGCGGGGCCAAGGTCGCCTCCCATGGCATCCACGGCAATGCGGCCGGCGGCGGACGATTCTGCCATCGCGGAAGAAACAGAAGGGTTGAAGTCGGGAAGCCTGACCGATCCCGGGCTCAGACTTCCACGGTCAGCACCTGACGGCCGCGATACATGCCGCTCTTGGGGTTGATGCGGTGCGGCCGGACGGCACTGCCATCAGACGGATCCCGGGCCAGCTGCGGAGCCTTGAAGACATTGGCAGCGCGGCGGTTAGCGCTGCGGCGTTTGGATTGTTTGCGTTTCGGATTGGCCATGATGAAAAGGGTTGGCTGTGCCGGGAGGACTGCGGTCGGCGCATCTGAACCGGCTGAAGGTGCCCGAGTAAAGGTCGGCCTCGGGGAGGGTCAAGACATCATATCAGGGAACCGGCGTCAGGCCGGTCTCGCCGTCACAGCAGATAGAGCGCGCTGAGCACGGCGGCTATGAACAGCCGATACCACGCAAAAACGGCCAGGCCGTGCCGGGTGAGATAGTTCACGAGGAACTTCACCGCGATCGCCGCGGAGACGGTCGCCACCACGGCGCCGAGCAGCACATGCGGCCAGCCGAACACGGCGATCATGGCCGCACCGGACTCATAGCTCTTGTAAACCGTCGCGGCGGCGAGGGTCACGAACCCGAGGAGGAAGCTGAACTCGGCGGCGAGGCGGGGTTCGAAGCCGGCAAAATAACCGCCGACGATGGTGGTCATGGAGCGGCTGGTGCCCGGCCAGAGCGCCAGGCATTGCATCAGGCCGATGCCCAGCGCGCGCCAGGGCGGCAGGGCGGCCGGACTGAGCACGGCGTTCGTCGAGGTGGCGTATTTCCGCCGCCAGCGCTCGGCGGCGAACATCAACACTGCGCCGCTGATCTGTGCGGCCACCACGGCCGGCAGGGAGAACAGGTGCCGGTCGATCCACCCGCTGAGCAGGAGGCCGAGTACCGCGGCCGGCAGAAACGCCACGAGCAGGTTGCGCAGCAGCCGCAGGCCCGCCGGATCCCGGCCCAGCAGGCCGAGGCCGATGCCCAGCAGTTGCGGCCAGTAGAGCAGGGCGACCGCCGCAATGGCGCCAAACTGGATGACCACTGAATAGGTGTCGGCCGCGAGCTTGAGCGTCAGCGGCTCGCCCGCAGGGTGGCGGGCGGACGGTTTTTGGTACCAGAGCGGCCGGCCCGCGGCGTCGAAGAGCGGCGCCGCGGAGTCGAGATGCAGCGCGTGGTTGGCGATGATCAGGTGGCCGGTCGAGGAGATTGGCAGGAATTCCGTGATGCCCTCCACGAGACCGAGCACGAGGGCGTCGCCCACGCCCAGCTCGGCGGCGGGCCGGCCGGCCGCCGCGGCCACGGCGCCCAGCGGCGCGTGAAACGCGGTGAAGACCATGAGGGAACCCAGGGCGATCAGCAGCAGCAAGAGGCGGCGCACGGCATGTAGCTCGGAAATTTCACCCCGGCTGTCGAGTTTTATGACTCCGGCCCTGGCGATGGTCCCTTTGCGCGGTCATCGCGCCTGTCATGCTGGATGCTTTGCTGCGCGGGTTGCACGGGATTCCTCGCCCGCTCAGAATGGCGCATGCTCCGTCGTCCTGAACGCCGTGTAGGATCCACTCATGACGCCGGCTTTTTTCGGCTTTTCTCCGGCCGGAGGCCTACCAGAGTGCTTGGTGCCATGACCGGGCTTTCCCAGCTGACCCCCAAACTCGCCGCCGGGCAGGAGCTGGACGCCGCCGAGGCCCGCGACGCCGCTCTCGCCCTGGCCACGCCCGAGGCACCCGACGCGGAGAAGGCCGCCTTCCTCACGGCGTTCGCCGACAAGGGCGAGACCGCGGCCGAGGTCGCGGCCTTTGCCACGGTTTTCCGCACCCTGTCGCTCGATCCCGGCCTGGAGGCGTGGGCACCGCAGGCCATCGACATTGTCGGCACGGGCGGCGACCACATGGGCGGATTCAATGTTTCCAGCCTGGCGACGCTCGTGCTGGCCTGCGCCGGCGTGCCGGTCATGAAGCACGGCAACCGCGGCATCACCTCGAAATGCGGCAGCGCCGACCTGCTGGCTGCGCTCGGGGTCGACCTGGCCGCGCCGCCCGAAAAACTGCGCCGCGCCATGTCGGAGCTGGGTTTCGTGTTTTTCTTCGCGCCCAACTATCACCCGGCGTTCAAGCACGTCGCGGCGGTGCGCAAGGCGCTCGCCGTGCCGGGGCGCCGCACGGTGTTCAATTTCATCGGCCCGCTCATTAATCCCGGCCGCCCGGCGCACGTGCTGCTCGGCACGTTTTCGGAGGCCTGGGCGACGCGGCTCGCCGCCACGCTCGAAACGCTGGGCACGCGGGCCGGTCTCGCCGCGGTGGGCGTGATCGACGACGGTCGCGGCATCGACGAACTCACCACCGCCACCGTCAACCGGGTGCGCGGTTTCGGCCGGCTGGCGGCGGTCGACGGCCGCTGGCGGGCCGCAGACTTCGGCCTGAACCAGGCGCCGTTTGCCGACATCCGGGGCGGCGACGTGCCGGCGAACCTGGCCCTCGTCGAGGCAATCCTCGCCGGCCGCGGTCCCGCGGGCCTCGTCGATACGATCGTGCTCAACGCCGCCGTCGCGCTCTGGATCGTGGGCCGCACCGCGCGGGTGGTGGACGGAATCGCCCCCGCCCGGGAATTCTTGCTCGGCGGGGCGGTGCAGGCCAAGATCGCCGCGACCAGGGAATTCTACCGCCCATGAAACGAAGGTATTTCGGCACCGATGGCGTGCGCGGACTTTATAATGGACCGGTCATCAACACGGTCTTCGTCCAGCAGCTCGGCACTGCCGTGGGCCGCTGGCTGAGGCTGAACAAAAAGTGGAAGGACGAAGGCGGCAAGCGGGTGGTGCTGATCGGACGGGACACGCGGTTTTCGGGACCGGCGCTGGAAATGGCGGTGGGCACCGGCCTGGCGGGCGCGGGATTTTCGCCGGTGAGCCTTGGCGTCGTGCCGACTCCCCTGGTGGCCCGCGCCGTCGGCACGCAGGGCGCGGCCCTCGGTGTCGTCATCACGGCCTCGCACAATCTCGCCATGGACAATGGCATCAAGTTTTTCGGACCGGACGGAGCCAAACTGACCGACGAGGTGGAGCAGCAGATCGAGCAGCAGTTGGAATACGTCGCCACCCCGGCGGAAAATGCCACGGATGAGGTACTGTTCACCGTGCTGGCGGACGCCGCCCGGGATTACATCCAGGCCGTCGCCCACCTCCTGCCGAACCTCTCCCTCGCCGGCTGGCGCATCGTGATCGACACCGCCCACGGCGCCACGTACGTCACCGGCCCCGGCGTGCTGCGCGACCTCGGCGCCACGGTGTTCTGCATCGGCCACGCCCCCGACGGCCGGAACATCAACGCCGGCGTCGGCAGTGAGCATCCGGCGCAGCTGTGCGCGACCGTGCGCACCACCGGCACGCGGCTCGGCATCGCGCTGGACGGCGACGGCGACCGCTGCCTCCTCTGCGACGAGCGCGGCGAAGTGCTGGACGGCGACGAGATTATGACCGTGCTGGCGGTCCATGCGCTGCGGCGCGGGACGCTGGCGAAGAACACCCTCGTCGTGACCGAACACAGCAACCTCGGGGTCGATGACGCCGTGAAGGCGGCTGGGGGACGCGTGCTGCGCACCCCGGTGGGGGACCGCTACGTCAGCGAACGCATGCGGGCGGAAGGCGCCATGCTGGGCGGCGAGGCGTCGGGCCACATCATCTGCGCGGAAGTATCGCCGACCGGCGACGGACTGGTGGCGGCGCTCAAGGTCATCGAGGTGATGCGCGCCACGGGCCAACCGCTGTCGGAACTGCGGCGCGGGCTGCGGAAACTGCCGCAGCTGGTGCGGGCGTTTCGAGTGAAGGAGAAGCTGCCCTTGGAGGAACTGCCGACGGTGCAGGCCGCGATCCGCGCGGTTGCCGCCGAGCTCGGCGCGCGCGGCCGCGTCCTCGTGCGTTACTCCGGCACCGAGTCGAAAATCCGGCTGCTCGTCGAGGGCGAGAATGCGGCCCAGGTGCAGGCGGGCCTCGATAGCCTGAAGGCGGCGGTGCGCACGGACCTGCTGGTTGAAAGCGGCTCGCGTGCCTTCGCCGGTGACGGCGGCACGCGCAGCCCCACCGAAGGCGGTACGCGCGGAACTATCTTTTGACGGACAGCAGTTCCCGGACCTCGTCCAGCGCGGGGGGATGGACGCAGCCCGGCGCCCGGGTGCAAACCAGCGCGGCGACGGCGGCCGCAAACTGCACGCACTCCGCGTCAGGCCAGTCCTGCAGCATGCCATACACCAGCCCGCCGCGGAAACTGTCGCCCGCCCCCGCGGTGTCCACCACCTTCACTGGGAACGACTCCAGTTCGTGGCGCCGGCCCGGTACCGCATTTCCATCCGACGATCCGCGCCTGCGCCCATCCCCCTTCGCCCGCCCGCGGCCCCACCACAAGGGTTGCGCCCCGGCGGTGAACGCCACCAGACCGGGACAATTTTTCAGATAGCCGGCGAACAAGCCGGCGCGCTCGTCTTCACTGGCGGCGGCCGCGGGGTATTCCCGCCGGAGGTACTCGCGGGAAATGATCAGCGCGGCGGCGCCGGCGGTGAGTTCCGAATCATGCCGGGCATCATAGGTGACCATGGGTTTGCCGGCGGCGGCCGCGTGACGCGCCGCCGCGAGCGTGGCCTCGCCAAAGGTTGAGTCCACGGAGACGATCCGGGCAGCGGCGATTTTCATGGGATCGGGATCATCCCACTGTTTGGTGGTGAAGAGCAGGTCGCAGTAGCGGCCGAACACGGTGCGGGAGACGCCGTCGGAAACCACCACCTCAGTGACGCCGGGATAATCGGGCACCACGCGCAGCCCCGAGCAGTCGATGCCGCGTTGCTGGAGGAATTCGAGGGTACGGCGGCATTCAGGGATGTCGCCGATCCAGTTGCCCGCGAGCGCCACGGACACGCCTAGGCGCGTCAGGACGAGGGCGGTGCCGGTGGCCTCGCCCGCGTGGTTCTCCAGGATCTCGACCACCTCGGCGTAGCCATCCGCCTCCGGGTAATAATCACGCAACCGCAGCACCCGGCCGGTGCTGACGTGTCCGTAGCAATAGACCTCGGCCATGCTGACATCCCGCCCGAAGCGCGGACTTTTCCAAGGATTATTTTGTCACGTTCATCGCCGACTGCGGATACGCAGCGGAAGGGCGATTTCAGGTTCAATCGTCTGGCTGCATGGCTGAGCCTTGGTGTTTTCTTTCACTTTCCCAGGCTGAAAGGCCGCTATTGTATTGACTGGCAAACGGTTTCACTGGCAGCCTCACCGTGCCTTTCATATCGAAGACCCCCTGTTGTGAGAGCAACCATCAAGATCGCCATGCCTAATGCACGTACCAAGCCCTCCCGCACCCAGTTCTTCTCCAGCACGCTCATGATGGTCATGGAGCGCAATGGGATCAACCAGGTCCAACTCAGCGCCGCGACTGGCATCGCCGTCAGCCGCATCAACAACTACCTGCAGGGCAAGTACCGGACGATCCGCCCGGACCATCTGGGCTTCATTGCCAAGGCCGCCGGGAAAACAAAGGCGGAACGCAGTGAACTGGTTCGCACGTATCTCCTGGACCTCCTGCCCGAATGCCTGCACGACGACATTCGCCTCGAAACGATCGGCGAGGGCGGTAAACCGGCCAAAGAGGCCCGGTCCGAAAAGAGCCTCCTGCCTTCGAACGCCGCAGCAGCGCTGGCGGAGCTGCAGGCCTTGAGCCTGCGCAGCGCCAAGGCCCGGGCCCGCGTGCAATGGTTCGCCGAGGTTTTGCACGAAGCGCATGGCCTTTAAGCCGGCGCCGGCTTTCTGCAGCGATCAGTCGATAAAACGGGTCGTCGCCAGGATCCGGTTGAAGACTTCGCTCGATTCCTGAAAGTCGTCCAGATTGTCCGTGAAGGCGAAGAAGTAGACCCGATCGAGGGTGGGGTGGTAGCAGATGACGCGCATGTGGACGATTTCCTGGTAGAGGATCTTCTCTTCATCGGCGGCGGCTTTCACCGGCGCCGCCGGCCCGGGCGCGGGAGCTACGGGCGGCGGGACGGCCGCGACGGAAGCCTGCGGTGATTCAGTGGGGGTGGCCTGCTCGTTCCCGGTTGGCGCCTCGACGGCCAGGGTCCACTCGTTCGAATGGACACCCTTGGTATCCGGGTTTTCCACGACTAGTTGGAGAATCCTGGCGGTGCGCACGTCGTCGTCGACCAGGCGTACATGGAGCCGGCCATCGGCGGTCAGCTCGGTCTGCCGCGCCACGCCGCCCACGCGACAGACGATTCCCTGGCGGAAACCCTGCCCATACAACGTCACCACCTGCGGCCGGCCCACGGTCAGCACCACGGGTGCCGCAAACCGGATGCGGCCGGCAAACTCATTGCGGGGTATCACCTGCCACTGCCACTCGTACTGTCGGGTCCAATCCGAACGCTTGCGCATCAGGCGGACGCATTGCCGGGCAATCAGCTTCAGGCTTTCGACTCCGGCCGGCTCGCCGCCGACCCGAATCATCTCGTGACTGAACGAACTCACAAACTCCGACGCTTCGCGGATCTGTTTCAATTCCAGCGCATACCAGTCCTCCCGCGACAGCACGGCGTGGCCGCTCTTTTTGGCGCCCTTCCTGGCCTCGCTGGCGATCGGCAAGTAATAGCAGCGAAACGCTGCGGGAAAGGCGTCGCCCGGTTTCATCGCAGTCTCGGGCAGGACGAGGTCGAAAATCGTGCCCCCCTTGGGTTGCCAGATCTTCGGCCGCGCCAGTACGAGCCGGTCGCGCTCGGACACCTCGGTGTCGAATCCTTCCGGGCGCGGCGCGCCGCGGATCAGTTTGCTCTGCAATTCGTCGACGCGCTTCTTGTACTCCTCGAGCTCGTTGCTGGACTTCCGCACTTGAAGGTAGACCGACGTCAGTACGCTCCACGAGACAATCGCGCCGGCGATCGCCCCGCCCACCGAGTAGCCCTGGTATTTCCCGCTCGCTTGCGAATCCAGGATGCCGAAGCACAAGTACGCGGACACCAGCCCCACGATGGCAATCACCAGCCAGATGATCAGATCGACGATTCGCTCGTTTTTCATAGGATGTTCCCGTTGATGGTTGGAAGCATGGATTTAGGGGGAAGGGGCGGAAGAGTCAGGCGGGAAGTTTTTCAGTGCGGGTCTGGCGCAGGGCTTGGGTTGCGGCGCCGCGTGGCACAAGGCCTGCCGTGTAAAGACGGGGTCGGCCGGATGCCATTCAGGGAATTCGATTCAGGGGCGCGGGAACGGAGGCCGGATCGTTGAACCAGTCGAGGTACGACTTGGTCCCGGTGGTGCCGTTCTGCATCAGTATCCTCACCTTGTCATCGGCCAGGGTGAAATCAGTGGCTTTGACCCCGCTGGCGTCAATGGCGACGGTGCGGTGCCAGTCGGCGTCCTTGAGGTGGAGCTTGTTGGCGGTGTCGGTCATGAAACTCACCAGCGCCTGGATGTAGTCAAAGAAGTCGTCGATCTGCTGGGGCGGCAGGTGCCAGGAGTCTTTCTCCGCCGCGATCTCATCGAAGGTGTCCACCCGGAAACCAAGGGTTTCCTTGTTGTACACGTGGTTGTCATCGTAAAGGGTCCCGGCGGGAATCACGGCGGCGGCGGGATTGCTGACATACTTGCGATCGTCGAAGAGATCGAGCGGGTAGTTCCAGGTCACGCCGCCATCCACCAGGACTTGGTTGTCCGAAGCGTTTTTGACGCACGCAAAGAACAGGGGGATGCTCATGGAGATCCGCACGGCCTGCCAGATCGCAAAGTCGGGGGTGGTCTCCGCCGAGTACACCATCGGCGCCTGCCGGGAGAGATTGGTGCCCACGACGTAGAGCTCCCTCAGCGGGCTGTTGGCGGCCGCGGCCATCTGGCCGAGCTGGGCGAACGTGAGGGCGGGATTCTGGCCCAGCGCACCAATCTGTTTCTGAATCCACGCGGAAAAGGCGTCACCCTTGTACCATCCGTAGTCATGCAGCAGGCGGTCCACGTCGCGGACGACGCCGAAGGAATCATCCATGAAGGCGCGGAAGTCCGTGCTGCCGACGATTTCGAGGACCTTGCCGCTGGAGGCGCCGAGCGCGACGAGGGTGGACGTGATCGCCCCTGCCGATGTGCCGGCCACGCGCCGGATGTCCGGCAGAATGTTTTGCTGCTCCAGGACCTGCAGGGCGCCAGCGTAGGCAATCCCCTTCACGCCGCCGCCTTCAAAGGCGAGGTTTTTGAATTGCGACATGGGATGCTCCTTTCGTTGGTTCCCGGCCTTCCGGCCGGGGTTGGCTTTCGACGGGGTCTGTCTCGATCATTTCGCCTTGGCGGCTTCCAGGCTGCACCAGCTGTTCACACCCAGCTTGACCAAGGCGTAGAGGAGAAATGCCACCAGCGGCGTAATGAGGCCGACTGCAATGCCCAGCGTCCCGGCGATCGCCGCACTGATTGTGCCGACCACCAAGGTGGACGCCTTCCGGGTATGTTTCTTGAAGTCTGACCTGACTTTGGAGTACTTTTTATCCGCGGTGCAGACCATAAGGTAGAATTCCCGCTTCACAATGGTCCAATAATTTGGTCCGGGTTTTGGACGCCGGCGGGCGGGTGTTTTTGTGGGTGTATCACTTTTTCCCCAGCCGACATCCGTCGTGGCCTCATGCAGGATGAAGGCGCGCCGGGGCAAGATCATTTTCGATGAACCCGCGGGCTTGATGGTCTGTCCCGGGGTAAGTCCTCGCTTCGGTGCGGCGAATCCAATCACCGATGCGTACACGCCGCCGATATGGTCGACATTTGCCCCCGGTTTGTCGAGCGCGGCGACATACGGGTAGTGCTTCAGGATTTCTTTCCTGTCCAGGGTGGCGAAGTTCATGGCTGGATCGGTTTTGTTTTCAGGGTGATCCGCGTTCGCGGACGGCCCGCGAGTGCGCTCCGGGGGATGAAAGCCGGCGCGGCCTTACGACACGTAGGTCAGGTCTTTCGCGGCGGCGAGGTTGGGGGGACGGTAGTCTGGCCGGGCGGCAATGCGTGACCGCACGCTCTCATGCACCATGGACTTGTCCGGAATGAACCGGTGCCGCCAGCCCAGGATCCACCAGATCGGCAGGAGCGGATTGTGCAGTTCGCCCAGCGGATCGGCCGGATAAACATCCGGAGCCGGCAGGGCGGCCAGCAGCCCGTGGCCGATCGCCTCCCCCAGCATCCAGCGCAGCGCCACGTGCGAAAGCCCGGCCGACACATAGCCGCCGCCAATGTCGCTGTGCACGCCGGCAAACCACACCTGGCGCACGTCCTGGTTCGGTTCATGCGACCACAGGTTGGGACGGTACTGGCTGCGCTGCTCGTCGATCGAAATGGCGTGCCGCGCATGGGCGACTTCCGGATTGAGCGTGGAGTTGGGAAACCTGCGGTGCCGGATGATGCCGACCGATTTCACCGTGTCCCACACGCCGATGAAGTACACCGGGCAGCTCCGGGAGAACGTCTGCTTGAAGTCCGCGGCCAGCGCTTTCGATCCGTGCCGGTACATCTTCGAGGCGTACGGGATCAGGTTCTCGCTGCCGCGCTGGAGGAGGCCGCATTTGTGGAGCATGCCGGCGAGGGCGCGGACGGTGAAGGCCCCGCGGCTGAAGCCGAAAAGGTAGATGCGGTCGCCGTCTTGGTACCGGTCCATCAGGTAACGGTAGGCGTCCTCGATGTTGCCGGTGAGGCCCAGCGCGAAGGCGAGGCCGAGCAGTTTCGTGAAGGCCTTGGCCGGAGCGGAGATGAAGCCCGGGGCGCTGAGCGTGCCGACGCCGGGATCGTAATAGGCGGCCTGCGTGAGGGGATCCTTCTGAAGCAGTTCGAACAGCTTGACGACATTGGTGTTGGTCGGGCCGAACTCGTTGCCCGTGCCGTCGCAGCAGATGACGATGTTTTTTTGCATGATGGGGAAGCGGCAGAGGCCGCAACGGGAGAGTGATGGTATGTCGCACCCGGTGCGGCCGGACGCGATCATTCCGCGCACCTAATTTTAGGTAGGTTCCGCCATTTGTAAAATCCCCGCCGCCGATTCCGCACCGGCGGAGCATCCCGGCGGCTTGACAACATTCGGACACAAAGCCCTTCGTGTGTCTTCCATGGGCAACCCCGGCAGCCAGTCCTCCCCTGCGCGCATCTACTGGACGGCGTTCATCGGGCTGCTCTTCGACTACTACGACCTCTATTTGTTTGTCTATCTGGAGAAGGTGCTGGCGGGGCACTTCGCGCTGACGCCGGCGGCAAGCAACACGCTGCAGTTCGCGGGACTCGCGGGCGTGGGACTGGGCGCGCTGGGTTTCGGCTGGCTGGCGGACCGGTTTGGCCGCGGAAGGATGATGCTCGCCGTTTTCGGTGTTTATGTGCTCGGCATCGCGGGTCTCAGCCTGGCATGGAGTTTCGCCAGCGTGCTGGGGTTCCGGCTGCTCGCCTCGCTCGCGCTGGGCGCAGAGTGGGGGATCAGCCACACGTATCTGGCGGAGCGGGTGGACCGCACGACGCGCTACCGCTTCGCGGCATTGCTGCAGCTGGCGATTTTGGGAGGACTGCTGGCCGCCTTGGCGAGAATCTACCTGTTGCCGGCGTGGGGCTGGCGGTGGCTGTTTGCGGCGTCGATCGTGCCTGTCGCGATCCTGTCGCTTGTGCGATGGAGAGTGCTGGCCGCGGAAACCGGAAACCGGATGCCGGACGCCCCGGGTGCACCTGGCATTTGGCAATTGGCAATCGGCAATGCCGTGCCGTTCACCGTTTGTTTTGGCATTGCGAGTCTGACCATCGCCAGCGGCACCATTAATGTGTTCTATGCGAAGGATCTCCCCCAGTCGGTCGTTTATACGGTGTTTTTCTGGTGCAACGTGGTGCCGGGCATGCTGGCGGGGGCCTGGGTGGTGCGGCGGCAGGGCGTGGGACGCGCCCTCGCCATTTATGCGGCGGCGCTGATCGGCCTTTCGGTGTGGGCGTGGACCAGCCCCTGGCCGCAGCGGGCACTCGCCTTCGCGCTCGTGCTGCCGTTGCTCAACGGCATTCCGTTCGGCCTGATGGGCGCGTTTTTCAACGAAGTCTTCGGCGAATACCGGACCATGCTCTCCGGCGCGGCCTACAACCTCGGGCGTATTCTCGCCGGCTTCTCCCCGGCGCTCATCACCGTGCTGGGCCTTCATCAGGGCGGCAGTTACTTTCTTTTCACCGCGGCGCTCGGCGCCGGCGTGCTGGCGTTGAGCATCAGCGCGACTCGACTCACCCGCTGGTTTTAAACCGGAATTTTTCCCGCCGATCCCGCGAAACCAGAGGGACGGGGAAAGCGCCGTGATCTGGTTCAGCGCGTTATGGGTGGCCGCAGTCACGCCATGGTCGATCTGCTCGCTGGTGCGGTTGCCGGCCTTGCTGTACCGGTAGTTGTAGTTTTTTAGCACGGTGGATCCGGAAGACAGGGAGGCGGAGACGAGCTGATCTACCACATCATGGCCGAAGGATAAAGTCCTGACCGGATCGCTGTCCGCCTGCTGCGTCCAGGTCTGGATGATGCCCCCGGCGTCGTAGGTGTAGCCGAAGGTGGAGAGGTTGGCGCTGCCGGGCGTGAGATTCTGGATCTGCTGCAAGCGCTGGTCGCCGGCGTTGTTGAAATAACCATAGTTCGTGGCCTGCCCATTGGGATAAGTCGCCGAGTTCAGCCGCCCGGTGGCATTGACAG
>CAJAKX010000350.1 GCA_903940425.1 uncultured Opitutia bacterium | reverse complement strand
CGCAGATCTACGAAGAACTGGGACTGGCCTTCCCCGCCTACCGATTGTACGAGGCGGAAAACCTCGCCGGGCATGTGGTCATCTGTCCTCCGCAATCGAGCCGCGCCGCCTTCTTCCAGGACATTCCCAAGCGGCGCACGGCTGCCATCACCGGCTGGGCGCTCGATGCCGGAGCCGTCTACCGCTACCAGTGCGATGCGGTTTTCCCGCTCTCCGACCACGCCGACTTTCCCGACTTGCTGGCCTTCGTCGACCGCGTGCAGCCGCGGCTGGTCTACACGCTCCACGGTTTCGCCCAGGAATTCGCCCGGACCCTGCGCGCCCGCGGCCTCGAAGCCTGGGCGCTGGGGGCGGACAACCAGCTGGACTTGGGCCTGGCGCCCTGACCGCACACGGTTGCCGCGGACGGCGGGAATGCCGGCGTGAAGGATTAGCACAGAACCTCCTTGCCTTAACCTCCGCTAAAAACACCTTCAACCGCCGCACCTTGATCCGATTCCAGTGTCTCTGTGGTCTCCCCTGCGCTACCGTTCACCACTCATGATTTCCTTCCGTCCCATCCTCGCCGCCCTCTCGCTCTTTCCGGCCTTACCCGTCCTGGCGGCCCCGTTCACCGCCTTTACCGACGGCGAGACCTTCACCTACAAGGTCAGCTGGGGCATTTTCGGCCGCGCCGGCGAGATCGTCGTCGCGGCTCACGAGGAAAAGAACGCGAACGGGTCCGACGTTTTTCGCATCGCCACCAACACTTCCACGCGCGGTTTCATGCGCGGCTTTTACTCCTACGACAACCAAGCCGAGGGGATCATCAACCAGCAGACCGGCCGGCTGGTCAGCCTGCGCGAGAAGGGGTCCGACGGCCGGCACTTCACCGACACCGAGACGACCTTCGACTACGACCGGAAGATCGCCTGGTACATCGATCATTATCGACCCGACCGTTCCCAAGAGGTGCCCATCCCGGACGGCGACCCCATCGACCTTATCAGCGCCCTGGTGGAAACCCGGGATTGGAATCTCCAGCCCGGCGAAAAAAAGGACGTGCTGGTCAATTTCGGCAACGAGTTCTATCCGCTGGCCATCTACGCCGACCACTACGACGACGTGCGCACACCGCTCGGCACCTATCACACGCTCATGCTGGTGCCGCGTATGGAGCAGAACCCGCGGGGAATCTTCAAACGCGGAGGCGAAATCAAGGTGTGGATTTCCCAGCAGGGGCAGAAACTGCCCGTGAAGATGCAGCTCAAGCTGAAGTTCGGCACCGCCACGCTCCTGCTGACGGACTACCGGAAAACCGCGCCGGCCCCGGCGAAGCCCGGCAACTGAGTTTCGTTCGCGGATTGTCCCATGCGGATCCTCGTCTTACGCGGCGGCGCGCTCGGCGACTTCCTCGTCACCCTGCCGGCGCTCGGCCTGTTGCGGACCAGGTGGCCCGGCGCCCGCATCGAACTGGTCGGCCATGCGCGCGCCGCCGGGCTCGGAATGTCCGGCGGGTACCTCGACGCCGTCCATTCGCAGCACGAAGCCCGCTGGAGCGCGCTGTTCTCCGCCGCTGTGGCGGAGCTGCCGCCCGCGCTGCACGCCTGGCTGGCGGAATTCGATCTGGTCGTCAACTACTGGCCTGATCCGGATGGAACGCTGGCCCGGCGCTTCCCCTTGCGCGCTGGACAACAATTCCTGTCCGCGCCGGCGGCGCCCATCCTCGCCCCCGCCGCGCGCCACTTCTGCGAACTGTTGAAAACGCTCGGTCTCTCCACGACCGACTATCGCTCCTGTTTGCGGCTTCCGACCGGGAACGACATTGGGCCTGCGACTTCCGACCCCCGACTTCCGGTCGCGATCCACCCGGGCAGCGGCTCGCCGCGCAAAAACTGGCCGCGCGAGCGCTGGACGGAACTGATGGCGCGTCTCGAGGAGCCGGTTCTTTTGGTGCTTGGCGAAGCCGAGCGCGAGTGGCTTCCGACCTGTAGGAGCCTGCTTGCAGGCGCCGCCGCGGCGG
>CAJAKX010000349.1 GCA_903940425.1 uncultured Opitutia bacterium | reverse complement strand
TCAAGTCCGGGCGAAAGTCTTCATGGGTGTGAACCAGCAGATTGGGGTGTAGCTCACGGCAGTGCTTGAGCACAGGCGGCAGCAGATAAGGGGCAAGCGTGGGTACAGTACCGACCTTGATATGCCGCTCCAGAGTCGGACTGTCCTTCAACTCCTTGGAAGCATCCTCCACCTTGCGGAGTATGTCGCGCGTCCGTTCGAGGAAAACCTGCCCGGCCTCTGTCGGAACAACGCGACGTCCAAGGCGGTGGAACAGCTTGTGACCCAGCTCGCGTTCGAGATGTATTATCTGCTGGCTGAGAGATGGTTGGGATATGTTGCACCGTGCAGCGGCGCGGGTGAAATTTCCCGCTTCAGAGGCGGCCAGGAAGTAACGGAGTTGGTTCAGTTCCATAGGTAATAACTATGGAGTTGATAGAAGCTTGTTACTTTTTTTATCGCAAGTCTTGAGTATACTGTCCGCGGTTCCATAAGGAGCCATTAACCTGAAATAGAAAGTTAACCATGAACCACGAAAGTAGACTGATGAAATTCGTTCCGGCAGGCGTCGTGCTTGCGGCAGCGGTTTTCCTCGGCCTTTCCCAGGAAAGGGTGCAGGACTTCAACCTGTTCTCCATCCTTTTCGGGAGCAGCACAGTAATCGCGCTGCTGGTCCTGGCGGCCTATGATTACCGCAGCAAACTGCGGATTCAGGGCAACCGCTAAGCCACCGGCTCGTTGATTCAGTGAACATGGAGGCCGGAACCGCAAGGTTCCGGCCTCTTCATTTAATCTGTTTGCCGCGTGGCCGCAGTGACCGTGACGAGCACAAGCTCACGTCACCGGCGGGGTGACTTCCGCGATGGCTTCCGGCTGGCGCTTGAGGAAGGCAGAAAGGATCAACGAAAGGACCAGCCCGATGAGCGGCGAAAGAATGGCGCCCATGACCGCCAGTACCGCGGGCTTGTACATCAGGTGGGTGAATCCCTCGGCCGATGCCATCTGGCTGTCGCTCATTCCCCGAGCGATCCACTGCTGCCGTGCCATATCGATGGCGTAGTCAGCAAAGTTCGGGTTGATAAACGTGAAGTGGATATAGGTATAAATGGCTCCAATGAGACCTGCATAAAGGGCGATGAGCACGCCGGTGCCCACACCTTTGCCATAGCTGAGCGACTTGTCCTTCGTCTCCTCGCGGGCGGCTTTGATGCCGAGCCACATCACTACGATCGTCACCACCAGGGGCAGCAATGAGACGATCCATCGGCCTTGCAGCATCTTGTCGGTCTGATAGCCGAGGAAGAAAAAGACGAGCGTGAGCACGATGTTACTCACTGCGAGCATAAGTCCGTAGAAAAACGTAGTGTTCATGCGAAACACAGCATGCAGCTTCCTCCTGCCAGCACAACCCCGCAGTGACGGGCGGCAACCGTGACGGATAAACGGGCAGGACGCTGAATCATTTCGGCGGGCCCTTCAGCCTGACCAGAGTGGCACCCCAGCCGCCGCTGGTTTCATTACCCAGGCGGAACGACGCCACGAGCGTCGACCGGCGCAGCAGTGCGTGGACGGTCTCGCGCAGGGTGCCGGTCCCTTTGCCGTGAATGATGCGCACTTCGCCCAGCCCGCGTTCCTGGCAGGCGGCGAGATACTCCCCGAGGAGGCTGGCGATTTCAGCGGGCTGGAAAGTATGCAGATCCAGCTCGCCAGTGATGGGAATGCGGACGGGTTGGGACTCGTCAACCATAGGGGTGGATGGTTCGCGGCGCCCAAGCGCACAAGTTGCCGGCCAACCATCCTCTAGGAATAAGGGTTCTCCTCGGGAGGCTGCGCTGGTTCGCTCGATGGCGGTGGGGTGGGGTTCTTCGACGAAAGGTCCGTTCCGGCTGGAGCCGCCGGCCGGCGCGGCTGTGGCGGTGGGGGAGGCGTCTCCAGGGCCCGTTTGAGCTCCTCTTCAAGGCTGCCGGCCGCCTTCTTGAATTCGCGGATGGACTTCCCGAGACTGCGGGCCAGTTCAGGCATCCGCTTGCTGCCGAAGAGCAGCAAGATCACCAGCATGATCATCATGATCTCGGTGCCCCCGACGTCGAGGATGGCCAGACTTGGAAACAGGGTGAACATGGCGGGTTGCTGGATGGCGGTGCG
>CAJAKX010000348.1 GCA_903940425.1 uncultured Opitutia bacterium | reverse complement strand
GGCCATTCCACCGGCACACCCAATGGCGTGAAGCACACGCGGGTGTAGCGATCGGGGATGTGCAAGACCTTTTTCGTGATCTCGTCGGGGACGGAGTCGGTGATGAACACCGTCCCGTAGCCGAGGGCCCGCGCGGCCAGCATCAGGTAGCCGGCGGCCATGGGTCCATCCAAATGGTTGTAGTCGGGATAGGCGGACTGGTTGTCAGTCAGGACCACGATGTAAACGGGCGCGGAAAAGTAGCCGTCGAAGGCGTTGCGAATCTGGGTCTCGCGCTGCTTTTTCTGTTCCTCGGACAACGGCTTGTTCGGATCGACCTGACCGAGCATCGGCTCGATACAGGCCTTCTTCAACGCCGCGATCCTGGCGGGATCGCGCACGACCAGAAACTTCCACGGCTGCTGGTTGCCCGAGGTCGGCGCCAGCCGGGCGGCGTCGAGGATCCGCCGGAGGTCCGCCTCGGGCACGGGATCGGGCTTGAACCGGCGCACCGAGCGGCGGTTCTTGAACACGTCCCAGATGTCGATGGGAGGCGTGGCCGTTGTTTCGACCGCAGCGGCGCGACTGCCGAGGAGCAGACCGGCGCCGACGAGGGTACTTGACGTGAGGAAGGTGCGACGGGAGGTGTTCATAAGTGGAGGCGGTTGAGGGGAAGGGAGCGAGGGAGTGAGGGAATGAGGCGCGCCTTAGGCGCGAGTGAGGGTGAGAGTGAAAGGGGCGTGTTCAGGATTCTGGAGGTGGCACTTTCACATTCACTCTCACTTTCACTCGGAACGCAGGGCGACGATCGGATCGACCTTGGTGGCGCGGCGCGCCGGCAGCCAGCAGGCGAGCAGGGCGATGACGATGAGGACGACCACGGCGGCCGCGATCGCGGTGACGCTGTTGCTCGCCAATCCAGGCATCGAGGCGGTGAAGAAGCGGGCGATGGCTGCGGCGCCAAGCAGGCCGACCCCGGTGCCTACCGCCACGAGGCGCATGCCGGTGCCAAGAATCAAGCGGGCAATCTGCCCCACCTGGGCGCCCAGCGCCATGCGGATGCCAATCTCGTTGGTCCGCTGCGCGACGAGGCGCGCGATCACGCCGTAGATTCCGAGCGCGGCCAGGAACAACCCGAGCCCGGCGAAACCGAGAAGCAGGCGATTGATCGCGACCAGGGTCAGCATGTTGCGCTCGATGAATGCGGGCACGGGCGTCAGTTCCTTGACCGCCATGTCAGGGTCCAGCTCGCCGACGGCGCGGCGAATGGGCTCGACCAAGGTTGCGGACGGCACGGACGCCCGCACGACCAGGGCGACGTAGCTCCAGGTATTCTGCGCCAGCGGCACGTAGGCCTGGAAGGCAGATCCCCCGTTGCCTGGATTCAGGAAGCGCACGTCCTGGACCACGCCGACGATTTCCATCCAGACCGGCTCCTTCGTGTTGTAGTCGGCGAGGCGGCGGCCGACCGCTTCCTTGCCGGGGAAGAACGCCCGCGCCATGCTCTCGCTGATGATGATGACGCGCGGGCTGTCGGCTTTGTCGGACGGAGCGAAGTCGCGCCCGGCCAGAATGCGCGTGCCGGTGGTGTTGAAATAACCGGGCGTGATCCCGTTGATCGGCGCGCCCGGCACGTTGTCCCGATTCGCCGGCGGCGGCTGGCCTTCGATGAGGAATCCGCGCCCCGTCGGGAAAAAGAACGCGGGAACCTCGTAACAGATCGCCGCGGCGGCGACGCCGGGCAGCGCCGCGACGCGCTCCTGCACGCGTTCGTAGAAACGCATCATGCTGCCCGTGTCGGGATAGCGGGTAGCGGGCATGGAGAGGATGCCCCGAAGCACCGGCGCCGGGTTCCAGCCGGCGTCACGCCGCAGCAGATGGTCGAGACCGCGCACGAAAAGCACGGCGCCGGACAGGAGCACGAGGGCGAGGGCAAACTGGCCCACGATCAGCAGTTGCCGGACGCGGTTTTGCGAACGGTCGCCGGTCGAGCCGCGCGCGCCGCTCTTGAGGGCGTCGTTGATGCGCACCCGCGAGATGAGCCAGGCCGGAGCGACGCCGAAGAGGAGGCCGGTGGCCAGCGACGCGCCAAAAGCAAATGCGAGGAGCCGCCAGTCGTGCACGAATTCGATCGTCGTGCCGCCCGCGCTGAACTGGCGGGCCATCCAGTCGTTCGTCCAGGTGCAGACCAGCACACCGAGGCCGCCGCCGGCCGCGGAAAGAACGCTGCATTCGACGGCAAGCGGACGGATCAGCTGGCGACGCGACGCACCCAGCGCGCCCCGGATGGCGAACTCCCGCGCTCGCGAGATGGCGCGCGCCAACAGGAGATTGGCCAGGTTGGCGCAGGCGATCAGGAGGACGAAAGCGGAAAGTCCGATCAACATCAGGATGATCTGGCGGCCGGTGCCCCGGAGCGTGGGGTTGAGCGAAGTCGTGCGCAGGATCCGGCCCTCGTATTCCTTGGGATCGCTGCGGGCGAGGCCCGCCGCGATCGCTGACAGCCGGGCTTCGGCCTGGGCTGGAGTCACCCCAGGACGAAAGCGCCCGATGATGTCATAGGCGTGATCCTCCCGCTGACTCAGTTCGTCAGGTGTCAACGCGAGGGGGCGGAAGATCTCCGGCGCAAACAGCGTCCGCGGATCGCTGGCCAGCGCCGGAGCGACGCCGACGATTTCGTTCGGCAGGCCATCGATTCGCAGCGTGCGTCCGATGACAGCCGGATCGCCGTTAAAATGCGACCGCCAGTACTCGTGACTCAGGAT
>CAJAKX010000347.1 GCA_903940425.1 uncultured Opitutia bacterium | reverse complement strand
TGAAGTCCGGCGGCGTCACCGGGCCGTCCTTTTTGATCAGGGCAAAGGGGCCTTCCGGCGAATCGCTCACGGCGATCATCGTGGCGCGCATGGAATTCGGCCGGACCGGGATCAGCGTGGGCAGCGGCTTCTGCGGATTGTGCAGCGTCGTGAACAGGTAGTATTTCCCACGATAGGCATGCACTTCCGGCGCCCACGCGGTCACCTGCGGAACGGCCCAGCAGTCGTCCGGGCACACGAAGACGAGGAACGGTCCCTCCCAGGTGGCGAGGTCCTTGCTCCTGTAGGCAAACGTGCCCGTCCGGTTCTGGCCCGTCTGGCGGGTTGGGGCCGAGGTATAAAGGTAATAGGTCCGCGTGGAGCTGTCCGGGAGCATGTACGGATCGTGAAGTTGGATTTCGGAAAACCGTAGACCCGTGCGCGGCGTCAGCACTTCAGAGGCCGCGGCGGGGGCGGCGACCGACGGCGTCTGCGCGGCGACCGGAGCGAACGTGCCGGCGGCGATGGTGGCCGCCAGCGTGAAGGCGAACAGTGTTTTCATGGTAAATGGGTGAGTCCGCTTACGGCTTTGTCGGGACGCGTCGGCTTTCCGCGTCCGGTGCGGCGCCGCCGAGCCGATCGAATTCTCATTCGAGGGGCTGGTGGGATCAGCGCAGACGTGAGTCTAGACATCATCGCTCCAAGACGAGGACAAAACCACCGTGGGGTTGCAGGGTGATTTCCAGCTGCTTCCCGGCGGAGAGCTGCACCGGCACCTGGCGGAACGAGAGATTGCCGGCGTCTCCATCCGTGATGAGCGTGCCGGAGCCGCGAACGGCGAGTCCGTTCAGATTCAGCGCGAGTTTTTTCTCCGCCGCCTCGGCATTGATGCCGGCCACATACCAGCGGCTTTCGCCCTGGCGCGCCAGGACCGCGAACTTGCCGGGTTGGCCGTCCAGGAACTTCGTGTCGTCCCACACGCTCGGGACGTGCTTGAGGAAATCGCGCACGTAGTCGGGCGCCTTGGCGAGGCCCTCGGGAATCTCCGCGTAGTGCTGGATGCCCGAGGTGAACAACACCGACAGCGCCAGCTCGAACGCGCTGGTCGTGCGGCGCTCGATCCGGGGGATTTGGTCCAGCACCATCGGCGTGAAATCCATCGGGTCGAAAACGTTGCGCGTGAACGGCAGCATGGCCGCGTGCGTGGCTTCCTGGTCGGCGTTGCCCTGCTCGAACGTCACATACTCGAGACCGCGGACCGCCTCCATCGTCATCAGGTGCGGATAGGTCCGCTCCCAGCCGCGCGGCAGCGTCGCGCCGTGGAAATTCATCAGGAAGCCGTACGGCGCCGCGTCCTCGAGGAGATCGAGATAGTAGCCGATCATCGACTGTCCGTCGCCGCCGAAGAAATCGATCTTGAGCCCGGCCACGCCCATCGCCTTCAGCCGGTCGAATTCCTTCAGGCGGCTTTCGTGCGTGAGCAGCATGTTGCGCGGCGTCTGGGGCGTCGTGTTCCAGTCGCCCGCCGAGTTGTACCACAGCAGAATCCCCACGCCCCTGCCGCGGGCGTAATCGACGAGTTCCCTGACCTTGTCGTAGCCGATCTGCGCATCCCAGCCCGCGTCAATCAGCGTGTAGCGCCAGCCCATCTCCGCCGCATAGTCGATGAAGCGCTTCTGCACGTCGTAGGTCGTGTTGCCATCCTTCAGCAGCGGCCAGCTCCACGCGGCCTTGCCGGGCTGGATCGACGCGTCCGCCGGCTGCGCCGGCCCGTCGGCCAGATCGATGCCGAGCGTGGACTCCGCAATCAGCTTGAGATCGCCCACCACGACGAGGCGCCAGGGCGTGAGCCACGGGAGCTTCGACTCGGGGTTGACCGGGCCGCCCGC
>CAJAKX010000346.1 GCA_903940425.1 uncultured Opitutia bacterium | reverse complement strand
GGCCCGGCACCATTTGATATTTCCTTTGGTCGTGCGCAGTTTGGCCTCATAATCGAAGGGGATGTCCTCTTCGATCAGCCTCTTCATGGCACCTTCCACTACGGGGCGATGCTCGGGAAGATAGAAGTTTACGTGCTCATCGGGCCCGGGGATGGGGTCGCCATAGCCGATCTCGACAATATCATACGTTCCCTTTGTCCAGCGCGCCTTGCGTGTGATCAAGTCCATTTCCCAACCGCCAATCTCAGCGATCCTGCCCATCTCGTTGAGCATAGATTCACTGTATCTCAGCGCCTCTTCGGCCTGCTTGCGCTCGGTGATGTCGGAACCGATGCTCAGGATCTCCTTCACCTGGCCCTGCTCATCCCGCACCAGCTTGTTGGTCCAGGCCACCCAGACCCTTTCGCCGTTGCGGCGCAAGTTCTCATTGATGCTCTGGGCGAACGCCTCCGGGTGCTCACCGATCTGGTCCATCAACGTGCGAAGATCCCGGCTGCTGCTTTCGCTCTCCGGAACGATGGTGCCGACGACGTGGCGACCGAGGATTTCCGCCTCCGCGTAGCCGAAGAATTTCTGGCCAAACTCGTTCAGGAACGTGATCCTCCCGTCGCGAGTCCAGCGCAGGATGATGCTGTTGGCGTGTTCAACCAGTTCCCGATACTTTTTTTCGCTCTCCAGCAGCGCCACTTCGGCCCGCCGGTTCTCGCGCCACAACGCCGCATCGCGCAACTCGCGCTCCACGGCGGGAACCAGGCGCGCCAGCTTGCCTTTCATGATGTAATCGTGGGCGCCCGCCTTCATGGCCGCCACGGCCTCCTCTTCGCCGATCGTACCGGACACGATGATGAAAGGCAGGCCCTTGCCGCTCGCCTTGAGCAGTTCCAGCGCGGCCGGCCCGCTGAAGCGCGGCATCTTGAAGTCGGCGAGAACAATATCCCACGACTTTCGGCCCAGCGCGGCGCGCATTGCTTCGACCGTGTCCACGCGCTCCCACGTCACGTCGTAGCCGCCCATGCGCAACTGGCGCAGCACCAGCAATGCGTCGTTTTCCGAGTCCTCGACGATCAGGCAGCGCAGCGGCTTGTTCATGGCATCCCGGTGATCACGGGCGGTGGTTCATTGAGCACCAGCCAGTAGAGGCCCAGCTGGCGGACGGACTCGGCAAATTGATTGAAGTCAACGGGCTTGCGAATGTAACTGTTGGCGCCAAGGGCGTAGCCATTCACGCGGTCTTTCTCCTCGGTCGACGACGTGAGGATGACCACCGGCAGGAGTCTGGTTCGCGGATCGTTGCGCACGCGACGCAGCACCTCCAGGCCTTCCACCTTCGGCAGCTTCAAATCCAGGAGGATCAACTGGGGCTGCTGGCGGAGGTCGCGGCCGGCGTGCGCGCCGGTGCCAAACAGGTAATCGAGCGCTTCAATGCCGTCATGGGCCTCCACGACCTCGTTGACGACTTTGTGCTTTTCCAGCACCCGCAGCGTCAGCGCCACGTCGTCGGGGTTGTCTTCAACCAGCAGGATTATTTTTCCACCGTTCATGAGTCAGTCCCTTTCTTTCCCACGGTGAAATAGACGATGGCGCCTTGTTCGACGGCGCCCTCGGCCCATACGCGACCCCCGTGCCGGTGGATGATCCGCTGCACGATGGCCAGCCCGATGCCGGTGCCCTCGAACTCCTGGGTGCTGTGCAAGCGTTGGAACGCGCCGAAGAGCCTGCCGGCGTAGGCCATGTCGAACCCCGCTCCGTTGTCGCGCACGAAAAAAACGCGCTGACCGTCCAGCTCCCGTGCGCCGACCTCGATGCACGCCTGTGCGCGCCTGGACGTGAATTTCCACGCGTTGTCCAAAAGGTTGTTGAGCACCAACCGCAGCATCCTCGCATCGGCGTCGGCCGTCAACGCCGGGGCGACGACCAGGTTGCCCTCGCGATCCGGCTGCAGCCGTCGTAATTCCGCCCCGATCTCCTCCGCCATCACTGTTAGGTCGACCCGTTCGCGCCGCATCTCCGTCCGCGTCACCTGGGACAAGTTCAGCAGATCGTCAATCAACTCCGCCATCCGCTGGCTGCCGGCCCGGATGCGCCGCAGGTGGTCCTGGGCCGTTTCATCCAGCTTGCCGGCGCAGTCCTCCAACAGCGCCATGCTGAAGCCGTCCATGGCCCGCAGCGGCGCGCGCAAATCATGCGAGACCGAATAGCTGAACGCTTCCAGCTCCTGGTTGGCGGCCTCCAGTTCGGCGGTGCGGTCGCGCACCCGCTGCTCCAGTTCGGCGTTGAGCTTGTGGACTTCCTCCACCGCCCGTTTGCGCGCGGTGATGTCGCGCTCGGTGGAGGCAAGGCCAATCGGGTTTCCGGTAGCGTCCAGCAGTTTGGTCACCGTCATCCAGACATCGAGAACGCGCCCGTCTTTGGTCACCCGTTGGGTTTCAAACGAGGTGATGGCTTCACCCGCGATCAGCCGGCGGATGAAATCCTTTTGCTCGGCAACCTTGCCGGGGGTCGTGAGGCGGTCGATGTTCGCCGCCAGCGCCTCTGCCTCGCTGTAGCCATACATCAGTTCCGCGCCGCGGTTCCAGGCGGTGATCCGGCCCTCGAAGTCCTGAATCGTAATCGCATCGTTCGAGTCGCGCACCACGGTCGCCAAGCGTCTGGTTTTATTTTCCGTCTCCGCCCCTTCCCGGTAGAACCGGACACGCTGCTGCCACCAGAGCATGGCGATCCCGCCTCCCGCGCCGAACAGCAAGGCGCCGATGAGCACGACCATTTGCCAGAGTCGCTCTCGCAACGGCGCATACACTTCCGCGGCGTCCATGCGGGTGACCAGAAACCACGGTGAATCGGGAATGGCGCGCAGGGCCGCCACCACCGGCACGCCCCGGTAGTCGATGCCCTCCATAACGCCTTCCTGCCCTGAGGCGGCCCGAGCCGCCGGCAGTGCCTTTTGGTCCAGAGGTGTGCGCAGGGTCAGGGCGGCGTTTCTTTGAAACCTGAGTTCATTCAGAAAGACGACTTCATTGCCCTCCCGGCGGACGAGCAGGGTCTCGGCGGTCGGGCTGGGCGTGGGCCAGCGCTGGATGAAGGGGTAGAGATAGGTTGCGGGATCAATGCGCAAAACGAGTACACCCAGAGGAGGTCTGGCGTCTGACTCGTCCAGAATGGGGACCAGGATTGCCAGATACGCGCGCTGGTCGTATTCGTTCCGGTAGAAATCCTGAAACGTCACCTGACCGGCCCGCAGGATTTCTGGAAGGCGCTGTGCAACAGTGGAAGACATACCCGTCCGCCCGGCGGGGACTGATATGCGAGTGACGCCTTGAGCATCAAGCAGGCGAACATGGTCATACTGATTTGCTGTCTGGCATTTTTCGACCCATGCCTGAAGCTGGCGTTGAGCTTCTGCATCCACCTGTTTCTCAACAACGCGGCGCACCAGGGAGGAAAAGGCGGCGTTCTTGAACAACACGGCGCCATCTGCCAGCCGTTCCTTGCGCCACTGCACCAACTCGCCCACCTTCAGATCCGCAATGGCGGAGAGCTGGCGCTCAACCTCGGAGCGGTAATGCTTCTCGTAATTCCGGTAATAGAAGTTGCCTTCCGCCACGATGCCCGCGGCCAGGCAGACAAAGATCAGGCCCCAAAGCCATCCCCCTCTGCCTGAATCCCGACGACCAGCGATGGATGATTTCCCGGTCATTTTTCACGCGCCTCCCGTGTCGTGTTTTGCACGCCCCTTCCGTCCTGCCTCCGGCCTGCCTGCGGCACCGGGTTCCGCCGCTGTCCGGCGCGCCCGCTTCCCTACGGTGTGCTGGTGCAACGTCCCGGCCTCAAACCCGTGGGCATAGACGTAAGTAAGTGATCGGGGGTTTTGTTTCCGTTTCACGATGGAAGCTTCCTAGCGCCTCTCTTTGCGGTGGCCCCATTTTGTCTCTTTCAAGAAAAATGTCCATCACACAAAAAGAGTCAGAAGGACCGGGTTCTTGAGGGGATACGAGGAAAGCGGGCGGATTGCGCGGCGATTAGCTGCCTGTCGACGCGCACAAGTAACCAGGTGCGGCGGCTGCGCCACCAATGGAATCGCTCCACCAGGGAGCACAACGCAGTTCCTATGCGCCCTGTGTGTTCTTCCGTGGCCGGACATTCGCCGACCCGGCGGAAGAATGGACCAGATCCACACCCTCATCTATCTAGCTTGAGCTTCGCGGCGCCCGGCGCAAAATGCCGATCGCTCGCGATCCTGCGCGGTCTCCGCGCACACCGACCGGTTATCAACGGCTCCCTCCCGCGCCATCCCCGCCATGAAGAAGATCCTCAAAGCGCAGACCGCACCTGCTCCCTCCGGCCTCGAAAACATTCGCACGGGTTTGAGTCCCCATGCCATTGCGCAGGCGTTTTGTGACAATCTGTTCTATGTGCAGGGACGGTTTCCGAAGGTGGCGACGCCCCACGACCGGTACATGGCCCTGGCCTATACGATCCGCGACCGCCTGCTGCAGCGCTGGATCCGCACCGCGGAGACCTACTTCGAACACCAGAGCCGCACCGTTTGCTATCTCTCGGCGGAATACCTCATGGGACCACAGCTGGGCAAGAACCTGCTCAACCTCGGCATCTACGAGGCCGCCGACCAGGCCATGAAAGAGCTGGGGCTCGATTTGAAGGAGATCATGGAGCAGGAGGAGGAGCCCGGTCTGGGCAATGGCGGCCTCGGGCGCTTGGCCGCCTGTTTCCTCGACAGCATGGCCACCCTCGAGATTCCCTCGATCGCCTACGGGATCCGTTACGAGTTCGGCATCTTCGACCAGATGATCCGCGACGGCTGGCAGGTGGAATTGACGGACAAATGGCTGCGCCTGGGCAATCCTTGGGAGCTGCCGCGCCCGCAGCTGACTTTCGACGTGAAATTCGGCGGGCATACCGAGGCCTATGAGGACAACGGCGAGTACCGGGTGCGCTGGGTGCCCCACCATGTGGTGCGCGGCATGGCGTACGACACGCCGGTGCTGGGCTACCATGTCAACACGGCCAACTTTCTCCGCCTGTGGTGCGCCACGGCCGCGGAGTCTTTCGATTTCCGCGCCTACAACACGGGTGATTACTACGGGGCGGTGATGGAGAAGATGGTGTCGGAAAACATCACCAAGGTCCTCTACCCCAACGACGACCTGCCCCAGGGGAAGCAGTTGCGCCTGCAGCAGCAGTATTTTTTCGCCTCTTGCGCGCTCCAGGACATGATCCGCCTGCATCTGCAGACGGCCCGCAGCCTGGAGAATTTCCACGGGAAGTTCGCCGTCCAGCTCAACGACACGCATCCGTCCATCGCCATCGCCGAGTTGATGCGCCTGCTGGTCGACGAGCATCATCTGACCTGGCCCAAGGCCTGGGAAGTCACGCAAAACACCTTCGGCTACACCAACCACACACTGCTGCCCGAGGCGCTGGAGCGGTGGCCGGTCCCGCTATTCAGCAGCCTGCTGCCCCGCCACCTCGAGATCATCTACGAGATCAACCGGCGCTTCCTCGACGAGGTTCGCGTCCGTTTCCCGGACGACGCGGAGCGGACCAGCCGGCTCTCCTTGATCGACGAGACCGGGGTGCGTTATATCCGCATGGCGCACCTCGCCACGGTGGGCAGCCGGACGGTCAACGGCGTCGCCGGGCTCCACAGCGAGCTGCTCCGCCAGGGCGGGCTCCGTGGTTTCTATGAACTCACGCCGGAAAAGTTCACCAACGTCACCAACGGCATCTCGCCGCGCCGTTTCCTGCTGCTGAGCAACCCGCGGCTGGCCCAGCTCATCACCGCGCACATCGGCGACGGCTGGATCCGGAATCTCGACGAGCTGCACCGCCTCGAGCCGCTGGCGGCGGAGGCGGACTTCCGCCGGGAGTGGTGCGAGGCCAAGCGCCACAACAAGGCCCTGCTGGGAGACTTCATCCGCCAGCGCACCGGGGTGGAGGTCGATCCCGACACCATGTTCGACATCCAGGTCAAGCGCCTGCACGAGTACAAGCGCCAGCACCTGAACGTCCTTCATATCATCACCCTTTACAACCGGCTGCTGCGCGAGCCGGCCGCCGGCGGGCCGGCGCGCACGGTCATCTTTGGAGGCAAGGCGGCGCCGGGCTACTACCTGGCCAAGCTGATCATCAAGCTCATTCATGCCGTGGCCGGCCAGGTGAACGCCGATCCCCAGGTCAATCACCGCCTGCGCGTGGCGTTCGTCCCCGACTTCAACGTCAAGAACGCCCAGCGCATCTATCCGGCGGCGGAACTGTCGGAACAGATTTCCACCGCAGGCATGGAGGCCTCCGGCACCGGCAACATGAAGTTCGCCCTCAACGGCGCGGTGACTATCGGGACGCTGGACGGCGCCAACATCGAGATCCGCAATGAGGTGGGCCCCGAAAACTTCTTCCTTTTCGGACTGACAACCGCTGAGGTGCAGAAGCTCAAGGCGGGCGGCTATCAACCGCGGGATTATTACGCGGCCGACCCGCACCTCAAGGAGGCCATCGACCAGATCGCCAACGGATTCTTTTCACCCGACCAGCCGGATCTCTTCCAGCCGCTGGTGAACAGCCTGCTCGGGTGCGATCCCTACATGGTGCTGGCGGACTACGCTGCTTACGTGGAATGCCAGGAGCGCGTCAGCCGGGCCTACGCCAACCAGGAAGCCTGGACGCGCAAGTCCATCCTGAACACGGCGCGGATGGGCTACTTCTCGTCCGACCGCGCCATCCGCGACTACTGCGAACGGATCTGGCGGGTGAAGGCCGAGCCCATCGCCCTCGATGCATCACCTGGCTGACCTCGGCGTGATCAGCCCGGGGTCGGATGTTCACGCCCGCGGGTGGGCCCGCTCGTAGATCTTCTTCAGGTGCGCGACGCTGACATGGGTGTAGATCTGCGTCGTCGCCAGGTTCACGTGACCGAGCAGCTCCTGAACGAGACGCAGGTCGGCACCAGCGTTGAGCAGATGGGTGGCGTAACTGTGCCGCAGCTTGTGCGGTGTCATGTCCAGCGGCAGGCCGGCGAGCGCGAGGTAACGTTTGAGCAGCAGCTGCACCTGCCGCACCGGCAGGCGCTCGTAGCGGCGGTTGACGACCACCGGCGACTCCGGTGCCTTGTCGCGCGCATACTCGCCGCGCCATTTCACCAGCACCGCCATGGCCACCCGGCCGAGCGGACAGAGCCGCTCTTTGCTTCCCTTGCCCATCACGCGGGCCACGCCTCGTTCGAAATCGATCTGCCCGTAGTCCAGCCCCACCAGTTCGCTCACCCGCAGGCCGCCGCCGTAGAGCAGCTCCATCACGAGCCGGTCACGCCAGGCCGTAAAGGCGTCCAGACTCCGGTTCTCCAGCAGGCGCAGCGGACCGGTCAACAGATCCGTCATCTGTTTTTCGTTGAGAAATTTCGGCAGCGGCTGGTCGAGCCGGGGCAGCGGCACGCCGGTGAGCGGATTGCGTTTCAGGCGGCCGCGCCGCTGCCAGAACCGGCAAAACGCGCGCAGT
>CAJAKX010000345.1 GCA_903940425.1 uncultured Opitutia bacterium | reverse complement strand
TGTCATCGAGCAATCCCACCAGGGGCAGCTTTACCGCATCATCCGCATGTGGGTGCCGGTCCCGCCTGAATTCCAGTCACTGGCCAAGAGCGGCGCCAATCCCATCACCCCGGATGAAGTGCTGGGTGCAATCCGGAAACTCGCACGGCCCTGAACCACCGCCACTCCGCAACCCCGTCTCAAAAACCGAGGCCACGTCATGAGCGCCGAATGTCCGCTGAGTCCGGAGGTTTTCACCGCCAAGGATTATCGCAGCAGCCTGAAGCCGATCTGGTGTCCCGGCTGCGGCGATTACGGGGTGGTGACGGCGATCTACCGCGCCCTGACGGCCATCGGGCGTCCGCCGCACGAAATCGCGTTCATCTCGGGCATCGGCTGTTCGAGCCGCATCCCGGGCTATACCACGGCCTACGGCTTCAACACCGTGCACGGCCGCGCCCTGCCCATCGCGCAAGGCATCAAAATGGCCAACCCCGGTCTGCTCGTGCTCGTGGCCGGCGGCGATGGCGACGGTTTTTCCATCGGCGGCGGACATGTGCCTCATGCCATCCGCCGCAATCTCGACCTGACCTACCTCGTCATGGACAACCAGGTCTACGGCCTGACCAAGGGCCAGTTGTCTCCGACCTCCCCGCGCGGGACCAAGACCGCCTCCTCTCTCCATGGCAGCATGGAGGATCCGGTGAATCCGCTGCTCTACGTGCTCGCCTATGGGGCCGGGTTTGTCGCCCAGGGCGTGCCGGCCGACATGGAAGGCCTGGCAAAGATGATCGAGGAGGCCATCCGCTATCCCGGCTTCGCCTTTGTGAACATCCAGTCGCCGTGCATCACCTATGGCGAACCCGAGACGCAATTGAAAACCCAGAAAACCCGGATGCGCAAACTCGCGGCCGAGGGGCACGATGTCACCAACCGGCTCCGCGCCATGGAGCTGGCGCAGGAATACGGGCGGACGCTTTACACCGGCGTGTTCTATCGCAACCCGGCCCCGCCGCCCACCTACGAAAGCCTGATCCGGGAACGCCAGCGGGAACTGCAGGACAAGATCCCGGCCTTGGAGGAACCCCTGGACAGCAACGGCACGGAGAACGTGGAGATCGCCGCCGGGTGAAGCTTGCGGGAGTTTCCCGCCGCTCCTTCCGCTCGCGCCCTGGAGCAAATCTACACGGAGTGCCTGTCAGATTTTTCGTGTGTCAGACCGGGCGGTCCGCGTACTAAGGTGACTGCACGTTCGCCGGGCGCCCGGCGCGTTACACCCATGACCATCCGGAAAATTTTACTGATGCTGTTCAGTTTCTCCGCGGGCGGTCTTCCGCCGCTCGCCGCGCGCGCGACGGTGACCTATCTGCGCTGCGAATATCGCGCGAATCCTGAGGGCATCGGCGAACTCCATCCGCGGCTCGGATGGATTCTCCAGGCGGAGGCCGGTGCGCGCGGCGTGCGCCAGACCGCCTACCAGATCATTGTCGCGACCTCACCGGAGTTGCTCGCGCAAGGCACGGGCGATCTCTGGGACACCGGGAAGGTAAACTCCGATCAGATGCAGCAAATCGTGTATGCGGGACGGCCGCTCGCGGCGCGGCAGCAGTGTTGGTGGAAAGCGCGCGTCTGGGACGAAGCGGGCGCGGAGAGCCCGTGGAGCGTCCCGGCGTACTGGAGCGTCGGCCTCCTTGCGGCGGAGGACTGGCGCGCGCAGTGGATCGGACTGGACGCGTCTCCGCCGACGGATGGCACGACGATTGACGATGGGGCGCGCGAACGGCTCGGCCGGCAGCCATGGGTGTATGCCGACCTGGAGGTTTCAAAAACCGCTTCGCTCACGGCGTATGTCCGCGGAACGCTCGCCTGGCCGGGCGGGCGCCAGCTTGCCCGCGCCACGCTCGTCCTCACCGCCGACCAGGTGTGCACAATCACGGTCAACGGCCGGCCCGCGGGAGCCGTGACGCGCTGGGAGCAGATCGCGCCGATCGATGTGACTTTGCTGCTGGCGCCCGGGGAAAACGTGGTCGGATTGGAAATCACGCAGCGCGACGGCTATCAACCCGCGGCGCTCGGCGAGGTGCAGCTGCAGTTCGCGGACGGCGGCACGCAGATCGTGGCAATCGACACGGGCTGGAAGTTCGCGGCCACGGCGGACGCACGCTGGAACGAGCGCGGCTATGACGACCGCGAGTGGAAACCGCTGATCGCGCCACCGGGGAAGCGGAATCCCTGGAATGGCCCGCCGCAGATACTGACGTACTGGCTGCCACCGGCGCCGCTGCTGCGCAAGAGCTTCTCCGTCGCAAAGCCGGTGCGGCGGGCGACGATTTTCAGCACCGCACTCGGCGCCTATGAGCTGCAGCTGAACGGGACGCGGGTGGGACGCGACTATTTCACGCCGGGCTGGACGGATTTTCGAGCGCGGGTCCAGTACCAAGCCTACGATGTCACCGCGCAGGTGCGCCGCGGTGAAAACGCGCTCGGCGCGATCCTCGGCGACGGATGGTATGCGAGCGTGCTGGGCTACACCGGCCGGCGCTATTACTACGGCGGCTATCCGCGGCTGCTGGCGCAGCTCGAGATCGATTATGCCGACGGCACGCGCGAGACCATCACGAGCGACGGCACGTGGCGGGCGGCGTGGGGGGCGATCCGGCACGCGGACCTGATGCAGGGTTGCGAATATGATGCGCGGCTGTGGCGCGACGGCTGGGCGCGGGCCGGCTTCGATGATTCGGCGTGGCAACCCGTGGCAACGGGGTTGCGGTCCCGGGATCCTCAGCAAACGCCGGCGAAGTTTGTCATCGAGGCGGCGAACGCGGAACCCACGCGCATCTCCGATGAGCTGCCGGCGCGTACGGTGACCGAGCCGCGGCCGGGCGCCTACACGTTTGATCTCGGGCAGAACATGGTGGGCTGGGTGCGGCTGAAGATGCACGGCCGCGCGGGCCAGAAGATCATGGTGCGGCACGGCGAGATGCTGAACCCGAACGGCACGCTCTACACCTCCAACCTGCGCGGCGCGAACGCGACCGACGTGTATTACCTGCGCGGCGGGGAAACCGAGACGCTGGAGCCGTATTTCACCTTCCACGGTTTCCGCTACGTCGAGGTGACCGGACTGTAAACCCGGCCCGGCCTCGAGGCGGTGACGGGCGTGGTGGTGCACTCGGACCTCGTCCGGACGGGCGAGTTTGAGTGCTCAAGCCCGCTCGTGAACCAGCTCTTTCAAAACATCATCTGGGGGCAGAAGGGCAACTACCTCGAGGTGCCGACCGACTGCCCGCAGCGCGACGAGCGGGCCGGTTGGAGCGGCGACGCGCAGTTTTTTATCCGGACGGCGGCCTATAATTTTGACATCGCGAGTTTCTTTTCCCGCTGGCTCACGACCCTCGCCATCGACTCGCAGCTGCCGGACGGAAGCTTCGCCAACGTCGCGCCGGCCTTCGGCACGCTCTGGACGGCGACCGGCTGGAGCGACGCGACGCTCCTCTGCACGCACGCTCTCTATCGCGTCTATGGCGACACCCGGATCATCGAGCGCAATTTCGCGGCAATGTCCCGCTACATGGCCTGGCTCGGGTCAAAACCCACGGGTGGAGCCGCGGCCAAACGCCCGCTCGGCGATCACCTCAACCTGGGCGGCGGCGCGAGCGTCGAGGTGATCGACACGGCGTATTACGCCCACCTGTGCGGCCTCATGGCGGAAATGGCGGCGGCCATCAGGCGGCCGGACGAAGCGGCGCGCTATGCGCAGCAGCGCGAGGAGGTGAAAACCGCGTTTCAGCGCGACTTCGTGCTCGCCGACGGCAGCATCCGCGACAGCAGCCAGACCGGCTATGCACTGGCGTTTTCGATGGATTTGCTGCCGGACGAGGCGCGGCCGCGGGTCGCGGCGAAATTTGTGGAGGAAATGCGGAAGCGCGACTGGCATCTCGCCACGGGTTTTGTCGGCACGCCGCGGCTGCTGCCGGCGCTGCACCTCGCGGGGCGCGACGACATCGCGTACCGGGTGTTGCTGCAGGAGACGTATCCGTCGTGGCTCTTCCCGGTGAAAAACGGCGCGACAACCGTGTGGGAGCGGTGGGATGGCTGGACGCCGGACCAGGGGTTCCAGACGATCGCCATGAACTCGTTCAACCACTATTCGTTCGGGTCGGTGGCGGAGTATCTCTATCGCCATGTCGCGGGCATCGACACGGACGCGCCGGGCTTCCGGTCGCTGGTGATTCAGCCGTCGGTCGCAGCCGGGCTGACCTGGGCGCGGGCGGACTATGACTCTATTTCAGGACGCGTCAGCAGCGCGTGGAAAATCGACGGCCGGGACTTTCAACTCGACGTCGAGGTGCCGGCGAACACGCAGGCGACGATTTTCGTTCCCGCGACGGACGCGGACGCGGTGCAGGAAAGCGACGGACCGGCGGCGCGGGCGCGCGGCGTGTCGCTGCTCCGCTTCGACAACGGCGTAGCGGTGTTCCGCGTCGGGTCGGGGGCGTACCATTTCACCTCGACCGTTGCGGCGAACAGCGAGCAGTCGCGCCGGCGTGCGCCGCGAGAGGAACAACCTCACACCTCGATGATGTCGCCCAAGGCCGGCAACACCGGGGTCAATCCGTAGGTTTTTTCAATCAGTCCGGCCAGGGCCGCGCGGGGACCGTTCTCACCGTGAGTGAGGATGACCCGCGGCCGGGACGGCGCGAGGGTGGCGAACCATGCCGCCAGATCCGTCTGCCCGGCGTGCGCGCTGAAGCCGCCCAGCGTGTGGACCTGCGCCATCACCGCAACCGTCTCGCCGAAGATGGTGACCTTCTTCGCGCCTTCGACCAGCAGGCGTCCGAGCGTGCCGCTGCCCTGGTAGCCCGCGATGATCACGTGCGCCTCCGGGTTCCACAGGTTGTGGCGGAGATGGTGCAGGATGCGGCCGGCGTTGCACATGCCCGCGCCCGCCATCACGAGGCACGGACCGGGGCAGTCGTTGATCCGCCGCGATTCCTCCGGCGTCGCCGTCATTTTCATCGTGGTGAGATCCTGCGCGAGCGGCCTGACCTTCAGGAACGCGAGCATCTCGTCGTCGAAAAGCTCCGGGTGCCGGGCGTAGATGCGCGACGCCTCGATGGCCATGGGGCTGTCGAGAAACACCGGAAACGGCTCGACCCGCCGGTTCCGGAAGATCCAAGCCAGCAACGCGGTCAGTAGTTGCGCGCGGCCCACGGCAAAGGTTGGCACCAGCACCTTGCTTTTCTGCGCGACCGCCTGCTGGAGGATGGCGATGAACTCGTGGACCGTGTCGGCAAACGGCCGGTGGTCGCGGTCACCGTAAGTGGACTCAAGGAAGACGGTGTCGGCCTGTGCAAAGGACTCGGCGTCGCGGAGAATGGGCGCCCCCCTGGGGCCAAGGTCGCCGGAGAAGACCACCGTGCGCGGCCGGCCGTCTTCCTCCGCCAGCAACTGGAGGCTCGCCGAGCCGAGCATGTGGCCGGCCTCAATCCAACGCACCTGCAGGCCCGGTGCCACGGTGAACGGCTCGTGGTAGGGGACGGGTTTGAGCTGTTGAAGGATCCGCTCGGCGTCCGCGAGGCTGTAAAGCGGCTCGGCCGGCGCCTCGCCGGCCCGCCGGCGCGTGCGGTTGAGCTGTTCAGTGTCCTGGGCCTGGATTTTGGCGGCATCGCGCAGAATCAGCCCGGTCATTTCAATCGTGGCCGGAGTGGCAAAAACGGGCCCGGTGAAGCCCGTCTGCGCCAGAAGCGGCAGGCGGCCGGTATGATCGAGATGCGCGTGCGTGAGCACCACGGCATCCAGCCGCGCCGAGCCGGCCCCCACGGGCGGGCGGTTCAGGGCCTCCACGTGGTGGCCCTGGAACAGCCCGCAGTCGACGAGCACCGTGGCCCGGCGGGTTTCGACGAGATAAGCCGATCCGGTGACTTCACCGCCGGCGGCACCAAGAACCGTGATTCTCATGTTGGAAGGATGAAACAAATTGCCGAGCGACCAGACTGGGCGCATCCGATCACGTCTGCAAGCGATGCACAACAACCGCGGATACGGGCTCAGTGGGCCGGGGCGGCCGGCATCAGGTGCTTGGCCAGGAAGGCCTCAATCCGGGAATAGAGCGCCACTTCATTGGCGAGGTGGTGCATGCCGTGGCTCTCCTCGAGCACAAAGAAGGAGTCGTTGGGGATGTTGCGCTTCTCCAGTTCGGAGACCAAGCGCTTGGACTGCCCGATGTCAGCAATGGAGTCATAGCCGCCATGGGAGACGAAAACCGGTGCGCGGACGCGGTCCATGTGGCGCAGGGGGGATATGGCGTCGAACTTTTCCTTGTGCGTTTCCGGGTCGCCCTCTCGGATCAGCATGGTCTCGAAGCTCGCGTCGCCAAAATGCTCCAAGTCGCGCTTCTTGTCCTCGAAGAACTGCCCCCAGTCAAAGACCCCGGCGATGGTGATGGCGCAGCGGTAGAGTTCGGGATTGTCCACCAGGCCTTCCAGCGCGAGGTAGCCACCAAACGATCCGCCCATGATCGCCACCCGCTGCGGGTCGACCAAGCCGGTCGCGATCACGTCCTTGGTCGCGTCGGTAACATCATAGTGCATCTTGAGAAAGTCCCAATCCCCGCCGTCCGGGAACATCCAGCCCGTGCCCGGCGATCCGCGGTAGTTCGGCTGGAGGACCGCATAGCCGCGGCTGGCCAGAAACTGGGCCGCGCCGTCGAAGCCCCAGTTGTCCCGCAACCAAGGGCCGCCGTGCGCCAGCACGATGAGCGGCGCCGGGTTTTTCTTCGAGGTGCCCGCCGGCAGGGTCAGGTAGGCGTCGAGGGGGTGCCCGTCGCGGGTCGTGAACTTGAAGATGCCCTCGGGCTGCATCCGCTTCGCGTCGATCCACGGGGCGGAATTCTTGATCAGGCCCACGGTGCGCTTTTCCAAGTCGACCCAGTTGAAGATGGGGGGCTGGCGGTCGGAATAGGTTGCGACTAGGAACAGGCTTTGCGCCTCGTTGCTGCCCAGGATCTGGACAAAGAGCCCCGGGAAAAAGCCGCTCAGCTTCTTCTGGAGGTTGCGGTACGCGTCCGTGAACCAGAGGGCATGCGGGCCTTCCCGGAAGACGAGCGCCCCGATGATTTCGTGCGACCGGGGATCGCGATAAACCGAGCCTACAAAGTCGTAGGCCGTGTTCGGCACGAGCACCTCACCCAGTTCGCCCGTCGCGGCATCGAGGAAGCGCAGGGGTCTTGGCTTGCCGTCCATCGGGCCGCCCGCGGCCACCAGCTGCCCCGGCTGGTTTCCCGCATCGATGACAGCCGTTTTTTCCAGGTCGACGGGGCATTTGTGCCATTTCCCGTCCGCCAGCCGGTAGAGGGACCGCGCCCGGCCCGCGGTGACGAACGCGTACTCCAAGTGCCCGTCCTTGTCCGCCAGGTAGCCGGTCACGGTACCCGGCCCGGGGATCGGGTACCGGTCCGCGACATGTTTTTCGTTGTTCGCCAGGGCGTCCCGGATGGCCGAAAGCGTTTGCCACGTTGCAGACTGGACCGACAGCCAGTTTACCGCCTTGCCCGTCGACTGGATGTCGGTGTTGACGGAAGCAACCCCGAGATCGTGCCGGGTTTCCAGCGAATCGTAGGAATTCCACACCAGGGGACGGAGCCGGTTATCCGATGGCACCGACACGAGTCGGGTGCCGTAAAACTGGAAGAGTGGATAGCAACTGCTCAGATCCCCGGCGTTCGCCGCGAAGAAGCCGATGCCATAAAGTTTCTGCAGCGTCACCTGGAAGACCAGCCTGCGATCATCGAGCCAGCGGGCCTGCAGGATGTCGGTGTCTCCGCCGACGCCGACAACCTCCTGTTTCTGTGTCTTGAGGTCGTAGACCAGCAGTAGGTGTCGGTCTTTCTCGGCAGTGATGATCGCGGCCATGTGCGTGCCGGACGGGTTCAGGGCCGGCTGCTGCAGGATGGGTGGCCGGAAAAAGTCGGCGATTGGGATCTGCTCGTTGGCCGGGACCGGTGTAACCCTTGTCAGGTCATAGTCCTCGCCAGCGTGCAGGCCGCTGGCGGCGAGAAAAAGGATCGGGGCGCAAAGGGGCCGGGGACAGTATCGGAATCGCATGGGGAAGGGCTGCGTTTGAGGGTTAGAATTTCAGCAAAGGGTGCCGCGGGCAAGGCGCCATTCCTCCTGCTTCCCGCGGGCGCTAGGTGTTTGGAAAAAATCCAGGGTTTACGCCACTCTGCTTTGCCTCTACTGGGTTGGCGGGAGGATTTTCATATTCTCCAAATTGCCCAGTGACCCCTATGCTGGGGTGATCGCTATCGTTGGGTTCTTTTATTTTTCCCGAGGTGCGATTTGCTCGTTTGATGATCACGCCCTGATAAAAAAAGAAGGGCCGAGCCGGGCACTACTACCGACCTCCGGGGGCGTCCCGCCTCCTGCGGGCGCGGCCGGTTCATGACGTAAGTGGTGGAGCAGACCGGACTCAAACCGGCG
>CAJAKX010000344.1 GCA_903940425.1 uncultured Opitutia bacterium | reverse complement strand
GGGGTCATGCCGTTGGCGGCAGGGTGGCGGGTGCGTCCGCTTGGGCAACGTTTTTCCGGCGGCGGAAGGATTGAGCTTGAGTTGGAGGCGAAATTCCAGATAGCAGAAATATCCCCCTATGCGTTCCACCCGTGTCCTGGCCGTGGATTGCGGCGCCAGTCATGTTGCCTGCGGACGGTTTGTGCGCGGAAGCGACGGCCGGCTGCAGCTCGAGCGGTTCGCCGCGGAGTCGCTTCCGCCCGGTGAATCGGGCGACGAGGAATGGGTGGCCGTAGTCGGCGCAGCGCTCAAGGCGCTCAGCCGGCGCGAGCAGTTGCACGGCGCCTGCATTCTCGGGGTGCCGGGGCACCTCACGTTCACCCGGCTCATCAAGGTTCCGCGCCTTCCGGCGCGCCAGCGCCGGAAGATCATCCGGTTCGAGGCGCGGCAAAGTGTGCCTTTCGCGCTGGAGGAAGTCGTCTGGAGTCATGCGACAGTGACGGAAAACGAAGGCGGCCAGGAGGTGGTGATCACCGCAGCAAGGCGGTCCCTGCTGGGAACGCTTTGCGCGACGATTCACGACGCAGGTTTTCGCCCGTTCGCCATCATGCCTGCGTGGTTCGTACTCCGGTACGGGGTCTGTCAGCACCAGGCTGAATCGACGGTCGCGCCTGTCCTCAGCATCGGCGCGCGCTCCACCCATCTCATTTTTTGCGGGGCTTCCCGCTTTTTCATGCGCACCTTCGCCCTGGGCGGGAATATCGTCACCCAGCGAATCGCCGCCGAATTGGGATTTGAGCCCGCCCGCGCCGAATCCCTCAAACGCCAGGTGCTGGACGGAAGCGCGGAATTCCCGCCCGATGCGCCGGAAAACATGGCTGTGCAGATCGCCGCGGACCAGTTCGTCCGGCAACTGGGCGGGGAGGTTTCCCGGACGTTGGCCGGATTTTGCCCCGAGGGCGGGGCGGTCCGCCCGGCCCGGCTGTATCTTGCCGGAGGAGGTTCCCTCATACTGAACCTGCCGGCGGTGCTGGCGGAGAGGCTGCAGATGCGCGTCGAACGCTGGGAGCCTCTGCGCTCTGTCGAACGCGGCTCTGATAGGACGAATGGGTCGAATAGGACCGATACCACCGCACTCACCGATCTCCTCGGCCTTGCCGGATGCGCCGCCAGCCGCGGGCAGGCCGGCATCAACCTTCTGCCGGGCGCCTGGCGCTGGGAATCGCGTTGCCTCCGCTGGTGGCCGCGGCTCGCCGTGGCGGCGTTGCTCATGGTGACGGGATTGCTGGTTCCCGTTTTGCGCTACCGGGCGAGGGTGAGTGAGACCCAGCGGAGAACTGCCGAAATGGAAATGAGGATCGACGCCCTCCGCCGCCTGGATGGCCGCAATCGCGCCAACCTCGCGCGCCTCGTGGAAACAAACCGGAGGATTGCCACGCTGCAGCGCCTCGTCGAAGCCCGATCGAGCTGGGCGGCTTTTCTCGCCGACCTGCAGGAGCGCCTGGCCACAGCCGAGGATGTCTGGTTGGAAAGCCTGCAGTTTTTGCCTCCCGGCAAGCCGGCGACCTCTCCAGTGTCCGTTCCCGGGAGTTCTAAATTGGGCATCATCGCCATGGGTGGCGACGCTGCACGGCCTGAGCCAGCCTCCCTGGTTCGCCTCAATCTCACCGGCTGCCTGTTCGATGGGGACAACCCGGTGACAAAGGCCGGTGCGCGGTCTTATCAGCGGGCGAAGTCGCTGCTGGCGGGCCTCCGCGCCTCGCCATTTGTCGCCGTGGTCGAGGCCGAACGCTTTGACGCCAGCCAGCCGGGAATGCTCCGGTTCGAGATCACGCTCGTGATCGCTGCAGGAAAACTGCTCTGACCCCGTCTCCATGAGTCGCCAGCGACTGAGTCCGCTTGTTTTTGGAATCGCCATGTTGGTGGCGGCGGCAGTGCTCGCGGAAGGCTGGCTGCTGCTCGATGGCAGCCGGACGGCAAAAACCGCGGCGCTCACTCTCGCGCGAAAACAGCGGGAATGGCGGAGACTGGCTGCCCTGAAACCAGCGCCAACAGCGGCGCAGGCGGACATCATCGAGGCGGATCTCGCGCGCGCCGAGGCCACGCTGGCGGCGTTTGACGAAGGATTATCAAACCGGGACCCAGGCGCGGTGGAGGGCGCGGCCATGGACCCGGTGGCGATTTCGCGCACGGATGCGTTCATTGATCTGGCGGGTTTTGTCCGAAGCATGCGTGAACTGGCGGGGCGTGCCGGCGTGGGTGTGCGCGCCGAGGAGTATTTCGGTTTCTCGGCCTATGCCCATGAAGGCCCCGCGCCCGAACTCATCGCGCCGCTCCTCCGTCAGCGGCGCTTCGCCGGATATCTCCTGGAAAACCTGTTTGCATCCCACCCCGAGCAGTTCGTGGCGCTCCAGCGGGCGCGTCTGCCGACGGGCCGCCGTGACGCGGCTGCGGCCAGTCAGCCCGGAGGGGCCAATGCTTCCGCCGAGGCCGATGTCTTCGCGATCGATTCATGGCTCTCGATCCGCAAACCGGATGTGGTCGAGACCACGGCCTTCCGCGTGACGTTTGCGGGTTATACCTCGGTATTGCGCAGCTTCCTCAACCGACTGGACGCCGGCGAACTTCCCGTGGTGGTCCGTGGTATTGAGGTGGAGCCGGTCAAGGAGAACTCGCCTCGACACCACCATCCACCCGGTGGCGTGGATTCACTCGCGATGATCGTCCGCCCCGCGCGGTCGCGCTTCAGCATCACGGTGGAATTCTGCGAGATCATTCCGCCGCCCGTTCCGGCAATCGGAAGGTCCGTGGCGGAGACCGGGCGGACCAGTGTGCCAACCAAGCCCAGCCTTTGGACCGAGCCGGCCGCTCAACGGCGCGGCCGCGGATGGATCTATGACGTGTTCACACCGCCGTCGCTTTATTACGACCCGCGGGCCCGCCTGCTCAGCGCCCTGCCCGCAGCTGAAGCCGCGCGGGCGGACCCGGCCGAGGCAGCGCCCGATCTCGAACTGCTCACCGTCCGCCGCGGACCCTTCCGGCTGCAACTGGTGGGCTATGCCGGCGGGGCTGACGACCGGCGGGGTATTTTTGCGAACATCAACACGGGCGAGACCGTGATCGGCCGTGAAGGGGAGCGGCTTTCCGGGCAGGGACTGACGGTGAAGAGCCTCAGCCTGAAGCGCCCGGGTGCAGCTACCGACGGAAGTGCGGAGACCGGCGACCCGGTGGCCACGGCAATTGTGACGGATGAATCGACGGACGAGGAGATGGTGCTCACCAACCGCGAGCAGTGCCGGGCGGGTGCTCCCGTCGGACTGTTCACGAGCCGCAAGGCCCCTGGTTTCCGCCGTGAATTGCGGGAGGGGGAGTCGATCACGGTCAACGGAGTCAATTATTGCATCGAGCGCATCGACCTGCAGCCCCCGCAAATCGTGGTCGTGTATGTGGGTCCGGGGGAGATCGAGCCACGCATCCGGACATTCGCGCCGCAAGGCGTCCCCCTGGCGTCGAGCGAAGTCCCTGTGCTTACCGCGTCGGACAAAACCGTCAGGAGCTCTCAAGGAACCCCATGAAGATATCCCCAAGCATCCGCCTGGTCGTGCTCGTCGCGGCCATCCAGCTTCCTTCCATGGTCGCCGTTGGCGAACCGACACCGATGGATGCCACTTCCGCCGGTTCGGATTACGAGAAGACACGGGCGGAACTGATGGAAAGAGTCCTGCAGTCGTGGCAACAGTCCGGTGGCCTGGAGGAACACGCGCCGGGTGCGCCCGCCGACACCGGCGGGCGGTCGCTACAGAGGAAGCTGGAGGCGATTTCCATTCCGGCGGTGAACTTCACCAACGTCGAATTGAACCGGGTGGTCAGCGCGCTGAGCGCACTGGCCGAGGAATTCGACCTGACGGGTGAGCAGCCGAAGGGCGTGAACATCGTCCTCCTCGATCCGGCCAACGCCAATCCGCCGGTCAGCCTCACGCTCCGCAACCTGACGCTGAAGCGAATCCTCGATTTCGTGACGGACATGGTTGGCTACCAATATGAAATCCAGGCCGATGCGGTCGTGGTGCGACCGGGCGGGGAGCGCACCGCGCTCACCACGGAAGTGTTTCCGGTCACCCGGTCCACCGTGATCCGCATGACGGGGCAGGGAAGCGGCGGAGCCGCCCGCAGCCACCGGCCGGCGGAGACCGCGGAAGGCGGGAAAGACAACGGACCCACAACCGACGAGGCCATGGCCCTGCGCCGCTTTTTTCAACACGCGGGAGTTAGTTTCGAGGGCGTGACGGGAAGCAACCTCGCCTACGACGGTTCGGCCGTCATCGTCACCCAGACCGCGCGAAATCTTGAGCGCATCCGTACGATCCTGCGCCGCTACCGGGAGGTGCGGCAGGTTGAGATCGAGGCGAAGTTCATGGACGTGCAGGAAGGCGCGCTCGATGAACTGGGCATCCAGTGGAACATCGGACGCCGGCCGGTGACGCTGATCGATCCCCAGACCGGCGCGCCCCTGCTCAACGCCGACGGCACGCCGCAGGTGGCGTATCGGGAGCAGTACCGCACCGCAGATCCCGCCAGCGGCACCGCCGTCAACCGCACCCTGGCCGATGCCTTCCGAAACTCGCAACGCTCCAGCGACATCATCATTGATGACAAGGCCGTGGGTTCGCTGGCGCCGCCCACGATGCCCGGCGCGAACAACCTCGGGCAGGCTGCGGGAAATTTCGCCACCATCAGCGGCACCATTGGCGAATTCGACGTGAACGCCGTCGTGCGGGCGCTCGCGCAGAAAAGCGGCTCGGATCTGCTCAGCGCGCCGCGCGTCACCGTGCTGTCGGGCAGCGAGGCGCTCATCACGGTCGCCCAGGAGATGCGCTATCCGCAGTCCTTCGGGGAGATTCAGAGCCAGGTAGGCAGCGGACGGACGGCGGGCGACGGCAGCAGCGGGTCGGCGGGCGTGGCCATCACCGCCGGCACGCCGCGGGAATTCACCACGCGCAATGTGGGGGTGGAACTGCGCGTGATCCCCACCGTGGAGGAGGACAACTACAGCATCAGCCTCGAGCTCAATCCCAAAGTAACCGAATTCGAGGGCTTCATGGAATACGGCGGACCGAGCATCGCCATCTCGGGCGGGCGCACCGTCACCGTGCCGCCGGGATTTTACCAGCCGATCTTTTCCGTGCGCGAGGTGAGCACCCGCGTGACGATCTGGGATGGCGCCACCATCATCATGGGTGGACTCACGCGCGAGGAGGTGAAGAAGGTGGAGGACAAGGTGCCCATTCTCGGCGACATTCCGCTGCTGGGTCGGGTCTTTCGATCAAAGGGCGAGAGCTCCCAAAAACGCAATCTGCTGATTTTCGTGACGGCCAACCTCGTCAATCCCGGCGGAGTCTCGCGAAAGCTTCCCAGCGGGAGGGCCGCGCTGCCGCCAGTCCAGGACCAGCGGCCGGCCGCGCCCGGCCCGAAATAAGTTTTACGAAGAATTGCGGTTTACGCGGACGAAACTTTTCGTTTGGCTGCGCCCATGGCCAAATGGCTGCTGGTTGACGGATTCAATCTCGCCTACCGCTGCTTCTTCGCGGTGCCGGAGCTCACGCGCGCCGACGGCTTTCCCACGAACGCCGTGCACGGCTGGGTCAAATCCCTCTGGCGGCTGGCCGACCAGGAGAAACCCGCCGCCACGCTCGTGTTCTTCGACCTCGGCGGCGCGCATGACCGGCTGGCCCTGCTGCCCGAGTATAAGGCCCAGCGCGAGGAGATGCCCGCGGCCCTGGTGAAACAACTGCCCTGCATCAAGGCGGTGACGCGCGCCATGGGTCTGGCCGGCGTGGAGAAGACGGGGGTGGAGTCGGACGACCTGCTGGCTTCGCAGGCGGTGCATCTGGCTGCGCATGGCCATGACGTGCTGATCGTGAGTTCCGACAAGGATTTCGCCCAGATCGTCGGCGAGCGCATCAAGATCATGCTGCCGCCGCCCTCGGCCAACCCGAAGCTGGGCTGGCGGCGGCTCGACGCCGCCGGGGTGGCGGAGAAGTTCGGCGTGCCGCCCGCGCAGATTCCCGACTTCCTCGCGCTGGTGGGCGATTCCTCGGACAACATTCCCGGCATCGAGGGGGTCGGGCCGAAGACCGCGGCAAAATGGCTGCAGCAGTTCGGCAGCCTCGAGGGCGTCATCGAGCATGCCCGGGAGCTGCAGCCCGAGCGCTTTCGGGAGTCGGTCCGCGCGCTGTCCGACCTGGTCCGGCGAAACCTGAAGCTCACCACCCTCAATCTTGGCCTGCCGACGATTGCGGCGCAAAAGCCCGCGTCCGATCCGGAAACATTGTTCCGGCTGCTCGCGGAGCTGGAGATGAATACCAGCCTGGCGGAGGCGCACCAGCGCTACTCGCAGGCAGAGTTCCTCTGAAAACGGAGCCGGGAAAGCGCCGGCCTAGCGGCCTTCCTGCGAGACTCCCTGCGGATCGAAGATGTAGCCGACCCCGTGCACCGTGCGGAAGGCGGCGAGGTCGATGGCGTGCTTCTTGAAAAGTTCGCGGACCTTGACGACATACTGGTCGAGCGAGCGGCTGCGGACGTCGGCGTGCAGGCCCCACACGGCATGGATCAGCGCCTTGCGGGTGATGACGACGCCCTGGTTGTTTTGCAGGTAGGTGAGGATCCCGAGTTCCTTGCGGCCGATGCTCTCGATGGCACCGTCGGGAAACTCCACCTCGAGCCGCACCGGGGTGATCTTGACGCCGAGGAATGTGAACGGCTCATCGAGGAGCCGGACGTTCTTGGTGATGTTGAAGTCGGTGCGGGACTCGGCGCGGCGCAGCACGGCGTGAATACGCGCGATGAGTTCCGAATGGCCGAAGGGCTTGGTGATGTAATCGTCGCCGCCCATTTCCAGCGCCTTGACCTTGTCCACCTCAAGCGTGTTGCCGGTCAGGAAGATGGTCGGAACCGAGATGTCGTTTTTTTTGAGCTCCTCCAGCAACTCAAAGCCCGACTGGTCGGGAAGGTTGACGTCGAGGAGCATGAGGTTGGCAAAGTTGCGCTTCAGAAAGCGGAAGGCATGCGCGCAACGGTTGTAGACCTGGGTCTGCATCCCGGCCTCCTCCAGGTGCTGGGCGATGAGTTTGGCGACGACCTCATCATCCTCGACCACCAGGATCAGCGGCTTCGGTTCCGATCGCGCCGGGCGGATAGGATGGGGGGGGGGTAAGGGTCGCTCCGTCATGGGATTCGCCTGCCAGGGCAGCGCCGGGTTGCCTTGGCATCGGCCTGTCTTTTTACAAATCGCAGCCGGTTTGTCAAAAGAATCTCAAACGCGTGCTGGCGTTTGCGGGAAGGGCGGTCGTTCGCACCGCAGGGCGCACCCGCGCGCCAGGCGGCCAGTTTGTGCTTGAGTGTCCTTGACGCTGCGTGTCCTTTGGCCGCGTGTCTGCGAAAACTCCACTGCTGATGGTCGGCCTGCCGAAAGGCAGCCTCGAGGAATCAACCAAGAACCTTTTCGCCAAGGCGGGGTTCAAGATCACGGTCAGCGCGCGTTCCTACCGTCCGGTGATCGACGATCCCGAGCTGGATTGCCGCATGGTCCGGGCGCAGGAAATGAGCCGCTACGTGGAGCACGGTTTTTTCGACTGCGGCCTCACCGGCTACGACTGGATTCAGGAGAACGGGTCCAAGGTCGTGGAGGTGTGCGACCTCATCTACAGCAAGGCCTCGACGCAGAAGTCACGCTGGGTGCTGGCGGTGCCGGAAGACTCGCCCGTCCAGAAAGCCGAGGATCTGGCGGGCAAGCGGGTCGCGACCGAACTGGTCAGCACCGTGCGCCGCTACTTTGCCGCCAAGAAGGTCAAGGTGGAGGTGGAGTTTTCCTGGGGCGCCACCGAGGTGAAGGTGCCCGATCTCGTGGACGCGATCGTGGACATCACCGAGACCGGCGGTTCCCTCCGCGCGAACAAGCTGCGCATCGTGGACACCCTGATGTACACGAACACCAAGTTCATCGCCAACAAGGCCAGCTGGGAGAACCCGGCCAAACGCCGGAAGATCGAAACCATCGCCATGCTGCTGACCGGCGCGCTCGAAGCGGAAAGCAAGGTCGGCCTCAAGCTCAACGCACCCAAGGCCAGCCTGGACAAGCTTCTGAAAGCGCTGCCGGCGCTGCGCAATCCCACGATCTCGCCGCTGGCCTCGCCCGACTGGGTGGCGCTCGAGACCATCATCGATGAAAGCGTCGTCCGCGAGATCATCCCCCAGCTCAAGTCGCTGGGCGCGGAGGGGATCATCGAGTATCCGTTGAACAAAGTGGTTTATTGATGGCCGTCCGGTGCGGGCTTGCGCCGCCCGGCATCTTCGCGGACAGTCCCTGTCCGGCCCCGGTCCATCATGAAAGTCACGCTCGGTCTTCTGCAGCATGCCTGCTCCGCCGATCCGGCGGCGAATCTCGCGAAGACGCTCGCGCTGGCCGAGCGCGCAGTGAGGCGGGGCGCGCAGATCCTCTGCACCCAGGAGTTGTTTCGTTCGCAGTACTTCTGCCAGAGCGAGGACCATGCGAACTTCCAGCTCGCCGAGTCCATCCCCGGCCCGAGCACGGACCTCTTTCGGGAATTCGCCGGAAAACACCAGGTCGTCGTCATCGCCTCGTTGTTCGAGAGGCGCGCGGCGGGCCTTTATCACAACACCGCGGCGGTCATCGACGCCGACGGCCGGCTGCTCGGCACCTACCGGAAGATGCACATTCCGGACGATCCGCTTTACTACGAGAAGTTCTATTTCGCCCCGGGCGACACGGGCTTCCGGGCCTGGCCGACGCGTTATGGGAAAATCGGCGTGTTGATCTGCTGGGATCAATGGTATCCCGAGGCGGCGCGGCTGACCGCCCTGCAGGGGGCGGAGATTCTTTTTTATCCGACGGCCATCGGCTGGCATCCGAAGGAGAAAAAGAAATGCGGCGCCGACCAGCAGGGCGCGTGGGAAACGATCCAGCGCGCCCACGCCGTGGCCAATGGCTGCTATGTGGCGGTCACCAATCGCACCGGCCGGGAGCGGCCGGCCGGCGGCGACGGCATCGAGTTCTGGGGGCAGAGTTTCGTCGCGGGGACCAGCGGTCAGATCCTGGCCCGGGCCGGCGCCGACCGGGAGGAGGTTTTGCTGGTGACGGTCGATCTCGCCGAGATCGATGCCACCCGCACACACTGGCCGTTCCTGCGCGACCGGCGCATCGACGCCTACGGCGATCTGGTCAGGCGGTATGTTGACAGCAACCCTCAAGCGCGGTCGCGCGCCCGGAAACGGTGACGGGAGAACGCAAGCTCCGGAGCCACTCAAAGCCAGCGCCGGCCGCCCTCGGTTTTCGCATGCCGGCGGAGTGGGAGCCGCAGGCGGCGGTGTGGCTGTCGTGGCCGCACAAGCGGAAGACCTGGCCCGGCCATTTCCGCCCGATCCCGGCCGCGTTCGCGGAGATCATCGCGATCATCAGCCGTTATGAGAAGGTGCGCGTCAACGTTGCCCGGCCGCGGCAAAGGCGCGCCTGGTCGCTGCTCAACAGAGCGAAGGCCGACCTCGCCCATGTCGCGTTCTTCAATCACGCCACCAACGACTGCTGGTGTCGCGATCATGGGCCGATCTTCGTTCGGAACGTCCACACCGGCGAAGTGGCGCTGACCGACTGGAGTTACAACGCTTGGGGTGAAAAATACCACCCGTTCGATTTCGACAACCGGATTCCCGCAAGGATTGCCCGGGCCCTGCGGCTGCAGCGTTTTTCCGTCGACATGGTTCTCGAGGGCGGCTCCATCGACGTGAACGGGCAGGGGCTGCTCCTCACGACGGAAGCCTGCCTGCTCAACCGGAACCGGAATCCGCAGTTGGGGCGAGGAGAGATCGAGCAGGCGCTGAAGGACAATCTCGGCGTCAGGGAAGTTCTCTGGCTGGGCCAGGGCATCGAAGGGGACGACACCGACGGGCACGTTGACGACCTGAGCCGTTTTTTCCGGCCTGATGGAATAGTGACGGCGGTGGAGCGCAACCAGCGTGATCGGAATCACCGGCCGTTGCAGGAGAATCTCGAACGGCTGCACCGACTGCGCACGCCGGACGGTCGCAAATTCACCATCGTCGAACTGCCCATGCCCCGGCGCTGTTCTCGCGACGAACAGCGTCTGCCGGCGAGCTATGCGAACTTTCTGGTCATCAACGGGGCGGTGTTGATGCCGGCGTTTCGGCAGCCGGACCGCGACACGGAAGCCGCGGAGGTGCTGGCCGGCTGCTTCCCGGGCAGGAAGATCATTCCGGTAGACTGCCTTGATTTGGTCTGGGGTCTCGGCACCCTGCACTGCATTTCCCAGCAGCAACCCGCCTCCTTTCAGCCCGTGGCAGGCGAACCCGTGTAAGGTTTCCCTGTCATGCTAGGCAGCCGGGCATTAATCCGCTTTGACCCGCATCCCTGATTCCGCTGTAGGATCGACTGTCATCATATGAGAAGAAAGACCATTGGTCCCTTATTCCTGCTGGTCGTGGCATGGGGTCTTGTAGCCGGATGCGCCTCCATCGAGTCCATGCGCAGCACGGTGCAGGAGCGC
>CAJAKX010000343.1 GCA_903940425.1 uncultured Opitutia bacterium | reverse complement strand
TTGCCTTGGTGGCAGACGCTCGCGGTATTTGTTTATGCCATGGTCGCGTGTCTCGGCGTGAACGACGCCGTGAAGGTCGTGATGATTAAATGGCGCGTTCCGAACGCCGTGGCCAAGCAACCGGTCGATGTAACTCCGCAGATCGCCAAGCGTGCCTATGAGCTTTACGTACAGCGAAGCCGCTAGGACGGTCGAGCACTTGAAGACTGGAGGCAGGCGGAGCGGGAGATTCGGAAAGGTGAATCCCCTAAATGAACAAGCGCAAACAACGCAGGCAGTACAAGCAAAGGGGTAAACATGAAAATTGATTCAGAGAATTTTCGTGTGCGGCCAGGAGAAAAGGTAAAACCATAAAAGTGGCTGGCGCGATAAGGCCCTGCGACAAGTCGAAGGAACACTATCAAGAAACCCTGCGGCCTTGGCGCCAGAACGGTGAGGCCTTGCGGTTAAGCGCATTCGGTGCAACATGGAAACCGAAACCCCAGGTAATATCATGCCCAAGTCCTCCCTTCCCCCCAAGGTGCTTTCCGAGCTGAAGCGCCAGCTCAACCACGAACTCAGCGCTGCGCACGGCTATCTCGCCATGTCAATCTGGTGCGTGGCGCAGAACCTGAAGGGCTTTGCCCGGTTCTTTGCCAAACAGGCGGGCGAGGAGCGCGAGCACGCCGGGAAGATGATTGATCACCTCATCGATCGCGGTGTGCCGGCGGAGTTGGAGACGTTGCCCGCGCCCAGGCAGGATTTTCCGGCGCTGCTCGACGTTGCTCTCCATGCGCAGGCAATGGAGCAGGCCAACACGCAAGGCATCAACGCGGTGTTTACAGCGGCGCTCGCCGCCAAGGATTACCCCGCTCAGGTGCTCATGCACTGGTTCATCAACGAGCAGGTTGAGGAGGAAGCCTGGGCCGCCGAGTTGGTGGCTCGCGTCAAGGGCGCCACATGCGCCGGCAGCCTTTCGGATCTCGACCGCCATATTGAGAAGCTCCTCGCCGGCGATGGGGAAAAGGAAGACTGACCCACGCTGAAACTGGCGGCGCGAGAATGCGCCCGCCGGTTGTGCGGGGGTACGACCGGACGCCGCCCCCCGGCGCCCTGAATCAGCGCAACCGGCGCGCCTCGATCAGGCACACGCAGTTGGCGCCGTCCCGCGTGGGCAGCCAGCGGAGTTTCAACCGGCCGAAGGCGGCGTCCACCGCGGCGCGCAGTCCGCCGACCTCGATGAGCAGCGCACCGTTCCCGGTGAGGCGGTCGCGCGCCTGGGCGATGAGTTTGCGGATGACATCAAGGCCGTCTTTGCCGCCGTCCAGCGCGAGGCGCGGTTCCTGCCGGAACTCCGGCGGCAGCGTCTTCATGAGGGCGGACGGCTCATAGGGCGGATTGCAGACGATGACGTCGTAGCGCCCGGGCGGGACGGCATCGAAGACGTCACTGCGGTACGGCGTCACGCGGTCCGCGAGGTCATGCTGCTTCACGTTGATCCGGGCCACCGCCAGGGCGGTGGCGGAGACGTCAATGGCGTCGACCTGCGCGCGCGGAAAACGGCGGGCGAGCAGGATGGCGAGACAGCCCGAGCCGGTGCCCATGTCGGCGGCGCGGGTCACGCCGGCCGGGTTTTTCAGCAGCCGGCCGAGCCGCGGGATGATCTCGAGGAAGTAGCTGCGCGGAATGATGACGCGTTCATCGACGTAGAAGCGGTGTTTGCCGAGCCATGCCTCGTGCGTGAGGTAGGCCGCGGGCACGCGGTCGAGGATGCGGCGGCGCAGCACCATTTTCACCGCGGCGTGCTCCGCGGCGGTGAGCCGCCGCGCGAGCACCGTGGCAGCGCTGTCGAGCGGCAGACGCAACGTGCGCAGCAGGAGATAGAGCGCCTCATCGTGGGCGCTGGTGGCGACCTGGCCGAGGGCGGCGCCATGCTGCGCATAAAGTTGCTCGGCGAACGCCAGCCACCCGCCGAGCGTTTGCCGGCAGGCGGCGGACGCGAAGGAGCCGCGGCCGGCGGCCTCAGGTCGTTTTTTTTGCGTCCTCATCCACCAGCACGTGCTCGTGGTTGAAAATGTGCTCCGGACAGTAGCACTGGTTGCCGGCGCACTTGGAGCAGTAGCGGAAATCCACCCGCGGATGGCTGAGGTCGGTCTTGCCGCAGACGCGGCAGCGGTGGCGGGCTTCGCGCTCGTCCTGGCTGGCGGCAAAGACGCTCGCCTGGTGTGCCATGCGCCGGCGGCCGGCGCGAATCCGGTCGCGGATGTCGCCGGCGAAGAAGACGAGGAAGTTGCCGGTGGCCGCGAGCACGAGCAGCCGCGCCGGCCACGGCCCGACGACCAGCACGAAGCCGTAGCCGAGCCACTGGAGCAGGGCCAGCCACTTGATCTTCACCGGCAGGATGAAGAAGATCAGCAGCGTGAAGTCGGGATTGAGATAGGCGAAGGCGAGGAAGACGCTGCCGGCCAGGAATAGATTGGAAGCGTAGACCCCGGGCGTGATGAACGCCACGGCCACGGTGAGCAGCCAGCCGAGCCCGATGAAGGCACTGTAGCGGAATTCGCCCCAATAGTGCTCGAGTGCGCTGCCCATGAGGTAAAACATGTACCACGCGAACGCCAGGAACACGATGGAGAGCGTGTCGACGCTCTGGCTGGGCGGGTAAAACAGGAAAGTCGCGAGCCGCCACACCTCGCCGGTCAGCACCGCTGCCGGCAGCAAGGCGATGCGCTCGAGGTTGAAGCCGGTCATCAGCGCCAGGCCCCAGCAGAGGACCTGCCCGATGACGAGATAGAGCGACAGGTTCGGGATGGCGAAACGGCTGAGCGAGCGTTCGAGCTTGGAGAGGAGGGACATGGCGGCGATGGCGGCACGCAAGCAGCGTGTCATGGCGGGGAGTTCCCCGGGCCGTTCTGCTGGCCAGCAGAATGCTGTCCGGCAGAACGGACCTCGCGATGACAAACGGAATACGGCGGCCCTATTTCTCGGGGTTCGCCGCGAGCAGGTCGAGCAGCTTCTGTTTCTGCGTCTTCAGTTGTTCGGAGTCCACGTTGAGCAGGAGCAGGCGGGCGTGGTCGAACTTCTTCTGCTTGATGAGAATGTTGGCTGCCTGCAGCCGGATGGTCTCCTTCTCGAGTCCGGGATCGGCGCGGTCCTCGAGCGCGCCCCAGACCTTGAGCGCCCCGTCCCAGTCCGGCTCGGCGAGGTCGTAGAACGACTCGGCATAACGGTAGGCAAAGGCGAAATTATCCGGCGCGAGTTCGGCGGCGTGCTTGAAGGCCTCCTGCATGGCCTTGTCGAGCTGCGCGCGGGTCCACTGGCCACTCTTGAGAAAGTCGTCCCGCGCCTCGGCCAGGAGGGTCCCGAGCTGGAAGTGGTAGAGCGGTTCCTCAGGGGCGAGCCGGATGGCGGCGATGAAGTAGTTGGCGGCTTCAACCGGCTCGCCTTCCTCGGCGAGATAATTGCCGAGCTGGTTCTTCACGATCGGGAGGTCGGGATCGAGCTGGTTGGCCTTAAGCAGGATTACCGATGACTCCCGGCGCATGCCCACCTTGCCCAGCAGCAGGCCGTAGGTGACATAACCTGGCGCAAACGCAGGGTGGGCGCGCAGGAAACCGTCATAATCAAAGATGAGGGTCTGGATGTCGCGCTTGATGTTGTCTTGGTCGGCATTCCCCTTGCCGAGGGCGGCGAGGAGGGCGTCCTGCCGCGCAACCAGCTCCTTGAGACGGGCGGTGGCCTGCCCGATGGCGGCTGCCTGGGTCGCGTCGGGGGCGGCCGGAGTGGATGCAGCCGGTGCGGCGGACGCGTCGTCGGCCGATTGGGTCGGAGCGACGTCCGCCGCGCCCAGCCACGCCGCGGTGGCGGGAAGGACGCACGACATCAGCAGAAGGCGAAGGAACGGCATATGGGAATCGGGTGGAACAGTTGGGACACGCCGGCGGCGGTTTCGTTCACGGGTTCTGGGCCCGCGCGGTCAGACCTTGTAGACCTCGGCCACCTCCGCGAGATCGCAGACGACCTCAAGCATGCCGGCCAGCCGCGTCACGCGGGCCTCGTCGTCGAACGCCCCCGCCTCCGCGTAGCGCACCTCGCCGTCCTTGATCGCCAGGTGGCCGCGGGCGCCGCGCGGGCGTTCGGCGAGCAGGCGGGCGCGGATTTCGGGCAGGAGCGCGGCCGCGGCATAGGCCGGATCGTTGGACTTGACGATGAACGCCTGGTCAAAGGTGGGATCGCCGACGCGGATGTCCTGCAGGCCGAGGGCGGTGGCGATGCGGGTGACAAAGTTTTCCGGGAAGAGTTCGAGGTTGAAGCCGCCGGCGCCGTCCAGGGCGGCCGCCACCGCGCTCCAGGTGGTGCTGCTCTTGCCGGACCCGGTCGTGTAATTGAAGAACCGGACCGCGCGGTTGCGGTGCCGGCCCGCGACGGTGGGCGGGGGTTCGAAGCCGAGCTTCGCCTCCTGGCGTCTGAGTTCGAGGCCGAGGCGGCGGGCGAGCCCGGCCAGCTGCTCGCGGGCCTTGCGCTGCTGCTTCAGGGTACCCACGACGGCGACGCCCGCGAGGAGCAGGAAGATTGCCACGAAAATGAGCGGGAGGAAGGCTTCGAAGCGCATGGCGGGGGAGGACCGGGATGTTTTTTCACGAATCGCCGCACGCGACAAGATTTTGTCGGCCGGTGGCCGGAATTTTTTTGCGTGCCCTCGGGAGATTTCGCCGGCAAACCGGAGCACGATGCCCGCAAACCCCTTCGTCTTCATCTGCGGCCCGGACGACTTCCTGGTGAACCGGCTCGGCAAGGAGCGCTACGACACGCTCGCGGCAAACGTGACGGACGAGTTTTCCCGCGAGGTGCTGAACGGTTTCACCAACAACGTGGCCGAGGTCGAGGCGGCGGTGAACCGCCTGCGCGAAGCGGTGCAGACGATTTCGCTGTTCGGCGGCAGGCGCGTGGTGTGGCTGAAGGACGTGAACTTTCTCGCCGACACCGTGACCGGCCGCGCCGAGGGCACGCTCCGGCAGGTGGAGGAGCTGCAGGCCCTGCTGGGGGGCGTGAATCCGGACGAGGTCGCGGTGGTCGTCACCGCCGCGCCGGTGGACCGGCGGCGGTCGTTCGTCAAGTGGTGCGAGGCGACGGCGGACTGCACGCTGGTGGGCGACGAGGGGAGGGAAGGGGGCGCCGCGCTGGAGCAGGTGGCGCTCGCCGAGGCGGAGGTGCAGGGGGTGACGATCGCCCCGGACGCGCTCGGCCTGCTGCTGGCGAAAGTGGGCGCCAACCCCCGGCTGCTCGTCGAGGAAGTACGCAAGCTCGCGACCTACGCGGACGAGGCGGGCACCATTGCCGAGGCGCACGTCGAGGAACTGACGCCCAATTTCGCCGGGGGCGATTTTTTCGAGGCGGCGGAGGCGTTTTGCAGCGGCGACCTGAAATGGTCGCTCGCCGCGCTGCACCGGCACTTCTTCGCGGGCGGCGACGCGCGGCCGGTCATCACCGCGCTGCAGAACCGCAACCGCCTCCTCCTGCAGCTCCGCGTGCTGATCGACACGGACGAACTGCGGCTCGGGCCGCGCGGGCTGGACAAGGCGGGCTTCGAGCGCGCCGCGGCGGCCTACGGACGGCATTTCGGCGGATTGGCGGAAAAGAGCCCGTTCAACGTCTTCACGCAGAATCTCTGGTATCTGGGCAAGCTCGCCGGAAACGGCCGGCTGCCGTCATTGCGCCGCCTGATCGACAACCAGCAGGAATTCATCGCCGCCTTCGAGGAGCTCGTCCACCGGCCCGGCGAGCAGGAGGAGGTGTTGCGCGAGATGGCGGTGCGCTGCCTGGCCCCGGCGGAATCGAGGCCGGCGGTGCCAAATCCAGGTTAACCGCGCCGCGCGGTGATTTTTCAGTAGCTATCGCGCGCGGGTTTTGCTACGGCTCCCGGCTCCCCTTTTCCCCGCCTTGAAACCACCGTCGTCCAGCACGGCCGCACCCCTGCCCGCGAAGGCGCCCGAATCCCCGGCGGAGGCGCCGGTCCCGCCGGCCGCGCCCGCGACGCCGGCGCCCATCGCCAACGTCCTCGCCGAGCGCTACGCGTCGCCCGCGATGAAGGACGTCTGGTCCGTGCCGGGGCGCATCCTGCTCGAGCGCGATTTCTGGATCGCGGTGATGAAGGCCCAGAAGGACCTCGGCGTGCCCATTCCGGCTGAGGCGATCAAGGACTACGAACGCGTCAAGGACATCATCAACCTCGGTTCCATCCTGAAGCGCGAGCGCGTGACGCTGCACGACGTGAAGGCGCGCCTCGAGGAGTTTTCAGAGCTGGCGGGCCGGCAGTTCATCCACCTCGGGCTCACCAGCCGCGATCTCACGGAAAACGTCGAGCAGCTCCAGATCCACCGTTCGCTCAAGGTCGTGCACTTCAAGACCGTGGCCGGCCTGCTGGCACTGGCCCGCCAGGCCGAGGCGTATCGCGACCTGATGATCACCGGGCGCACGCACAACGTGCCCGCGCAGCCAACCACGCTCGGCAAGCGTTTCGCGATGTTCGGCCAGGAGTTGCTGATCGCGCTGGAACGGCTGGAGAATCTCCTCGACCGCTACCCGGTGCGCGGCCTGAAGGGCGCGGTCGGCACACAGCTTGACCAGCTCACCCTGCTCGGCGGCCGGGCCGACCGGGTGGCGGAACTCGAGGGACGCATCCTCCGGCATCTCGGTTTCCGGGCGCCGCTCCTCGCCGTCGGCCAGGTCTATCCGCGCAGTCTCGATTTCGACGTGGTCTCGGCCCTGCACCAGGTGGGTGCGGCGCCGGCGAGCTTTGCGCACACGCTGCGGCTGATGGCGGGGCAGGGCCTGCTGGTCGAGGGTTTCAAGGAGGGCCAGGTCGGCTCGTCGGTGATGCCGCACAAGGTGAATGCCCGCAATTGCGAGCGCATCTGTGGCTTCAACGTGGTGCTGAGCGGCTATGTCACGATGACCGCGGCGCTCAGCGGCAACCAGTGGAACGAGGGCGACGTGTCCTGCTCGGTGGTGCGCCGCGTGGCGCTGCCCGACGCGTTTTTCGCCCTCGACGGCCTGCTGGAGACCTTCCTCACCGTGCTCAAGCAGATGGAGGTGTTCCCCGCCGCCATCGCCGCCGAGAACGAACGCAACCTGCCATTCCTCGCCACGACCACCATCCTCATGGAGGCGGTCAAGCTGGGGGCGGGCCGCGAAATCACGCACGCCGCCATCCAAGAGCACGCCCTCGCCGCCACCCGGGCGCTGCGCTCGGGCAGCACCAACGGCGCGACCGACCTGCTGACGCGCCTTGCGGGGGACAAGCGCATCGGCTTGGGTAAGAAGCAACTTCAGGCCATCCTCGCCGAGAGTAATCGTTTTGTCGGCGCCGCGCCGCACCAGGTGGACGCCTTCGTGGCCGAGGTGCAGCCGCTGGCCAAGCAGGTGAAGGGCGCGGCGGACTACATGCCCGGCCGGCTGCTGTAGGCGCGCCGCACGATAAGAGACGAAAAAAAGTAAGAGGGGATCGTTCGTCTACCCTCTTGAATCCTCCCGGCGGCGGACAGGCACATAGATTGATTCCCGCAAGGTGAGGTATTCCTGCGCGGTTGTCGGCGCGGAACGCGTGAAGGCAGGGGCGGGCCGGCTTCGCCCATCCGCGGCGGAATTTGCCAAGTCCGGCGGCATCGCGGCATACAGCCACGCCCCCCCCCAGGCAGGGTGACTTGTAACGTATTACGTTACAAAATAACGCGGGCAAGGCCTGCTGGGCTTACACTGGACTTACGCTGAAAGGCACTTGACCAATTACTGGACTCATGCTTGTCTTATCACACCATGGCCTTCACCCCTCGGTTCATCGTTTCTGCCCGGCTGCTCCGGGAGCTGGAGGTCATTGCCGACCTGCGGGCCAGGATCGCCGCCGCCACCGTCCTGGTCGCGTGGATTCCCCGGCTGCAGAAGGACAGCCGGCAGCGCAGCGCGCACGCCTCCACGGCCATCGAGGGCAACCCGCTCACGCTCGATGAGGTGAGGGCGCTCGAGGCCGGCCGGCCGTTGTCGGTCCACCCGGAGCGCGCGAAGCGCGAAGTGCTGAACTACTTCGCCGGATTGCGCTGGATGGAGAAACGCGCGAGGCAGAAGAAATCCGCCACGCACGAGGACATTCTCCGCCTGCATGGTCTGCTGGCCGGCGGGATCATGGATCAGGGCGAGGCCGGCCGCTACCGCACCATCGCCGTACGCGTCGGCCCACACCTGCCGCCGCCGCCCGACGCGGTGTCGGGCCTGATGCGCGAACTGCTGGACTGGTGGAACGGGCCGAGCGCCGTGTGGCCGCCCGTGCTCACTTCGGCCATCCTGCACCACCGGTTTGAGGAAATTCATCCGTTCGCTGACGGCAACGAACGCGCGGGGCGCCTGCTCGCACTCTGGGAACTCTACCGTCGTGGGTTCGACACGCACCACGTGTTTTCCATCGACGAGTTCTACTTGGAGAACCGGCCACGCTATTACGCCAGTCTCGCCGCCGTGCCGGCCGCGGGTGGCGACCTGACCGGATGGCTCGAATACACAACCGAGGGCCTGCGCGTGACACTGGAGCGCGTGTGGCTGCGCGTGCAGCAGTTCGCGGCGAAGGCCGGCTTGAAAAAAACCGTGCTGCGCCCGAGCCAAGAGCGGCTGCTGCACCTTTTGCGCGACCGGCCCGAAGGACTGGTTCCCGCAGAGATTTGGACCGCGCTCGATGTTACCAAACAGGGTGCCGCTTACATTCTTGCGCCGTTGCTCAAGGCAAGGCTCGTCAAGCGCGTTGGCACCCGCAAGAACGGTCGCTATCTTCTGGTGTGACGGCTTGCAGCCATGTCGCACATTTGCCGGCCGGACCAGACAGCGGGGACCCCCGAGTCGCAGCAAAGGAGCAAGGCCAAGAAATCCTGGGCCCGGAGGAAAAGGACAGGAGGGCCGTGTTAACCTACTTGGCGGCTTCCGCCGGCTTCTCCGCCGGCTCCTTGACGCGCTTGGCGACGAGTTCCTCGGTGGCAAAGTCGCCCACCTGGCGGGTGAGCTTCATCTCATCGCCGGAAACCTTGCCCTTGTAGTCGATGCGGATCTCCTGCCCGTCGAAATTCAGCGGCTCGGTGAAGGAGATATCGTCCCCGTTCACCTTGATCTCCTTGAGCGCCACTTCTCCCTTGGCCTGTTCCCTTTCAAAGGTGGCCTTGCCCGTGATCTTGTCTCCGTCGGCCTTGAATTCGTAGACGTACTTCTGGGGGCCAATCTGGGTGTCGAACTCGGCCTTCCACCGGCCGGCGACATCCGCCGCGGACGCCAGACCTAGCAGGGCGGGAGTGAAGGCGGCCAGCATCATCATCTTGCGATAGGTCATCATGGGGTCTCCTTTAATTGTGAAATCGAGGGTAGTGCGTTTCAGTGTGCACAATTCCGGAGGGGCGGAAACAGAATTTTGCAGCGGGCGGCCGGCTGCGCCGGAGCCACGGCGGAGCAGCAGAAAAATTCTCTTGGGAAATTTGATTTGCCACGCCTCCGGGCGGACCCTTTCGTTGCTCCTCTTCCCGTTGTTTTGAACCCTTTCATCTCCCATGGCTGAACTCGTAGGAAACTGTCTTGTGGCCCAGTCGGGCGGTCCCACCGCCGTGATCAACGCCAGCGTGGCCGGCGTGGTCGCCGAAGCCCTCAACCATAACTGCATCGAGGAGGTCTACGGCGGGCTCAACGGCGTGCTGGGCATCCTCAATGAGGAGTTCATCGACCTCGCGGCCGAGTCGCAGCAGCAGATCCGCGCCCTCCGCTGCACGCCGGGTGCCGCGCTGGGCACCTGCCGCTTCAAGCTCAAGAAGCAGCAGGATTTCGACCGCGTGCTCGAGGTGTTCAAGGCGCACAACATCCGCTACTTTTTTTACTGCGGCGGCAATGACTCGCAGGACACCGCCGACAAGATCTTCAAGCTCGCTCAGGCGCAGGGCCATGAACTGCGCGTCATCGGCGTGCCCAAGACCGTCGACAACGACTTGGCCGTCACCGACCACTGCCCCGGCTACGGCAGCGTGATCAAGTACATCTGCGCGACCGTGCGCGAACTGGCCTGCGACAACGAGGCCATGGGCCAGAACGACCTCGTCTCGATCCTCGAGGTCATGGGCCGCAACGCCGGCTGGATCGCCGCGGGCGCCGCCCTCGCCAAGCGCCGCGATCACCCGCACGACCCGCCCCACCTGATTTATCTGCCCGAGACGCCGTTCAGTGCCGAGAAGTTCGTCGAGGATGTGCGTCGCGTGCTCAAGCGCGAGAAGTACTGCCTCGTCGTCGTCGGCGAGGGCCTCGTCGACAAGGACGGCAACTACGTGGCCACCGACAGCGGCAGTACCGACGCGTTCGGTCATGCCCAGCTCGGCGGCGCGGGCGAGTATTTGAAGGGCCTCGTCGAGCAGCAGGTCGGCGTCAAGGCGCGCACCGCCAAGCTCGGCATCGCGCAGCGCGCCGCCGCGCATTGCTCCTCGAAGACCGACAATGACGAGGCGTTCCTCGCCGGCCAGGCCGCGGTGAAGGCCGCCATTGCGGGCGAGACCGACAAGATGGTCGTGCTCGTGCGCGGCGACACCGACCATTACACCTGCGAAACCGGGCTCGCGCCGCTCAGCGAGATCGCCAACGGCGTGAAGAAACTTCCGCCCGAGTGGATCAACGAGGACGGCGTGAGCATGAACTTCCAGTTTTTCCGCTACGCGCTCCCGCTCATCCAGGGCGAGGTGCCGGTGCCCTACGAGAACGGGCTGCCCCTCTTCGCCCGCCTCGAAAAACACCGCATCGAGAAAGCGCTCCCGCCGTACGAGGTCTGAGGATTATTCCCGCGGCCACGCGCGCGGGAGTCGGGACTTTTCCCAGGGCCGGTCCCCGCAACCGGCCTTTTTTCTGCGCGCTTTCAACGCGTCAGGTCGTACAGCGCGTAGCCCGCAAAAAGATTGGGGCGGAAGCCGCAGGGCGTGTGCCAGTCGCCGCGGAGCAGCGCGCGGCGCGTGATGGTGATCCCCTTGGCGGCGCAGAAACGCTCGAAATCGGCGATGCTCACGGGATTTGCCGGGCGGCTCTCGAACCACTCGGTGGTGTACACGGGATTCCGCGGCTTGCGGCCGCGGAAGAAGGCGTCGACGCGGTTTTTCCAGTAGCCGTGGTTGACGAAGCCGACGGTGACCGCGCGGCCCGCGCGCAGGGCCTCAAGGATGACGGCGGCCGGGTCGGCCAGCTCCTGCACGGTGCGCGAGCAGATGACACGGTCGAAAAACCGGTCGGGAAACGCGCGCATGAACGCCTCCATATCGCCCTGGTAGGCGGTGACGCCGCGGCGCACGCAGCCGAGGATCTTATGGAAGTCCAGATCCACGCCCAGGCCGCGCACCTGTTTGGTCTGTTGCAGGTAATCGAGCAGCACGCCGCGGCCGCAGCCGAGGTCGAGCACGCGGCTGTCGGGCTCGACCCAGTCGCCGATGATCTGCATGTCAACGGTGCGTTTCTCGACAAGCTTGTTCATGGCGAGCGGGGCGAGCCGAGGAAGCTGCGCACCAGGGTGTAGAGATCCTCGGACTCGAGCAGGAACGAGTCGTGGCCGAGGTTGGTGGCAAGCTCGGCGTAGCTGGCGCGTTTGCCGGCGCGCAGGAGCGCGAGCACGATCTCGCGGTTCTGCGCGGACGGAAACAGCCAGTCGCTGGTGAAGGCCACGCTGAGCGTCCCAGCCTCGACCGCGGCGAACGCCTGCTCGAGCGAACCGTGGGCGGCGGTCAGGTCGAAGTGGTCGAGCGCCCGCGTGATGTAGAGGTAGGAGTTGGCGTCGAAACGGTTGATGAAGCTCTCGCCCTGGTGGCGCAGGTAGCTCTCGACCTCGAACTGCACGTCGAAGGTGTACGCCGCCGGCGCGTTCGCACCGGCGGGCGGGAGGCCGGAGGTGGCCGGCGTGAGGCGCTTCGTCCGGCGACGGCCGAATTTCTGGTCCATGCTCTCGTCGGACAGGTAGGTGATGTGCGCCATCATGCGGGCCACCGCCAGTCCCACGCGCGGGCCGCCGCCCTTCGGATAATCGCCGTGGTTCCACTCCGGGTCCTGCATGATGGCCTGGCGGCCGACCTCGTTGAAGGCAATGGCCTGGGCGCTCTCCCGCGCGGTCGTGGCCAAGGGGATCAGGCGCCGCACGAAGGCCGGATACTCGAGGCCCCACTGCAGCACCAGCATCCCGCCCATCGAACCGCCGATGACGGCGGCGAGCGAGACCAGGCCGAGGTGGTCGCAGAGGAGTTTTTGCGCATGCACCATGTCGCGGATGGTGACGAAGGGAAACGCGAGGCCGAACGGCCGGCCGGTGCGCGGGTCGGTCGACGAGGGCCCGCTGGAGCCCTGGCAGCCGCCGAGGACGTTGGCGCAGAGGACGAAAAAGTGATTCGTATCGATCGCCTTGCCCGGCCCGATGAAATTGTTCCACCAGCCGGGCTTGGCATCGGTGAGGGCGTGGATGCCGGCGCAGTGGTGGTCGCCGCTGAGCGCATGGCAGATCACGACCGTGTTGTCGCGGGCGGCGTTGAGCCGGCCGTAGGTCTCGTACCGCAGGGTGAAGCCGGGCAGAACCTGGCCGCTCTCGAAGGTGAACGGCTGCGCGTGGACAAAGTCGTGCGGCTCGACGAGGCCGACCTCGCCGGGTTCGGGGGGCACGATGGGGATGTCTTCCTCCGCGTCGTTCATGGGATTCTTTGCAAGACAGAGGACACAGAGGACGCGGCGGGAGGCAAAGCGAAAACCGTGTCTTAACCGCGCGGCGAAGCCCGCCGCCGCCCGGCAGAAAAATCAGCCTTGGTGCGCCTGCTCGCTGAGCGCGTCGTCCATCTCCTCGTTCGAGAAGACGTTTTGCACGTCGTCGAGCTCCTCCAGCGCCTCCTGCAATTTCACGAGCGAGCGCGCCGCGTCGAGGCTGGCGACAGGGATCGTCTGGGTGGGCACGTAGGCGATCTCGGCGGAGTCGGGCTTGATGCCTTTTTTTTCCAGGGCGTGGATGACGGTGTCGAAGACCTTGATGGCGCAGCGGATTTCGAAACCGTGCTCGGTGGTGATGACGTCGTCGGCACCGGCGTCGAGGGCGACTTCCACGAGCGTGTCCTCGGAGGCCTTGTCCCTGCCGACGAGGAACTGGCCGAGGTGCTGGAATTTGTAGAGCACGGCGCCTGCGCCGGCTAGGTTGCCGCCATACCGGGCGAAAACGCTGCGCACCTCGGAGGCGGCGCGGTTCTTGTTGTCGGTGGTCACCTGCACGATCAGGGCGACGCCGCCCGTCGCGTAGCCTTCGTAGGTCACCTCATCGTAGATCACGCCGGGCAGCTCGCCCGTGCCCTTCTTGATGGCGCGGTCGATGTTGTCGGCGGGCATGTTGGCCTCGCGCGCCTTCATGAGGATGGTGCGCAGGCGCGGATTCATGCCGGGATCGCCACCGCCGGCTTTGGCCGTCATGGTGATCTCGCGTGCAAGGCGGCTGAAAATCTTACCCCGGCGCGAATCGGTGACGGCCTTGGCGCGTTTGACTTTGGCCCATTTGCTATGACCAGACATGGGAGGAGAGGCTTAAATGGCCAGTAGCTTGCAGAGCTTACGCGCTTACAACTTATCCCTTGCGCCCTTTCTTTTTCGCGGGGGTCACGTTCTTCATGCTGCCCGGTCCGGCGGCCGGCGCGGGCTCGACATCCTTCATGCGGTTGATGACCAGCTGCTGGCCGATGGTAAAGAGGCCGTTGACGGTGGAGTAAAGCGCGAGCGCGCAGGAAAAGCTGTAGCAGAACAGGGTGAAGATGACCGGCATGAATTTCATCATCTTGGCCTGGGCGTTGTCGACGGTCGGCTGCGGGGTCAGGCGCATCTGGAAGAGCATCGTGGCGCCCATGAGCAGCGGCATGATGTTCAAAGGAAAGCCGAAGCCGGGAACCCGCCAGATGGTGTCGGGCATGGAAAGGTCGTGAGCCCAGAGAAAACTCTGGAAACGCAGCTCGGCCGAACTCTGCAGCATGGAGAAGAAGCCGATAAAGAGCGGCATGGTGATGATCATCGGCAGGCAGCCGCCCAGCGGGTTGATCTTGTGCGCCTTAAACAGCTCGAGCGTCGCCTGATTCAGCTTCTGGGGGTTGTCCTTGTATTTCTCCTTGAGCGCCTGGATCTCCGGCTGGAATTTCTGCATGCGCTTGGCAGAGCGCGAGGCCGCGAGGGTGAACGGCAGGCTGACGGTCTTGATGATGAGCGTCATCACAATGATGGCCAGGCCCCAGTTGAACACCCAGCGATGCGTCCAGTTCATGAGGGTGTTCATGAAGGGCGCGACATAACCGCCGAGGAAGATGCGGCTGAAGAGATACCGGTCGTACTGCATGACCTTGTCCTCGTTGTGGGCGAACTGGGAGAGGCGGCGGTATTCCTTGGGGCCCACGTAGAGGTTGCCCGCGAGAGTGACCGAGGCACCGGGGGCCAGGGCCGGCAGCTCAAAGCGCTCCGCGCCGGTCAACCCGATGTTGACCCGCGGCGTGCCGGGAAAGGGCGGCAGGTCGATGCGCCGGACGATGACGGCCGAGCCGGGCTTGTCGGCGACAAAGATGCTGGCAAAAAACTGGTTTTTCACCGCGGCCCAGACAAACGTGCCGGTTTTTTCGACGAGGGACTTGGGGGTGGTGTCCCGGCCGAGCATGCGCCCGATGAAACCGGCGCCTTCCAGCTCGGAGCGATCGATGAACTGGGTGCTGCTGCCATCGTAACTCGCGATGTTGAGATACTGGCCGTAGTCATTGATGTTGACGAGCGACGCGGTGCCGAGACTGAGCGCGACCCGCGGCAGCGGCGCCGTTTCCGTGGTGAGATTGCGGAACGTGGTTTCGTGACGGACGATGTAGGGGTCGCCGGTGGAGTCACCCGGGACGTGGATCACATAGCGGCGGGTGACTTCGAGGCGGTTTTCAAGGATGGCGCGGTACACCGCCTCGGTGGGTGTCGCCGACACCAGTTGGTAAAGCGTCGTGCGGCCAAGGCCCGGCGAGGAGTCCTCCGTGAACGCCAGGAGGGGATCCGCGTGGAGCTGGTTGAAGACATAAGGCCCGGGTTTATCCAGTTCGGCGCTATACTTCTTGAAGGCCACGTCGAGGATGGCGCCGCCGAAGTCGGTGAGATTCACTTCGACGTAATCGTTGGCGAGAGTGGTGAGCCTGGCGCCGGCATTGTCCTTGGCCACGGCGGCAAAGGCGGCGTCCGCCGGCATGACCGGGGGGGGCTGGGTGGCGGGATTCGCCGGCGCTGATGCGTCGGCCGGCCGGCTGGCCGGTTGGCTGATCTGCGGGGGGCGCGCGGAGGGCGGCGACAGGCGCGAGCCGAGGTAAAGGCTGGCAAAGGCCGCGATCAGCAGCAGAGCGCCGATGAGAGTATTTTTTTTATCCATGCGAAAGTGAAAGTGAAGGGGCGGTAGCGCGGTGCTTCAGCCCGCCCTGAAGCGTCCATGATCGCGGGCTGAAGCACCGCCCTACAGGTCGGACGGCGCCCTGGCGAAGGCGGAACGGGGTCAAAGCCGCCGGGATGCAGGGGATGGCACTTGAGCAGGCGGCGCAGCGCGAGCCACGACCCCATGAGGGCTCCGTGTTCCCGCACGGCCTGCGCGGCGTAGACCGAGCAGGTCGGATGAAAACGGCAGCCGCACGCCGGGCCGAACACCACCGGCAGCACCGGTGAAAGCGCGCGGCGGTAGAGCCAGATCATGCCGAGCAGGAAGCGCGTCGGGAGGGACGCGGTCAGCCCGAGCACACGCCGAAGGATGGAAGGGATTTTGCCGGATGCGCTCATGTTTTGGCTCCCGTCAGGCGATGACAGGCCTCAATGAACTTCGATTCGACCTCGCGGAACGCAAGCCGGTTTAACGGGGGTCGCGCCACGAGCAACAGATCGGTTCCCGGGGGGAGCAGGGTTTGGTGGCGGCGGAATATTTCGCGCAGGCGGCGCTTGGCGGCATTGCGGCGCACGGCCGGGCCCATCGCGGCGATCGAGGCCACCACGCCCACGCGCACCAAGGCCGGAGCCGGGACGGCCCCGGCTGCATCGCGACTCCGCCACCACAGGGTAAAGGCACCGCCGTCGATGCGCCGGCCCTGTTCACGGAGGCGGCGGAAGTCGTTTTGACGCCGCAGACGCTGTTCGGTGCGCAAGTGCATCGGGGGGAGCGGATCCGGCGCTGATCGAAGCAGACTGGCCGCGGGCACGGAACAGGACGCCGCGAATGCGCTCAGACGACCGTCAGGCGCTTGCGGCCTTTGCGGCGGCGGGCGGCGAGCACCTTGCGACCGCCTTTGGTGGACATGCGGGCACGGAAACCGATGTGACGCGCGCGCTTTTTGCGGTGGGGGCGGAATGTAGGTAGCATGATATTGTCGAAAAAAGAGGGTCAAGGTGACTGGAGCCGCTCTGGGGTGTCAAGGACGGGGTTGGGCGGTGTTTCGGAGTTTTCTCGGGCCCGGAAGCCCGCTAACCTTGGTCTTATGTGCTACCGCTATGTGCTGCATCTGGAGGCGTTGCAGGCGCTGGCGGAGTATCTGGCGATCTCCCGTCCGGTCGAGTGGCGGTCGCGCTACAATCTTGCCCCCGGCCAGCATATTCCGGTGGTGCGCAGGCAGTCCGCCGCAGAAGCGCGGGAGATCATCACCCTGCGCTGGGGTCTCGTACCGGCGTGGGCCAGGGACGCCGACACCGCCCGCGCGCCGGCCAACGCCCGCGCCGAGAGTCTGGCCGTCCGTCCGACTTTTCGCGAAGCGTTCCGCCGCCGCCGATGCCTCATCCCGGCGAGCGGCTTTTACGAATGGCAGGGCCGCGGTCGGCGACGACAGCCCTATCTGTTCCGACGCCAGGACGGAACTCCGTTCTGTTTCGCCGGCCTGTGGGAGGCGTGGCGCGATCCCATCGCAGGCCGTGCGATTGAAACCTGCG
>CAJAKX010000342.1 GCA_903940425.1 uncultured Opitutia bacterium | reverse complement strand
GGTCATTTGGACCGTGCATCCGCTGCAAACCGAAGCGGTGACATATATCACCCAGCGCTACGAGTCGCTGATGGGGCTTTTTTATCTGCTCACGCTTTATTGTTTTGTTCGCAGCATGGAGTCGGCCGCGCCCGCCAGGTGGCAGGTGCTTTCGGTCGGGGCGGGCCTGCTGGGCGTGCTGAGCAAGGAGATGATCGTCACGGCGCCGGTGATGGTCCTGCTTTACGACCGCACGTTTGTCGCCGGATCCTTTCTCGAGGCGTGGCGGCGGCGCTGGCGCTATTATCTTGGACTGGCGAGCATGTGGTTGCTCCTCGTGCCTTTATTGACGGGCGTGCACCAGCGAAGTGCCGGATTCGGACTGGGAGTAACGTGGTGGCGCTATGCGTTGAACTCCTGCCACTCAGTGGTGCTGTACCTCAAGCTGGCAGTCTGGCCGCATCCGCTCGTATTGGACTATGGCACCGATATCGTTCACCACGCCGGCGAGATCACACCGTATGTGGTGGTTCTGATCGTGTTAGTGGCGGGGACAATGGTTGCCTTGCGGCGCTGGCCGGTGGTCGGGTTTGCCGGCGCGTGGGTTTTCGTGATTCTAGCCCCGGCATCAAGTGTGGTGCCATTGGCCGGACAGCCGATGGCTGAGCATCGCATGTACCTGCCGCTGGCTGCCGTGCTCGGGCTGGGGGTGCTTGGGCTGTATACGAGGATGGGACGACGCAGCCTGCTGGTGTTTGCCGCCGCGGCAGTGGGACTGGGCTGGCTCACGATCCAGCGCAACCAGGACTATCGCAGTGAACTGGCCATCTGGAGCGACACGGTGGCCAAGCAGCCGAACAATGAGCGGGCGCATAACAACCTGGGGCTCGCCTTGGAGAAGATGCCCGGCCGGTTGAATGACGCGATCGCCCAGTATGAGGAGGCGCTGCGCCTGAAGCCGGGTTATGCCGAGGTGCATTACAATCTGGGCGCCGTCTGGTCGAAGATGCCGGGGCGATTGAATGACGCGGCCGCCCAGTATGAAGAGGCGCTGCGGATCAAACCGGCCTACGTGGAAGCGCACTACAATCTGGGCGTCGCCTGGGCACAGATGCCCGGGCGGCTGAACGACGCGGCCGCCCAGTATGAGGAGGCGCTGCGCCTGAAGCCGGATCATGTCGAGGCGCACAACAACCTAGGTCTCGCCTGGTCGCAGCTGCCGGGGCGGCTGAATGACGCGATCACCCAGTTTGAGGAGGCGCTGCGCCTGAAGCCGGATTCGGCCGAGGCGCACAACAACCTGGGTCTCGTCTGGTCGCAGGTACCGGGGCGGCTGCAGGACGCGATCGCCCAGTATGAGGAGGCGCTGCGCCTGAAGCCGGATTTTGCCGAGGCGCACCACAATCTAGGCCTTGCCTGGTCGCAGCTGCCGGGACGGTTGCAGGATGCGATCGCCCAGTATGAGGCGGCGCTGCGCCTGAAGCCGGATTATGTCGAAGCACACTGCAATCTGGGCAACGCCTGGTCACAGCTGCCCGGCCGGCTGAACGACGCGGCCGCCCAGTATGAGGAAGCGTTGCGGATCAAACCGGCCTACGCGGAGGCGCACAACAATCTGGGCGTCGTCTGGTCGCAGCTGCCCGGTCGGCTGAACGACGCGGCCGCCCAGTTTGAAGCAGCGCTGCGCCTGAAACCGGATTATGCCGAGGCGCACCACAATCTAGGCCTTGCCTGGTCGCAGCTGCCGGGACGGTTGCAG
>CAJAKX010000341.1 GCA_903940425.1 uncultured Opitutia bacterium | reverse complement strand
GTTCGCCGGCGCGCGTAGCTTGCACCTGCGTATTGACCTTTACGTTTTCGAACTGTGACGGCTGGCGGTTGTGGAAGCCACCCGGTGTGTAGTCGCCCGGGCCGGCCAGCATGCGCGTGAAGGGCAGCGTGGCCCTGTGCTCGGGGGTTTCTTTGGTGCTCCATTTGTTATATTCATTGCCTTGGATGCCCTCGCGCGTGATCTGATTGGGCCAGGTGCGATTCAGGCCGGTCGGTTTGTACGCGCCGTGGAAGTCGATCAGCAGGTTGTTTTCGGCCGCCGTCTTGCAGATATCTTCGTACCAGTTGACTGCCCACTGGTCGTCGCGATCGATAAAGTCGATCTTCAGTCCCGCCAGGCCCCATTGCGCGTACATGGGGAAGTCTCTTTTATAGACCGCGCTGTCGATGAAGTCGTTGAAGTGGAACCACAGCCACACGCGGACGCCCCGTTCCTTGGCATAGGTCACCAAATCGGGCACAATCGATTTGTCGTAAATCTCCGACAATTGATACGGCCAGCCCATGTCGGCGGCCAGCTGGATGTACTGTTTGAGCGTCGGGAGGTCGTTTTGCCCCGTGGCGGACCACCAGGTACCCCAGGACGACATGCCCGGCTTGATCCAGGAGGCGTCGGCGATCTTGCTCGGGGTGGCGAGGTTCAACACCAGGTCACTCTGAATGAGTTCGTAAGGCTGGCGGCCGATGATGAATGTCCGCCAGGGGGAATTGTGGGGAGTCTTGGCCACAACCAGGCCCTTCTGAACCTCGCCCACCGGCGGAGCGGATTGTGCCTCCACCCCATTTGTCGCCGACGGCTTGCGTGACGGCCAGGGCTGCGCCGGTGTCGGCGGAGCGAGTTGCACCTCCAGCGTGTTTTTGGCGCCAGCCTTGGGGACGAGCCACATGCCGGACCAGTCGAGCAGGTCGGACTCGGTGATGGCGACATACGCCGCAGGGGTCTGGACTAGAAACGGCAGTCCATGTTTGAAATTAGGGTTTAGCGTGGAAAGCTTCGCGGGCAGGTATCGCCACTCCTGCGAGCCGACGAATCCGCCCTCCGGGCGGCTTGGGCCCTCCGGGTTGTTCCAGCCCGCCCAGACTTGATGGTCGCCGGCAAACGTGAACTCCGTGGCGTCGCGCGTGACGACAAAGGAATCCATTCCGGGCTGCTTGGGGAGAACCAGACGGAGACCCACGCCGTCGTCATACGCCCGGGCGACTACGCCAAAGGTGCGATCGTCTTCCTTCAGCGTCAGGTTCAATTCATTGTAATGATCCCGCACGTTGCGGTTCTTGCCGAAGTTGTTTTCCCAATGATTGTCGGCCGATTTCCGCTCTTCGCTCTGGACGGTGGGTTGCTCCCCCAGTTTCACATTGCCAGCCAGTTCCAGTCCAAGGCGGGACCGCAGCAATACCGGCTTGCCGTCCACTGTGATGCTGTAGCCCAGGGGGGCGTCGGTGTAGATGGTTATGGCGATCTTCCCGTCGGGCGAACAAACTTCGCGTGCCGCCGCGGCCGCAACGGGCGAGCATGAGAACCAAATAGTTCCAACAAAAACACTAATCCTCCAGCAACAGCAACGGATGTTCATGACTTTTCTCCCATCAATTTGTTGATTATCGAGCCGAAGAAGCCCCGAAGCGACATCGCGGCTCGTCCTGCCTCACTCTAATGCGGTTCAGTGAAACGGGGCTAGTCTTATTGCGCTTCCGCTGCCCGGTGCCAGTTCTAACCGTTCGGTTTCAGCGTTGTCGCTTTCGCTGGCACAAATTGCGTTGCGGTTGCTGGCGTTCGCGCGAAAGCGACAACGCCTAGCTACGGCGAAAAGCTAATCGTATCCCTGGCGGCCAAGAAGAACATCCGCGAGGGCCGGGGACCCTTACACAAAACTCTACACAACTCGGCGTCTTTTTGCTGTTCGCTGAGTTCGCTCTCCTCTGAGGACGTGCGGAAAAATGCCGTTGGTCATCTCCCCGTGGGGACGCCACCTTTCAAAATTGCTTTGAATAACAGCAGGATGGCGGGGTTCCTGAGGGCAACTCTACACTACGGTCCACGCAGCATTCATTGTGGCGAGTTGAGGGTAGCTTTCTTCGCACGTGCGTTCGATGGCCGAGGAACTCAACGGTCCGGTGGCAGCAGCTTCCGTGACGCCGGGCCAGCAGAGGAAGACCGGAATGGCGGCCCGGTCACCCTGCGGTCGGCGCGCCGTTCGGAAATTTGACAGCAAAAAAAGGCCGGCAGCGAACTGCCGGTCCTCGGGAAGGGAAGGGGGCTTCAATTTTTCCCGGTTTTCTTCCCGGCCTTGCTCTCGAAGAATTCGCGCAACACCTCCATGCGCTTGCGCAGGCGGTCGTCCTGCTCAATCTCCTCGACACTCCGCTGGGCCTCGTTCCGGGCCATGAGCTTGCGGATTTTTCTGAGGGCCAGGTACTGGAGTTGCCGCACCCGCTCCCGGGTGACTTTGAATTTCTTGCCGACTTCCTCGAGGGTCTGCTCGTCGTGGCCGTCGAGTCCGAAGCGCATGCGCAGGATGTCGGCCTCGCGTTTGTCGAGCGAGGCGATCATGGTGTTGAGGTCGGACTTGAGGCTGCGCTCCCGGAGGTTCTCGTAGGGACTGACGGCATTTTCGTCCCCTACGATTTCGCCGAACGTGGCGGATGCGCCGTCCTCGCCGATGGGCGCGTCGAGCGAGGTCGGGCGGATGCTGACGGACTTGAGGTGGGCGACCCTGTTGACGGAGATGTTGAGTTCCATCGCCACCTCCTCGTCGGTCGGTTCGCGACCGAACTCCTCGGCGAGCTTCATGGCGGCCCGGCGCATCTTGGAGATCTTGTCCACGAGGTGGACGGGCAGACGGATGGTCTTTGATTGGTTGGCGAGGGCGCGCTTGATGGATTGCTTGATCCACCAGGCGGCATAGGTGCTGAGTTTTCCGCCTTTGCGCGGGTCGAAACGCACGACGGCCTTGATGAGCCCGATGTTGCCTTCGCTGATAAGGTCGAGCAGGGGCAGGCCAAAATTCTTGTAATCAAACGCGATTTTGACGACCAGGCGCAGGTTGGCTTGGATCATATGATCACGCGCCGCCTGGTCGCCCCGGCGGATGCGGCGGGCAAGGGTCACCTCCTCGGCGATGGTGAGGAGCGGTGTTTTGGCAATTTTCTGGAGATAGAGTTGCAGGCCGCTGCGCTCCAAGGGATAGGGCTCGGGCTCAACCGCTGTCGGCTCCGGTTTTTCGAGAAAGGATGGCGGAACGTCAGGCGCAAGCGGTGCGGGACAGGAAAAGTCAGGCATGGTGAATGGATGGGCCGGCTGCGCAGAGTCGACGACTTCAGCGCCGCCCCCCTCTCGGGGGGAAGAGTTCGGACTCAATGCGCCGGCGTTTCGAGCATAGGCCAGCCATCGGGCCGGCGCCATGGGGTGAAACCCGACCAGAGCGTTCAACGGCCGGGAATCGGCGCGGCCTTCCCAGCTTGGTCCTGGATCCTGTCAGTTGCCGGGGATGGCAAGACCAGCGCTGATCGTTGGACCAGACCCCGGGGCGTCGCGCTCCGCTCGTGGGGACGCCAAAATCAGCGATCGCGCAAGTGATTTTGCTGATGGACTTGGTCAGCAGCAAGACGCCGCTGCGTGGCGCATGAAATACACCGGCTTTCTGTCGGCACTGGAGGAAGGACTTGGTTGAAATGCAGCGAATGCATTTTGAGATCGTCCGGACATCCCTCTTCAATGATGATCTTTCGGTCCTGTCCGAATTCAGCGATTACCATCCATGAGACGTTTAATCATCTTGATTGCCATGCTTTACCCTCCCCTTGCATTGATGGGCAACACCCCCCCCGGCCAGAAGTACAAGGACTCCAATCTTCCCGTCGAAACGCGCGTCGAGGATCTACTGCAACAAATGACGCCGCAGGAGAAGATCACCCTGTTGGGCGGTGACGAGACGGGTTTCAACGCCTGCGGCGTGGAGCGCCTCGGCATTCCGCCCATCCGCATGACGGACGGACCCGTCGGCGTGCGCACCGGCGCGGCCACGGCTTTCCCGGTCTCCATCAACATGGCGGCCTCGTGGGACACCGGACTGATCCATCGCTACGGCGTGGCCCTCGGGGAGGAAACGAAAGCCAAGGGGAAAAACTGCATCCTGGGTCCCTGCGTGGGCATCCACCGTTTTCCCCTCAACGGGCGCAATTTCGAGAGTTTCGGGGAGGACCCATTTCTGTCCTCCCGCATGGCGGTGAGTGTCATCCAAGGCGTGCAAAGTCAGCACGTGATCGCCACCGTGAAGCATTTCGCCTGCAACGACCAGGAATGGGAGCGCAACCACTACGATGTGCAGGTTGACGAACGCACCCTGCGCGAGATCCACCTGCCCGCCTTTGAGGCGGCCGTCAAAGAGGGCCAAGCGCTGGCGGTGATGTCGGCCTACAACATCGTCAACGGCGCGCACTGCAGCGAAAATCGGCACCTGCTGACGGACATCCTGAAAAACGACTGGGGCTTTCCAGGTATCGTCATGTCTGACTGGGTCTCCGTGTATAGCGCGGTCGGGGCGGCCAACGCCGGGCTGGATCTGGAGATGCCCCATCCGGTCTGGTTCAAGGATCGCCTGCTGGCCGCGGTGCAGGACGGCCGGGTGTCCGAAGCCGTGATCGACGACAAGGTGCGCCGCCAGCTCCGGGTGCGTTTCCTCGCCGGCCTCTTCGACAATCCCGCGCCCGCGGAGGATGAAAGCATCATTCGCAGCGAGTCCCATCGGAACCTGGCCTTGGAGATGGCCCGGAAGAGCATCGTGCTCCTGAAAAACGACCGTTTACTGCCCCTGGCCAGGGAGCGGATCAAGACGATCGCCCTCATCGGACCCCATGCCAAAACCGCCCGCACCGGCGGCGGCGGCAGTTCCATGGTCCAGCCGTGGGAGACGGTCAGCCCCTACGAGGGCGTGGCGGCCCTGCTCGGAAACCAAGTGAAGATTGCCTACGCCGAGGGCACGCACATCGATCCGGTCAGGCCGGTGCCGCTTCCCTCCAAGTATCTGCGCACGCCGGACGGCCGGAGCGAGGGTCTGCTCGGAGAATACTTCGCCAATTCACGCTTCGAAGGCCCGCCGGTCTTCACCCGGATCGACCCGCTAATCGATTTTAACTTTTCCGCTGCCGGCGCCGATCCCCGCCTCAGCCTCACCGACTTTGCGGTCCGCTGGACGGGCAAATTCCTCCCGCCGGTCACGCGCCGTTACCGCCTGGCGATCAGCAGCGATGACGGCTCGCGTCTCACCATCAACGGCAGGCTGATGGTGGACAACTGGGGCCAGCACGGCGAAGTGATCCGGTCCTGCGATGTGCCCATGGAGGCCGGGAAGGAGTATGAGATTCAAATCGACTACAACCAGGTCGGCGGCGACGCCTCGATGCGCCTGGGCTGGCAGAATCCAGACGACATCACCCCGGACCCCACGATTGCCGACGCCGTGCAGATCGCCAGACAGGCGGACGCGGTCATTCTTTGCGTGGGCAACGCCGCATTTCTGGAATCCGAGGGCGCGGACGTGGGCGATTTCAAGATGTCGGACAACCAGGACGAGCTGGTCCAAGCCGTGACTGAGGCCAATCCCCACACCGTGGTGGTAGTCTACGGTGGGGTGCCTGTCCTGATGCAACACTGGCTCGGCAAGGCGAAGGCAGTCATTGCGGCCCTGTACCCCGGCCAGGAGGGTGGCACTGCCCTCGCGCAAATCCTCTTCGGCGAGGTCAATCCCTCCGGCAAGCTGCCGTTCTCCTACCTGCAGGATCGCAGCCAGTCGCCGGCCTTCAATGGCTACAGGGATCCGGGCCTGAAGGTTCATTATGACGAAGGCGTATTCGTCGGCTACCGCTACTACGACCGGCACAAGATCGATCCGCTTTTTCCCTTCGGCTACGGTCTTTCCTATACGACCTTCGAGTATGGCAGCCTGCGGGTCGAGCAGACCGGCGGGCACGCCTGGATGGTCAAGGCGGACATCAAGAACACCGGCCAGAGGGCAGGTGAAGAAGTGGTCGAGTTGTATGTGAGCCCGGAGCACTGCTCCGTACCGCGCCCGCTCAAGGAACTAAAGGGCTTCAGCAAGGTTTCGCTGGCGCCCGGTGAGACGGGGACCGTGAGCATTCCCATAAACGAGCGGGCCTTTCAGTTCTATGATCCGGAGAAGAAACAATGGACACTCGAGCCTGGCGTATTCGACGTGCTGGTCGGCGCCTCGTCCCGGGACATCCGGCTAAAGGGCACGATCAAGCAGTGAACGGTGGTCCGGTCCACGGACACCACTCTTTCACGGTGAGAACCGGGGTTCGACGGAGCGAGTGGAACGAGCGGAGATGGGGCCGCACGCAGCGCGGATCGCGACAGCGATTGGCTGGAGGCCAACCAATCCCCGTGGGGACGCCAACCGCAGAAGGCCATAAACTCTAGTGGTGTCGGTGAGGAAAGCTCTGAAATCTCCAGGAAGTTTTGAAAATCGGTTTTTCAGGACTTAACGAGACCTGTCCTTTTCCATTTTTCGCCGAGACGGTATCCTGACCCTTATCTGGACGTAGAAGATGCGTTTAGGGCGTTTCGCGCCGTTTTCCAACTTCTGCACCGGCCATGTACTCAAGAGCGCCGCAATGACATTACGGAGG
>CAJAKX010000340.1 GCA_903940425.1 uncultured Opitutia bacterium | reverse complement strand
GGCCTGCGGCCGGCAAACCCAATGCAATCCAACGAATTGATGCTTGTCGCGCGTCGAATGGCCCCGAGCCTGTCGATGAACCTTGATCCCTATCTGCCTGCCGTGGGGCGGCACGCTACGGCGCGCGCTCCGTCAACCGGCGCCTGGCCGCCTCATACTCGGCATCCGTTAGAACGCCCTTCCGATGGAGTTCGACGAGTTGGTCGAGATCGTTCAATCGCTCCTTCAGCCGCTTCGTGGCGTCCTCATATTCCGAGTCCGACAACAGCTTCCTGTCGTGCAGGCCCGCGAGCTTCTCGAGATCACCCGCCCCGGCCGCGGGAACCGGCGCGTTGGCCGCGAAAGCCTGCGTGCCGGCCAGTTCCAGATCGGCAGGATCGAGGGCCTTGAAGATGATCGTCGCCTGCGAAATGCCTCCAAAAATCGGCGACGCCTTTTGCGAGGACATCGACACCTCCTTCATCTTCCGGCCCAGGCCGGCGCAAAACTCGGCCGCGTCCGCCCGGGCCTCCTTTTCGAGCTGGGTGGTGTTGCGGATAAAGGCGAACCCCGCCCTGCGGGTGAGACTGTAGGTGTTGTCGCCCATCGCGACGGGAGCGGGTTCGGAATCCTCGGCCACTGCCGTGTCCGGAAATCCCAAGAGGACTACGCCGACCCATAACGCCACCGCCATCCGGCCCAAGGAGTTCGTTGTCATGCCGGCCTTGATAGTGTACCCGCAATCGCAGTCAACGCTGCGCGAGGACGGCACGGCCGGCGCATTCCATTTGCTCCATGCCGGCCAGCTTGATCGGGCGCATGCTACCCGCAGGGTGCATTCCAGACCGGCATTGGGCTTTTCCCAATCGTCAGTGGTAACGGTACAGTTTCACGCGTTGGATGCCGTAATTCTCGGCGCGGAATCGCAGCGCTTTCCATTCCGGAGTCTCGTCGCCGTTGAGCCGGCGGCCCGGCACCCAACGGCCATCCGTATAGACGCCTTCTTCCACCGTGCCGAGTCCCACGCTGTCGGCCGGGGTCACGGCCGAAGTAAAATAGACATTCATGGCGCGGCCCACGACCACGTACTCGTCCGGCCCGATGGAAATAAAAAGCCCGGCTACGCGCTCGGGAGGCGGATTGGCGCTGGCCGGGCCGAAGGTACGCACGGAATAGCGTGCTTCGATATGGTAGTCGCCGAGTCGGACGGTTTGCGGCGCGCCGTCGCGGTCCACCAGCAGGGCGGTCATGGTTCCCTTGCCCTGATGTTCAAGGATGAGCGGCGACACCTGCGCAATGATGTCGTAAGCTTGGGCCAGTTCCGTGTCCGCTCCGGCGAACCGGTCGATCCCGAAGGGCGAATAGGCGATGGCATCGTGTCTGCCGAAGGCCCAGATCGCCTGGGCGGCGCCGGGCCCGTCGCCGCGGGCCTCGGGAATGAACAGCGGATTGCCGCAACGATGGTACCGCTCGCAGACTTCCTCGAATTCCGGCACGTAGATGTCCGGCGCCAGAACCCCGATCGCCGGCGCGCCCGCCTGCCACACGTTGATCACTTGCGGCAACGGCCCGCCGCTGGGATAGGTGCCGGGCCAGGCGTGGTCGCGCTGTTGCAGCCACGCGTTCACGTACATCGGGAGTGGGTATTCCGCCTGACCGGCCGCGGCCACCTTGTTGAGGTAACGGGCGTAGCGCCACGCCATGAAAATCTCATCCACGGGCCAGTGCAGCTTCCGCCAGGCGGTCTCGTGTTCCTGTTCTGTCAAAGGCGGACTGAGCGTGCGCACGGGAATCTCTTTGCCCGCGGGTTTGCCCGGGCCGAAGACTTCCGTCCAGGTGCCCGAGGTCTTGGAACCGTTCGCCGCCCACAGCTCGCGCAGCTCCGGCACGAGCGCGTCCTTGTGCGCCACGAGATAGGTCATCAATTCCTCCGGCACGGGACCCGCGAACGCCTGGTTCGCGACGGGACCATAGTCGCGGGAATCTTCGAGGACACCCATTTCGTTCTCCACCTGGATCATGAGGACCGTGTGCCGGCGCCCATCCACTTCGCCAAGATGCCGCATGAGCGCAGCGAAGGCGCGGGTGTCGGACTCGCAGTTGGCGTCGCTGAAGGGGGTGAGGGTGTTCAGACTTTTGCCCTGCTCGTTCTGGACGAGTGGAAAGCGCGCCTGGTTGGTCTTGACCCAGAGCGGCTGGTAGGTGGATTTGCCGTTCTTCCAACTGCCAAACCAGAGCAGAACCAGACGCAGATTGCTTGCCCGCGCCTCATCGATCAGACCGTCCACCCGTTTGAAATCAAACTTGCCCTCCTCCGGCTCGATCAACTCCCAACTCACGGTAGCCAGCACGGTGTTGAGGCGGCTGGCCACGAGCCGCGGCCAGAGTGATTTCAGGTAATCAAGACTGGAGGCGCTGGAGTTGTTCAATTCCGCGCCTCGGATGAGGAACGGCTGGCCGTCCACGACGAGTTGCGTGGCGGTGCCCTGCTTTTGCAGATGCGGTGCGGTGAGGTCGGTGGTCGCGCCACGGCTCGGCACCAGACCGAGCACGGTGATCGCGGCGACGGAGATCACCAACGCCGGCAGCCGGAAGAATAAACAAGTCAATGTTCTCATAGTTCTCGCGATTGTCTGGATTGGGGCGGGTGCTTTCCCCCGCACGGGGGAACAAAGCGAAGCGCTAAGCCACTGAGGTTGATATTCAACGTCGGCGGCGAAGAGAAATAAATTCCACAGCCTGCCGCCTTTCTTCCCCACTCCACTTTCTGCGCCATCAAGGGCCGTTCCCGAGCCAAGTCATGGCGCGGCCGGACCGCTCCTTGTCGTGAACCCGGGCGTTCAGTTCTTGAAACGGCAGACCATCGTGTGGTGGTAGGTCTCGCCGGGCCGCAACATGGCGCTCGGAAAGTCAGGGTGATTGGGCGCGTCCGGG